>JAUYFT010000031.1 GCA_030689605.1 bacterium | reverse complement strand
ATCATTCGAAATATGGTATATTGAAGGTGTTCCAAGCACCTCATTTTTTTGTTCATGAGCCTTAAGAATTACCTCGTCCTCTTCGCTGTCGGCACACTGCTCTCGTGGGGCGCCTGGGTTATTGTCCTCACCCAAATGAGCCCAGACGTGAACCGAGCAATGACCGTGACTGCGTTCGCAGTGTCGTTTGGCTTTGCCGTGGCAGGTACGTTTGCGATTGCAGGATTTGGGGTGCGGGCGATGTTCGGTAATGATCCTGTCCTTTTCCGCGTGCTGCGTACATCCGTGCGGCAGGGCGTTGTGGTTGCGGTGCTGTTGGAAGGCCTCCTCGTGCTGCAGGCCATGCGCTGGTTCGCCTGGTGGAACGTAGCTCCGCTGGTCATCTTTTTCATCCTCTTGGAGGGCTTCTTCTTGTCGCAGGAAGCGCTGCGTGAAAGGCAAACCCGATGACTTCTGAAATAGAACAACTCCAAGCAAGTACACTCGACGCTCTGCAGCATCTGCAGGATGCGGCCGCTGTTGATGCGCTAGAAATAAATATCCTCGGCCGCAAGGGCAAGCTCGCGGCACTCCTCTCGCGCATCCCAACTCTGCCACCAGCCGAGCGGGCTGGCATTGGTACGCTCGCGAGCGAGGTGAAGCAAACCTTACAGCTAGCGTTCAACGGTGCGCGCGGAAAGTTCAGCGGGACCAACGACCACAGCCACTTCGATCCCACGTGGCCAGGCGTAGCGCCGAGCATCGGCCACCTCCATCCTGTTACCGCGTTCGTCGAGCGGAGTGTGCAGTTCTTCACGACCCTGGGGTACGCCGTCGCCGACGGGCCAGAGGTGGAAACCGCTGCCTACAACTTCGACAAGCTCAACATTCCAGCAAACCATCCTGCCCGCGATTTGTGGGACACCTACTACCTCAACCCCGAGCGCGACGGCATTCTGATGCGGACGCACACGTCACCGGTGCAGCTCCGGTACATGGAGACGCACAAGCCACCAGCGTACGTCGTCGTACCAGGGCGGGTGTTCCGCCACGAAGCGACCGACGCCAGTCACGATACGAACTTCTCAATGCTAGAAGGTCTGGCGATTGATCGTGACCTGCACATCACGGACCTCATCGGCACACTGAAGGCATTCCTGCAGCACACCTTCGGTCCGGTGAAGATGCGCATCCGGCCGAGCTACTTCCCGTTCGTGGAGCCCGGCATTGAGGTGGACATGTCTTGCCTCATCTGCCATGGCAAAGGGTGCTCGGTGTGCAAGCAGACGGGCTGGCTGGAGATGCTCGGCGCAGGCATGGTGCACCCGGTCGTGCTCAAGAACATGAAGGTCGACCCGAAGAAGTACTCCGGCTTCGCCTTCGGCATTGGCGTGGAGCGCATGGTCATGCTTCTACACGGCATACCCGAAGTGCGCTTGCTCCTTTCTGGTGACCAACGATTCTTAGAACAATTTCACTACTAACTATCCTTTTTATGGATAATGAAAAGCGAGAAGGCCTTGATGATGAAGTAGTCACGCCGGCAGTCGAGGAGAATCCCGAGCATAAGGAGACACCGAATGAAGTGCTGAAAACAGAAATGGAAGATGAGTTTGAAGTGCAGGCCGAGCCGACCGCCGAAGATTTGCAAGTCGAAGAGGAGATGAAGCTTACAGGCAGTGAGGAAAAGTGGTTGCAAGATTTGAAGCTCCGCGTGAAAGAGTGGAAAGCCAGTCGTTCAACCTACCCACATGGCGCACAAGATGCCATAGGGAAGATTCATGCGGAAGATTTTGATGGCGTGGATGTTCGGCTCTACCACGTATTCCAGCAGCTGCAGAAAAGTCCCAGCCCGTACTTTAAGCAGCGGTTCGGTCGGCTCTTGCGCAAACAAGTTCGGGACACGCAGAACGATACCGAATCTACTGGCTATCAACTGACTAAAATTCTGGATGCACTCTCAAGCGCTGAACAAGAGTAATTCATGAAGCTTCCGCTCACCTGGCTCAAAGATTTCGTTACGGTCCGCACTAGCCCAGAGAAACTGGCGCAGCTGTTGACGTTGTCTGGATCGGAAGTGGAGCAAATTATCCCCTCGACTGCGCTCGGGACAAGCCGTGGGCCAGAGGTGAGCGGTATCATCGTTGGTTTGGTCGAGGAAGTAAAGCAGCACCCCAATGCAGACCGCCTGAAAGTCTGCTTGGTGCGCGTGCTTGCCAGTGAACAACCGCGGACGATTGTCTGCGGCGCACCGAACGTGGCCGCTGGCCAGAAGGTACCGGTCGCCTTGCCTGGAACCGTGCTGCCAAATGGCGTGGAGCTTAGGGCAGCGACGATACGCGGCGTGGAATCCAGCGGTATGATCTGCGCAGCTGATGAACTTGCCCTCGGCGACGACCACAGCGGCATCATCGTGCTGGATCCGAAAGCCGAAGTTGGTACCCCGGCAGCCAAGTGGCTTGGCGCCGCCGACATTACACTGGATGTGAAAGTCACACCGAACCGCGGTGACTGCCTTTCCATCCGCGGCCTGGCACGAGAAGTCGCCATACTCACCAAGCAGAAGCTGAAAGAGCCAGCACCTGCCCGCCATGCTTCGCAAGGCGTAGCAGGCGGGCCGAAACTCGTTGAGGGAAAAAGTAAAAATACTGTTCAAGTGAAAGTGCAAGACACGAAAAGTTGCAGTCAGTACGTCGCCCGACTCGTGGAAGGCATTACCATCAAGTCGTCACCAGTGGAAGTGCAGGAGCGTCTGGCTAGCGTCGGCATTCGGCCGATTAACGCCGTGGTAGACGCAACGAACTACGTCATGCTGGAACTCGGCCAACCCTTGCATGCGTTTGACGCAGACAAGTTAAATCAGATTGTCGTGCGGAGCGCGAAGCCGAACGAGCAGCTCGTCACGTTGGATGGCGAGAAACGCAATCTCCTCACGTCAGACCTCGTCATCGCCGACAAGCAACGCGCAATCGCCATTGCTGGTGTGATGGGCGGGCAGGATACCGAAGTCAGCGAACACACAAAGCGTGTCATCATTGAGTCGGCGCGGTTCGATCCCATCCGCGTGCGGCTGACGGCGCAGCGCTTGCATCTCCGTTCTGAAGCGTCGAACCGATTCGAGAAGGGGATTGACCCAGCGTTGGCCATTGAAGCAGCCGACCGGTGTGCCGCGTACATTGCTGCGTGGGCTGATGGCGTCGTTGCCAAAGGAAGGGTTGTCGCTGGGAAGAAGCCATTAGTCTCGAAAGTAATTACCCTTACGCTCGCCGAAGTGGAACGTCTCATCGGTGCGCGCGTGCCAGCAGCAAAAATGAAAGCAATGCTCACTAGCCTTGGGTGCAAAGTGCAGGCTACGAAAACCGCGTTGCGCGTCGTGCCACCATCGTGGCGTTTAGACCTAATCATCCCAGCAGACCTGGTGGAGGAAGTCGGTCGGTTGATGGACTACAACACGCTCAAGCCGACCTTGCCGCACATTCCGCAGCGCGCACCAGAGCAGTCGAGTTCTTTCGCCTTTACCTCAACCGTACGTCACCGTTTGGTCGCCGCGGGTCTCACCGAGACGCCGACCTACAGCTTCTATAGTAAAGAACTGGCCGAGAGCTTTGACCTGGCAGACCAGCCGCACGCCGAGCTCGCAAACCCGCTCAATCCGGATCAAGCGCTGTTGCGCCGTTCGCTCATGCCGCAGCTCCTCACCGTGGCGGGCAAGCAGAGCGCCACGCGCGATAGCCTGCGCATATTCGAAGTGGGCCGCGCGTTCTGGCCGGCGAACCGGACCATGCCCGAAGAGCGCACCATGCTCGGCATTGTGGATGTGCGTAAAGTTGGCCTGCCCGCCAGCGCCTCGGCGCAGCCGTGGCAGGCGGGTGACCCCTTCCTGGCTGTAAAAGGTGTGGTGGAAGCGATGTGCCGCAGCCTCGGTTTGCACGACGTTCGCTACCACGGCTCTACATCTACAGCCGCGCGTATCACCGTGGGCACCGAAGCCATTGGCATAATCGGCAGTGTGCGGCAGAAGTACGCCGATGCCGTGAAGCTGCGGAAGCCCGCGGCCTTTGCCGAGATTGATTTATCACTTTTGATGGAGCAACCACGACATATTACCAAAGCGCAGCCACTCCCCGTCTACCCGTCTGTCGAACGTGACCTAGCCTTTGCCTTGCCCCATCCTGTGGCGCACGCCGAACTCATTCGGGAAGTCCGCGGCGTGGACCCACTTATCCTGAAAGTCCAGGGCATAGATCGCTTCAGCCTAGCCAACGGCAACCGCGCCCGCCTTGACGCCCCTCCAGGCAGTCGGGCGGGGGTAAGTATCACCCTCCGCGTGACCTTCCAGAGCCCGGGAACGACGTTGACCAGCGATGACGTGCAAGGTATCGTTGAGAGGATCGCCCAGCGCATGGACGAGGCATTCTCTGCTGAATTCCGAAGATAGTTTACGAATTACGAATGACAACCTACGAATATACGAAATACGAATGGAGCAAAAATGTTGAGGCGTATTTGGATGTACATATTCGTAATTCGTACATTCGTATACTTTTTCGTAATTCGTAATTATTATGCCAAAGAAAGTTCAAGGTTCCGAGTACTCCGCCAAGCAAATTACCGTCCTGGAAGGTTTGGACCCGGTGCGCAAGCGCCCGGGCATGTACATCGGCAACACCGCGAGTGAAGGCTTGCACCATTTGGTGTGGGAAGTTGTTGACAACTCCATTGACGAAGCTATGGCCGGCCACGCCAAGCATATCGTGGTCACCATGCAACCGGGGAATAAGGTGTCGGTGGAAGATGACGGCCGCGGGATTCCGGTGGACATCCACAAGACGACCAAGAAGTCAGCCTTGGAAACCGTACTTACCGTGCTCCACGCCGGTGGCAAGTTCGGCGAAGGCGGGTACAAAGTCTCTGGCGGTCTGCACGGCGTCGGCGTCTCGGTTGTCAACGCGCTCTCGGTGTACGTGAAAGCCGAGGTGAAGCGTGAGGGCAAGCTCTGGCAGCAGGAGTACACCCGCGGCAAGGCGCAGTACAAGGTGAAAGCCGTCGGCAAGGCGCGTGGCACCGGTACGACCATTACCTTCCAGCCCGACCCCGAAATTTTCACGGTACTGGATTTTAACTTGCAGAGTATCAAAGACCACCTCCGCCAGCAGGCCTACTTGACCAAGGGTGTGGAGATTAGCATCATCGATAAACGCCTGCCCGCCATGCCTTCGGCTCAGGCGAGGCAGGCGGGCTTACCTACACCGCGGGGTCAAACAGCGCCGAGCTACACTTTCCGTTTCGAAGGCGGGGTGCAGAGTTACGTGAAGCACATCAACCATTCTAAGGAACCAAAGCATGACGCCGTGTTCTATGTTGATAAGGAATCCGGTGGTATCCAGGTGGAAGTGGGCATGCAGTACACCGATGACTACAAGGAAACGGTGTTCTGTTTTGCTAACAACATTCACACCATCGAAGGCGGCATGCACTTGGTGGGCTTCCGCGGCGCGCTCACAAGACAGCTCAACGCCTACGCGCGCAAGCAAGGGTACTTGAAAGAGAAGGATGACAATCTCTCGGGTGAGGACGTGCGCGAAGGTTGTACGGCGGTCATTTCCGTGAAAGTCCGGGAGCCGCAGTTTGAAGGCCAGACCAAGGCCAAGCTCGGCAACGCCGAAGTAAAACCCGCGGTGGAAAGCGTCACGGCCGATGCGCTCGGCATCTACCTGGAAGAACACCCGCGTGACGCCGAAGCGATTATCGGCAAGTGCGTGTTGGCTCAGCGCGCTCGCGTGGCCGCCCGCGCCGCACGGGACACCGTGCTCCGCAAGGGGGCGCTCGACGGCTTTGCCTTGCCCGGCAAGCTAGCAGACTGCTCCAGCAAAGACCCCAAAGATTCCGAGCTCTTCCTGGTGGAGGGTGACTCTGCCGGCGGCAGCGCCAAGCAGGGGCGAGACCGAAACTTCCAAGCCATTCTGCCCTTGCGCGGGAAAATCTTGAACGTCGAGCGCGCGCGCTTGGATAAGATGCTGGCCAACACCGAAATTAAGTCGCTCATCATTGCCATGGGCACCAACATTGGCGAGCAGTTCCGTATTGAGGATTTACGCTATGACCGCATTATCATCATGACCGACGCTGACGTCGATGGCAGCCACATCCGCACGCTCTTGCTTACGCTATTCTACCGCTACTTCCCGCAGCTCATGCTCACCGGCCACCTGTACATTGCCCAGCCGCCGCTGTTCCGCGTGCAGAAGGGGAAGATGAGTAAGTATGTGTACAACGAAGCCGAGCTGGAGAAGGTGAAGAAGGAATTTGAGGCAATCAAGTTAGAGAAAGTTGCTGCCAAAGCCGCCAAGGATAAAGTTGAAGCACCAGCCGATATTCCAACTGATGGAGAGCAAGTGGTCGAGACAACCGCATCTGGCATTTCCATCCAGCGCTACAAAGGTTTAGGCGAAATGAACCCTGGCCAGTTGTGGGAGACCACCATGGATCCAGCCACGCGCGTCATGCGCCAGGTGACCTTGGAAGATGCCGAAGCTGCGGACCAGGTGTTCGACATGCTCATGGGCAACGAGGTCGCCCCGCGCAAGCGCTTCATCCAGACGCACGCGAAGAGTGTGAAGAATTTGGATATTTAAGCTTGGTATGCCAGGAAACTTCGCATTCATTGATAGTCAAAACGTGAATCTTGGCATACGGGAGTTGGGTTGGCGCCTTGATTTTAAAAGGTTTCGTGTGTATCTTAAGGAAAAGTATGACGTTGAACGCGCCTATATTTTCATTGGTTACATGCCAGAAAATCAGAAGTTATATACTCGCCTTCAAGAGTTTGGATATATTCTCATCCATAAGCCAATACTCCGATACAAGGATGGTACGGTAAAAGGGAATTGCGATGCAGAGTTAGTCTTGCAAGCGATGATTGTACCGAATAGTAAAAAATATTCAGCACTCCTCAAACGTGCAGCCCGTGAGAAATTGGTAACAATGGACAACCTAAAGCATAAGCTAGAACATAAGAAAAGCACCGCCTGACGACGGAACATCAGGAGGTACATTTCGTAGTGATTCAAAGCTAGTATAGGCTATTGACTACTTCTGTCAAGTTTTTACCAGTTTTGACCAACCTGCCTCGCAAGATCTGCTGGTTTTTTGGCTAACCTTACTAGGTTGCAGGGGGGGGCTTTGGTGTATACTAAAACTTTTCTTGAAGTCAGGATTTACCGGGCAAACGGTTCCAGGCGCTCTACTCTGCGCATATCCGCATCGTCAATGACCTGCTTATCGTGGAGGATGTCTACCAGGGTGTGGAGTTTTTGGTCTTCCTTGCGGGTTAGCACAATCAAGTTACCTTCGAGGTTGGCGAGCTTGGTGTCTAGGTAATCTTTGGTCACCATATGTACCTGCAGTTTATTGAGGCGCTTTTCTAGGTAGTCTTTCGTGACCATGCCAGATTCCAGGTTGCCTAGGCGACCTTCGATTTTTTCAAATCGGATTTCGGTTTGGCCGGCAAAGCTATGGATAGCCTCTAAAACATCGTTGATTGTAGGTTCTTGTTCTTTAGGCATAAATATAAGGCGGTAAATTAGAGATCCGCCCTCTTGTTGAACTGGAGTATACACCTGGCAGTCAAGCTCGCAAACGTCATGCTTGACGCCCCTGGAATGTCGTTGTACAGTAACCCCATCAAGGCCCGACCGGGCTGTTTTCAAGACCCTGAACCAGTCGCTACCCCGCCAAGGCGGGGGCTCCGGTTCAGGGGAACCCCTGAATCTCATGGCAAACATCATTGTGAAGTACTTCCGAGAAAGCTACGAAGAGCTGAAGAAAGTCTCGTGGCCGAGCCGGAAAGACACATTCCGCGACACTCTTGTGGTCATTGGGGTGTCCTTAGGCGTCGCCGCCTTCCTGGGCGCCGTTGACCTCGGCCTTACCGCCGGGCTTCAGAAGCTCATCAACCGCTAAACCAATATGGCAAAACAGACCGCATCGCATGGCCGCCGCTGGTACGTGCTCCACACCTACTCTGGCTACGAGGAGAACGTCGCCCGCAACCTGCGCCAGCGCATTGAGTCCATGGACATGCAGGACAAGATTTTCAACGTCCTAATCCCCACGGAGAACAAGATTAAGATTAAGAACGGCAAGCGTAAGGTTGTGACGGAGAAGATTTTCCCCGGCTACGTGCTGTGCGAGATGATCGTCACGGACGATTCGTGGTACGTCATCCGTAATACCCCCAACGTCACTGGCTTCGTGGGCAGCGGCACCACGCCAACGCCAATCTCGGATGAAGAGGTTCTCGAAATTCAGAAGCGCATGGGCGTGGCTGAACCGAAGTTCAAGATTGACATCATGGTGAACACGCCGGTGAAGATCACCGACGGGCCGTTCAAGGACTACGAGGGCAAGGTGGCTGAGGTGGACGAGTCACGTGGTAAGGTCAAAGTCCTGGTCTCGATGTTCGGCCGTGAGACGCCGGTAGAGTTAGACTTCCTGCAAGTTAAGAAGATTTAAATTACGAAATACGAAAAAAGATACGAATATACGAATTACGAATACGTATATTCAGCGCAGGCGACTAAATGTATCATTCGTATTTCGTACATTCGTAGCATCTCATTCGTAATTCGTAACTATTATGGCTAAGAAGATTAAAGCATTGGTGAAGCTGCAGATTACCGGTGGCCAGGCCAACCCGGCGCCCCCAGTCGGCACAGCGCTCGGGCCTCATGGCGTGAACCTTGCAGAGTTCTGCAAGAAGTTCAACGACGCCACGAAAGACCGCATGGGTGAAGTGACCCCAGCGGAGATTACGATTTACGAAGACCGCACCTATGAGTTCATCCTGAAGACGCCGCCCGCGGCAGAGCTCCTGAAGAAGGCCGCGAAAATTGAGAAAGGCTCGGCCAAGCCACTGCAGGAGAAGGTGGGCAAAGTGACCCGTGCGCAAATTAAAGAAATTGCGGAGAAGAAAATGCCAGACCTGAACGCCAAAGACATTGAAGGTGCCATGCGCATCGTCGAAGGCACCGCCCGCAACATGGGTATTACTATTAGCGACTAGCCCTATGGCCGACCAAACCTCAAACGCCCGGCGATTATTTTTCTACATCGGTTCACTCGTTTCGCTTGGTTTTATTGTGGGTTCGGGCATCTACCTGCTTAGCTACGTCGTCAAGGTGACCGTCTTCCAGAAAGCAGATATTTCGTACCGCGGCACACCGCCAGCGATTTTTTTTAATCCGACCAGGGATGGTGGAGATATTCCTGACACGATCGTCAGCTGTACGCCCACCTGTTCACTCACCGATAGTCAGCGTACCAGCATTAGCGACTGGCAGGATAACTACCGCATCTGGCAGCAGCAGCCAACGTCCTCCACGAACCGCGCGCGTGGCTTGGTGAATGCGCTGTCTTTTCTCATCGTGGCTTTGCCGGTGTTCTGGTTTCTCTTTCGAGCGGCGCAGCGCGACGCCAAGCAGGATATTGCAGAAAATTCAGACCCGAAGCGTTCGGGAAGGACAGTTCGGTCACTCTACTTCTACTTTATCGCGCTCGCGGCAGTTATCATGTTTATGATTTTCACTGGGGTCACGGTGAACACGGTGCTCAAAACCTGGGTGGTGAAGAGCGCGTCAGATACGCAGACGAACGTCTTCAGTGCACCAGTGAAGTTCCCGGGTGTGACCGGAACCACAGATACTACTGCCATCACCTCGCTCCAGCAGTGCGCGGACCCCTGCAAGCTCACGGTTGACCAGAAAGCACAGCTGACGCAGTGGCAAGCTGACTACGCGCAAGCGAAAACCGAGATGGACCAGCAGCCGAAGTACGAGTGGCAGCGTACGCTCGCTACGTCTATCCCATTCCTCCTCGCTAGCATCCCATTATTCCTGTTGCACTGGTTGACCATTCAACGTGAGCGCGCCAGAACCACTCGCTCCTCGCAGTAGCGAGGCTCGGGTTCGGCGCAGGGAAATTTATAATTATATTTCACCTATGTGGGAGTCCCGTGTCCCGGGACGTTAGCACCACGTAACCCAATTGCAGTATGGCAAACCGAAGCAAGCGCTACCGTGAGCTCGTAAAGAAAATTGACGCCACGAAGATATACCCGCTCACCGAAGCGGTGACCTTGGCGAAAGCGACCGCCAACACGAAGTTCACTGGCAGCATTGAGCTGCACGTGCGTTTGGGTATAGACCCGAAGAAAGCCGACCAGCTCGTCCGCGGCTCCGTCACGCTGCCGCACGGCACCGGCAAGCAGAAGAAGGTGGCGGTGTTCGCCACCGGCCCAGCCGCTGACGCCGCGAAGAAAGCCGGGGCGGCAATTGTCGGTGGGGAAGAACTTATCAAAGAGGTAAAGCTGAAGAACGGTATTGATGCTGACGTCGTCGTCGCCACCCCCGACATGATGAAGCATTTGAGCCAGGTGGCAAAAATCCTGGGGCCGCGCGGGCTCATGCCGAACCCGAAGAACGAGACGGTTACGCCAGACGTTGCCAAAGCCGTCACCGAGCTCTCAGGTGGTAAGGTGACTTTCCGTAACGATGAATCTGGTAACCTCCACCAAGCGGTGGGCAAGGTTTCGTTCAGCGATGAGCAGATTCTTGAAAACGCCACAACCTTCTTGGATGCCGTGAAGCGGGTTAAGCCCACGGGTGTGAAGGGGACATATCTCGTATCCATCACCATGACCTCGTCCATGGGGCCGGGGATTCGGGTCGTAACGTCGTAACTCGGCAACGGTCTCGAGGCTCGCCACGAAGTACGGATTTGATGAACGTCAGTGTAAAGCCTAACCCGTCCCTCGATACCCGCCTGCCTTGCCAGTTCGGCGGGCAGGCCGTAACGAGCCTCGAAACCTCAACCGTAACCTGTTGCAACTATGCCGAAACGTACAGACTACATTTCTTGGGATGAGTGCTTCAGCCTGATGGCCGAACTCATCGCTCAGCGCTCCAAAGACCCGTCCACGCAAGCCGGGGCGGTCATCGTGAACGACCAGCACGTCGTCGTGGGTATGGGCTACAATGGTTTTCCCCGCGGCATTGAAGATGAAGAGTTGCCCTGGGAGCGCGAAGGGAAATTTTTAGACACGAAGTACGCCTACGTGGTGCACGCCGAAGAGAACGCCGTGTACAACAGCAACGCGAAGACCAAGGGCTGTACCATCTACACCACCCTGTTCCCGTGCAACGAATGTGCCAAGACCATTATTCAGAACGGCATCACGGAGGTGGTATACGCGTCAGACAAGTATCACGACCAGGATATTTGGGCGGCCTCGCGCAAGCTCTTTGACCGCGCCGGGGTGACGTACCGGCAGTTCGTGCCAGAGCATTCGTTGAAGCTCCAGAAGAAGTAACCATGCCCGCGCAACCCCAAATCGTCGCCATCGTTGGCCTGTGTGGCGCAGGGAAGAGTGAAGTTGGTGACCGCTTCGTCAAGGCGGGCTTTGCGTACCTCCGCTTCGGGCAAATTACCCTGGATGAAGTTGCACGGCGTGGTTTGCAGCCGACCGAAGCGAACGAGCGGGAAATCCGCGAAGCCTTGCGCAAGGAGCACGGCATGGCCGCATTCGCCATTCTCAACCAGCCGAAGATCGATGCACTCCTCGCCGAGGGTAAACCCGTACTCGTGGATGGACTGTACAGCTGGTCCGAGTACAAAATTCTTAAGGAGAAGTACGGTTCAACGCTCACCGTCGTGGCAGTGTACGCACCACCCGAAACGCGCTACGCCCGGCTCGAAGACCGGCGCTCGCGATACGGCGATGACCCGAAGATGCGTTTCCGTTCGTTCTCCCGTGAGGAAGCCAAGGCCCGTGACTACGCCGAGATCGAGAACATCGAGAAGGCCGGACCAATTGCCATGGCAAACTACACTGTGGTGAATACCAGTACGCTGGAGGAACTTGATCGGCAGGTGAGCACAATCATTACAGACATTACCCATGCAGTTTAAGGTCAAACTCCTTTCCCCAGATGCCAAAGCCCCGGCGTACGCGCACGACGGCGACGCGGGCATGGATGTGTACAGTTGCGAAGACTACACGTTCCAGCCGGGCGAGCGGCACCTGTTCAAGCTCGGTTTCTCTGCCGCGTTCGACGTTGGCTACGTGTGCCTGGTGTGGGATAGGTCAGGCCTGGCTGCTAAGCAAGGGCTCACGAATCTCGCGGGCGTCATTGATGCGAGTTACCGGGGCGAGTACGGCATTGTGACGCTCAATACATCACAAGAACCAGTGAGCCTTAAAAAGGGCGACCGCATAGCCCAGCTCCTCATCCAGCCCGTGCTGCGTGTGGATGTGCAGGTTGTCGAAGAACTAACTGACACCAGCCGGCAGGATGGGGGATTCGGGAGTACAGGAAAGTAGCCTTGCCAACTCGCCAGGGGGCGGGTAAAGTACCCGCGCATGAGCACGGCTGACCCTAACGCCCGCGATATCTTCGCCATTACTGGCCTCCCGCCAGAAGTGCTGGCTGTAGGCATGGCCAAGTACTCCCGGTCGGCGGCGTCCATCAAGGAAACCCTGGCCGAGCTGACCGAAGAGAAGTCTGCCGAGTTCCACGAGAAGTGGGTTTTGGGCTACGGTGATGCGTCCGTGGCCGATATGGCTGTGGTCGCCTTGGCATGCGAGAACGTCTCGATGCTTGCGAGCAAAGCCATTGAAGACCACCGTCTGGCCAGTTACCAGGAGAAGTCCACCCGTTACCAGTCTTTCGAGCGGAAGCCTGCAGCCGATGGATCCGTGCCTCCGCGTCGGTACTTTCGGCCAGTACCCGTAATGGCCTCTGCGCACGCACGTGCTTTCACCGAGACTTGCGAAAAAATGTTTGATGCGTACGTCGACCTCTCACAGACCATGGTCGAGTACTACCGGCAGACTTACCCTAAGCCGGATGATGTCACGGATAAAATGTACGCGGCGAAACTTAAAGCCCGTAGCCTAGACATTGCGCGCTACCTGCTACCAACCGCCACGCTCACGAACCTCGGCTGGATTTCCTCGGCTCGCGGTTTACGCCGGGCGATTTTCAAAATGAAGCAGCACGATCTGGATGAGGTGCGAACAATTGCTCGCGAACTTGAAGCAGCTGCAACCAATCCCGCACACAACCCGCACGCGCAGGAGATTGAAGCTCTGCTCACTGCTGCAGACCCTGCTGCCCGGCCGTTCGCCGAGGGCATTAAGGCCAAGCTTAACTTGCAGTACAAAGGCGCGCCCACGCTCATAAAATACACTGACCCAACGCCGTACAAGAAAGACCTGCGTCGCCGTATGCACCAGGTCGCAGCCACGGTTCTGGGTGATCTGCACATTCTTGCAGATGAACCACGCGTTACATTCCACGAGGCTTCGCACCCAGAAATTGACCTTGCGACCACGCTTCTTTACGATGCTACAAACTTCAGCTTTGGCCAGATTCGGCGGGTGGTTGAAGATTTGCCAGTCATGGCGCGCGCCGACATCATTGCTGCCGGCACAGCCGACCGGGGGCAGTTCGACGTCGTGGGCCGACCCTACGAAGTCGGCGGCCTCATCTTCGACACACTCATGGACTACGGCGCCTTCCGCGACCTGCAGCGCCACCGCATGTGCACGCAGCTCAACCAGCCGCTCACCAGCCTGCACGGCTTCGAGGAACCACCAGAGTCAATGGGCATGGAACTGGCCGGCGGCCTCGACATATTCGAGACGATAATCCAGAAAGCTGGCGGCCTCTACCGCGCCATGGAAATTGATCTGCCGCACGAGGCGTCGTACGTCTTGCCCATGGCCACGCGGAAACGCACGCTCTTTATTATGAATCCCCGTGAGCTCACGCACATGGTGGAGCTCCGTTCCAAGTCCGGCGGCCACATGTCGTACCGCGAAGTAGTACGGGACATGCTGGAGCAAGTGCGCACCGTGTACCCGCACCTGGTGCAGCACATCCGCTTGGCACCCATAGACTTCCAGGCAGACTTCTATAAGCGGTAAAGGAAAAGAAAAGCCCGACCGGTTGTATGGGTCGGGGGGTTTGGGTTTTCACACAAATTGTCGGAGCTGTTGAAGGTCAGTGAGAATGTGGCTGTTTGGTACACCGAGCGCACGGAACGTCGTCGCCTTGGTCACGTAGGTAGGGAAGGCAATGAAGGGGAAACCAAATCCCCTGCTCGCTTCCAAATCGCCAATGCTGTCGCCGACGACGTAGGTGTTCTCACGCCGAATGCCCGTGTTTTCTAGGGCTGCCCACGTGCGATTGAAGACGCGCGGGTCTGGTTTGTGGTATCTTCGACCATCAATCGCATCGAGGACGTCAAAGTGCTTGAGGTTAATTCCTGTCGTCTCGGCGGTGTAGCAGAGTGACTCCTCGTCGCGGTTTGTCACTAAAGCCAGGAGCACGTTCTTCTGGGCAAGACTGGTGAGCAAGCGCTTGGCACCCGGGTAGGGTTTGAAGCGAATTTTTGGGTGTTCTTCATTGAAGAGGACAGACACAGCGTTGTTTTCAGTCGCCCAGACGTTCCAGAGAATCTCTTCCCACGGCAAGTGCCAGAGGTCACGGAGTTCCTTCAGCGAGGGGACGCGCATCCCCCTACGCCGAGCGATATCCTGGAGCGTTATCATCGTAATTTGAGGCGAATCAATGAGCGTCCCATCGTAATCGAAAATGCAGCAATGCATCGGCGGGGTTGGGCGTGTTTCCATGCGCATCCTTTCAAGGTTCAAGTTTTTCTTTCAGGAGTGGAGAAAGTACCACGCCCGATATGTTCCGTCAAAGTGCTGCATGCTACAATAGGTACATGGGAAAGCCACGTGGGACATTCATCATTGTAGACGGCATAGACGGCTCGGGCAAAGGTACGGTCGTCGACGCGTACGCTGCGTGGGCGCAGGAGAAAAGCTTGCGCGTGTTCGACGTGCGGGCATTTGCTAAAGAACACCAACGGTTGCCAGAACCAGCAGAGTGGAAGGGGAGCGATGTGCTCGTTTCAGCCGAGCCCACCCACTGTGGGATTGGCCGGGTTATTCGGGAAGAAATTATTAAAGACAATGGTCGGCACTACACTGGCCGTACTGCCGCCGAAGCCTTCGCCCTCGATCGGCTGGTGCTGCACGTTCAGGTTATCCTACCCGCGCTCGCAGCAGGGTTGCTGGTTTTACAGGAGCGCGGCGTTTCATCCTCCATTGCTTACCAGCCTTTACAAAAGCTTATTACCCTGGCGCAGCTCTTGAAGCTGGAAGGTAATCGGTTTGCGCTCCAGCACCGACCCGACCTGCTGCTGGTTCCGGTCTGTCCAATCCCGGTAGCGCTCCAGCGTTTGAGTAAGCGCATAAAAAAAGATCATGCGATTTTTGAGAAGCGGGCTTTCCTCAAGAAGCTCGACACCCGCTACCGCAGCCCGTGGTTTGCCAAGATTTTCCGCCACCGGGGGAGCGTGGTCGGTTTTTTGGATACCAATGATACCCTTGCCGAAACCCAGAAAGAAGCAGTAGGCTACATTAACGACTTCCTCAAACAAAAAAGTCCCGCGCTGCTACTGCATACTCGTTAGCACGCCTAGGCTCTTTGTAAAAATCCCCACCTCTAGAGAGCGTCATTTACCAAGTTACGAATGGCGTTTTCTATGGGTAACTTCTTTACACAAAGGAGGAAAAGTGAGAAAGATCTTCTTACTATTCCTGGTTTCGTTGCTGGCATTCGTCCTCACGGTGCCCGCGGCGAACGCGGTTGGGCCGCCTGCCCGCGGCTTCGTCGACAATCCCAAAGACGACCACCCCTGGGGTGGCGACAGCCAAGCCAGCGTCAATGCCGTTTCATCCGATGACACTGGCTGGGGCACGGAACGCGGGGTGCCGCCTACCGCAACGGTCGGCCCACCATCGCGTAAAGCCGATGGCGGCTGGATTGATCCGGCTATCGCCGATGATGGCGGCTGGGCTGGATCCGCGCGGCGAGTGTGGACAATATTTTCCATGCTCTTTGCCGGCTGGTAGTGGTTGTCGTCGTGCATGGGCACGGCAGTCGAATACCCTCGTTCAATTGGACGAGGGTTTTTTTCGTTTGGCGCACCTTGACGAATATGAAGGGACGTGGTAAATACACTTGCTACATGGTTCATTGACACAAGAGGTGATACACATGAATGAGAGCCGAGTTACACAACAGCTTGCTCGTGAGTCCACGTGGGCGCAGGATTATTTCGGGCCACTCGTAACGCCCAAACATTTTTTTGCCAGACAAGGGCAGCCTTACTGGAGATATTTCTTCGCCCAGTTTTTCTTGGCCTTGATCTTTTCTACAGCAACGTATTCGATGCAGGTGGAATTGTTCCGTCAAGCGAGCAATAACCAGAAAGTTGAAGTTTTTCAAGCCCTGTATTGGGTAAGTGCGGTATGCAGTCCGCTGATTATTCCCTGGTTATGCACGATGATTGGTCGGGGTTTGTGTTGGTTACTCGGCTTGTCCATTGCACCACAAAGTGTGACGCTAGTAGTGATGGTTGGCGAGTATGCGTACCGGGTAGTCATGCTGGCTTCACTCGCCCTCATGCTCCCGCTCCAGGTTTTAGAAAACCCAGTCTCCCTGGTGTTCCTGGCGAAGCTGGCTGGCTTGGGCCCAACCACTTTCGGGTATGCGCTGGCGGCGAAGCTGCACCTGGCCTTTGTGTGGGAAGTTATCCTCGTCGCATTTGGTATTCGCTTGCAGTCCGGTACTACCTATGGTCGGGCGCTATTCATTGCCGTGTTTTCAATTGGCATCTTCACCATCCTGCATCTGCTGTTTCTCTCGTTTGTCTAACCTACGGGTTTCAAACGAACCTACCCGACACGCGCCTATCGCTTGTCGGGTTTTTTACTCCTGGGTGGTCGGGCAGGGCGGTGAGCTTGACATATAGTAGCTTATTTACTAGGCTATTCTATACTTTTAACTAGAAGGCTCATTGACAACATAATCTCACAACGCCATGGTTGTGAGGAGTTGGTCTATGTGAAAAATACATAAGAAACATAGAGAACAAGGAGTGTACATGCAAAGCAATGACAGCGAACTATCCAAAGGTTGGAAAATAGTGGGCTATGGCGTGGCAGGAGTATTCATAATTTTAGGGGTGATAACAGCAGTTTCCGTAGTGGCAAAACTTTGGGTTGCCCCCCACTTTGTGCAGGCACCCGTAACGCCCACGCAGCGGATTGTGTTGAATCAGGCGTATGTCTGGACTTCACTACCGTCAGTGGACAGTTTTGTGCGAGCGGTGCTTGAGGGTGATGATAGCGATGCATACCCTGGATGCATATCCAATGGCATTTTTCTTACCAAAAGGAATGGCGCGATTCGTTTTACTACCTTAACTGTTCAGCGCTGTGATGAATGTGTTATGGCGGTGAATCTTCAACAGATAGACATTAAACCTGACGGTACGCGTGATACCACCATATACGTCCAGCAGTCACCTGCGGCTTTTCTTGGATTATGGCCGTGGGAAAAAGTCGATACCACCCTCACCGCTATGGAAGGAGGTGTAATCCCGTAACTAACTTTCGTCGAGAACGTTCACCCTGGGCATACACGAGTCTGTCTAGGATCCCCTCACAAACAATGAGAAAAAAGGAGAAGTTATGCGACTTCTCAAAAAATTGGCTATCGTTCTCATGCTCGTACTCTTGCTGACCGTTGTGGTCGGCGTTGCGAGCAATGCATTCGCGGACGATGTACTGCGGGTGCCGATGTTCGGTAACAGCTGCAGTTCGCAAACGCCCGTGGGTATGTCGGCCGCTGTGGTCTGGGTGCTCATGTGCGTATTCATGGTATGGTAGCTTCTCTGGAGTCCTCCAGGCCTGCCTTGGCCTGGAGGTACCAAAAACACTAAACTCTGTTCCAGAAAGGAGGTGGGTGCATGCGACCCACAATTATTCGCCAGGCAATGCTACCCGAACCGCCTGGCTGGGATCAAAAAGTAGCGTATCAAAAGGGTGGCTTAACCGGTATTGCTACCGCGATTGGCTTAAGCGTCCTCGTAGCCTGCTATTTGCTTCGGGGACAGAAAGATTTTGGCCAGACCGTGAGGTTTACGCCAGAAGACTACACCTCAGTTATGATGCAAACGTTGGGCATGCATTCATCTGGCAATAGCGGAGCGACATTGCTATTGCCGGCTGATGCACCACGAAGTGGGGTGTTCGATGCCCGCCGTATGCACATCATGCCGGACGAAGCACCATCTGCGAAACGAGTTAACGTACAGCAGTTTGAAATACCGGCTTCTGGGGAAGCTAAAGCTGACCTGCTGGCAGACTTGCAAGGTGGTTACCTAGCGCGGTTAACGTCTGTACCCATAATGTCTACGGCTCCAAATTTGCAACGACGACCGATACTTCCGCTCGGGGATTTGGTGCTTACGGGTATCGAAGACCTGGAGATACAACCCGGTGATAAGGTGGTCAAGCCAGTCATCGACTTGCGGTATATTGTATCACCAGTTACCGACTTGAAAGGTGATACAAACATTGCCGTTGTGGACATATTTTTTAGTAAAGACAGCTTCAACGTGAAGCTGCTTAGTGAAACCAATCCGTACATTGGATACGGAAGCGCAACGGTTAGTGGTCTGTATAAAGGTCACCACGAACCATTGTTGATAAATGGAGCGGCGAGAGCAATTAGTATGGAACTAGAAGTAAAATTTTGTCGCGATTGCGATCAAATTAACTATACTGTCCAGAAGGTTTTACTCCGCCACTAGTTTGCTATTTCTATAAACCACTGGTTCAATGAACCAGTGGTTTTCTTATGCTTGTGTTGAAATTCGGCGGGTCTGGGTGAAGCTGGTATACTACCTGCATGCAATTCGAAACCGTTATCGGTCTAGAAATCCCCCGCACCAGTCCTCGCTCCGCTCGTCCGGTACAGGGCAGGCACCTGCAGCAATACCTATGAAACTTGAGACAGTTATTGGGTTAGAAGTACACTTGCAATTGGCGACAAAGAGCAAGATGTTTTGCAGCTGCGCAAATGTGGATACGGACGCGGTGCCGAACTCTGCCGTATGCCCCATCTGCCTGGGTCATCCCGGCACGCTGCCCGTACCGAACCAAGAGGCAATCGCCATGGCCGTGAAGTTCGCTATTGCCCTTGGCTTCACCGTACCTGCCATCACGAAGTTTGACCGCAAGCACTACGCCTACCCTGATCTGCCGAAGGGGTACCAGATTTCCCAGTTTGACCAACCCATTGGCACCAACGGGTCGCTCATCATCGACGTGGCGGGCCTGCCCGCCAGGCCTTCGGCACAGCCGTGGCAGGCGGGTAATCCCCAGCACGTGAGTTTTGAGCGGGTACACCTGGAAGAAGATGCAGCGAAGAACATTCGTGCACTGGATGGCCTGCCCGCCAGGCCTTCGGCACAGCCGTGGCAGGCGGGCAAAGTCCTGGTGGACTACAACCGTGCCGGTACCCCGCTCATTGAAGTGGTCACGAAACCGTGCTTGCGCTCACCGGCCGAAGCGAAAGTGCTCCTGCAAGAGCTGCAACGCATCGCGCGGTATTTGAGTATTTCCCTCGCCGACATGGAGCTCGGCCATATGCGCTGTGATGCGAACATTTCCTTACGCCCGGCACCAGAGTTCATCCGCACCGCGCCATTCCCGCCCAATGAGCATGGTTTTTGGCCGAAGACGGAAATTAAGAACCTTAACTCCTTCCGTCACGTGGAACGGGCGCTCGCGTACGAGGCGCAACGGCAGACAGCCTTGTGGGTAGCGGGGACGCCGCCGAATCAGGAATCTACGCGCGGCTGGGACGAGCAACGCGGCGAAACCATCGAGCAGCGCGTGAAAGAGGGGAGCGCGGATTATCGGTACTTCGCGGAGCCGGATATTCCCCCAATCGAGCTAGCACCAGCGTACATCCAGCGCGTGTCGAGCGACGTGGTTGAGCTCCCGCGGGCAAAACGGCTACGCTTCCAGCAGCAGTACAACCTAACAGCAGAAGAGGCAGCACTCCTGACGAATGAAGTGCACGTGGCGAACTGGTTCGAGCACGTCATTTCTGAACTCCAAGAGTGGTTCAGCGCCCGGACTGGAGCCGCAGAGATTCCAGAAGAAGATTGGACCAAGGCGAATGCCAAAGTCGTGCGGCAGACTGCCACCTGGGTGACGACGCGGCTCTTTGGCATTCTGGCCGAGAGCGGCCGCCCGTTAGAAGTGCAGCACGTTAGCCCCGAAAACTTCGCCGAGCTCATGACCATGCTTGCCGAGCGGCACGTGAATCTCACTACCGCCCAGGTTGTACTCAAGCAGATGGTGCTCACGGGCAAAGACCCGCATGACATTGTTGAGGCTGGTGACCTCACACAGGTGACGGATGCAACGGCTATCGTCGGCATCGTCGACCGAGTACTTTCCGAGAATGCTGAAATAGTTGCTGACGTGAAAGCGGGCAGAGTGGCGAAAGCCCAGTACCTGGTGGGGCAGGTGATGAAGTTTTCCAAAGGGAAAGCCGACCCCACAATTGTCCGTGAGTTGCTGGCGAACAAGCTCGGCATCACGCTTTAGGATTTCAGGAATGCTCGCGTCAATTGCGCTGCCTGACGGGTGCTCTTCACCCAGTGGATTTTTGGGTTGCGCACAAACCATGTCCGCTGCCGTTTGGCGTAGTGTCGAATGGCGGTTTCGAGCTGCTGGAGCATTTCTTCACGGGTGAGGTCGTGTTGTAGGTACCGCGTGACGAAGCGATACTCCAGGCCGAGATCGAGCAAGCGTTGGGCGGGCACGCCTTGCTGCAAGAGGTGGCGCACTTCCGCAACCAAGCCAGCGCGCACGCGGCGTTTAAGCCGAGCGCTAATCAAGCCACGGAGTTTCTCTACTGACTGCCGCAGGCCAAGCCAGAGGACGTCGTACCGCGCTTTCACCGTCAGGAGCGGAACAGGCTTTCCTGTCGTCATTATAATTTCCAGCGCTCGGATGATCCGCATGGGGTTGTGTGGGTCGATTGACTGGGCACGTTGGGGGTCGAGGCGCTGGAGTTGAGCATAGAGTACCGCTATTTTTTGCTTCTCAAGTTTTTTTCGAAGCCGGGGATTCGGCGGAACAGCAGGGATGTTCGTGCCTTTCAGAAGTGCGTCAAGCCAGAAGCCAGTACCCCCCACGACAATTGGCACACGTCCTTGCTGGTGGATGGTTCTCATAGCCATTTTCGCATCACGTACAAACTGCGCTACGGTGTACATCCGTCTCGGGTTTGCTACATCCAGGAGCAGGTGGGGGACGATGCGCTGCTCACGCTTGCTCACTTTCCCGCTCCCAATATCCAGCCCACGGTAGACTTGCCTAGAATCTGCAGAGATTATGGAGCCTCGAAAATGACGTGCCAAGGTAATGCCCAGGGCGGATTTTCCGGTTGCGGTTTGGCCGACAATGGCAACAACCTTCTGCTTCATGGGTGTATCGTAGCATTTTTTAAGGCTGCTACGCAGTAGATAAATAGAAACGGTTACCGAATTCCCCTCCGTATTCTCGGTTCTCCGTGTCGCTCTTGGAGAGTAAATACCATCTTTAGACGTCGGTCAATCTCGGTATGCAGAAGCAGCGGGTTC
>JAUYFT010000026.1 GCA_030689605.1 bacterium | reverse complement strand
CCATCAGCGCTATATTCGATTCAATGTACTGGGCACCGGCCTACTCTCCCCCGAAAGGAGTACCATCAGCGCGGACGGGCTTAACTTCCGAGTTCGGAATGGGATCGGGTGTGACCCCGTCGCTTGAGACACCCAGAACATTGAATCGAATGAATTGTCATTATGCTTTTTTAGAGAATTGTGCTGGTATTCATCGGCTTCCCGCCAAAGGCGGGTCCGCCTCTGGCGGAAACTTCCGAGTTCGGAATGGGATCGGGTGTGACCTAGTCGTTTGGGGCACCGGAAACTCTAGACTGCAATAATGATTGTAAGGTGCGGGGCAAGGAATGCCTGCCCGCCGCCCGCCTGCGTACGCCGTACTACGGCGGGCAGGAACTCGCTATGGCGAGGCAGGCGGGGGATCGGGTGTGACCCAGTCGTTTGTCCCGCCGTGGAGCCCCGCCAAGGCGGGGCCACCTGTACATTTTGTAAAGGATGGCGGGAAATCACCAGGGTTCTACAACGCTTCTAGCGCGCGCCGGCTATGGAGGCGGGGCTCAGCAAGAGCACCAGCCCAATGGCCGCGGCAGTGAGGACGAGGGCGAGCACCAGTTCGGTGCCCGGTCGTCGTTTATCCCGCCGAGAGGCGGGATCCCGCCTTCCCTTCAGATTTCTAAAGAGGGCGGGAAATTTCAATGACATATGTATAAGTGAAAGGTTTACCCTGCACCGGAAATGGTACAGGTTACGAACCGCTTTTGGAAACGGGTGACTGTGGTGCACGCTCTCCGATAGCCCAGCGATTGCTCGCCGGGTCTGCGAAAGCGCGTCCCATGGTTGCCGCTGGCTCGATTAGTACTCCTCCGCTCAAACCCTTACGGGTCTTACACGTAGAGCCTATCAACCCGGTAGTCTCCCGGGGAGCTCATAACGATATCTAATCTAGAAGGCGGCTTCACGCTTATATGCTTTCAGCGTTTATCCGTACCGAACGTAGCTACTGGGCAATGCTGTTGGTACAACAACCCATCCACCAGAGGTTCGTCCTTCCCGGTCCTCTCGTACTAGGGAAGAGTCTTCGCAAATATCTGCGCCCGCAATAGATAGGAGACCGAACTGTCTCACGACGTTCTGAACCCAGCTCACGTACCGCTTTAATTGGCGAACAGCCAAACCCTTGGGACCTTCTCCAGCCCCAGGATGCGATGAGCCGACATCGAGGTGCCAAACCGGGTCGTCGATGTGGACTCTTGGACCCGATCAGCCTGTTATCCCCAGAGTAACTTTTATCCGTTGAGCTTCGACCATCCTACAATGGATCGTCGGATCACTAACTTCACCTTTCGGTGCTGCGCGACTTGTAGGTCTTGCAGTCAAGCTGGCTTGTGGGTTTGCCCGACGCGCACGGTTTCCATTCGTGCGTAGCCAACCTTTGTAAACGCCTCCGTTACCGTTTAGGAGGCAACCGCCCCAGTTAAACTGCCCATCAGGCACTGTCCGGATCCCGGATAACGGGATGCCGTTAGATGACGTGCGAGCACAGCGTGGTATTTCACTGGTGACTCCATCCTACCCAGAGGTAGAACTTCAAAGTCTCCCACGTATTCTCAGCAGCACACACCCGTCAACAATGCCAAACTACAGTAAAGCTTCATGGGGTCTTTTCGTCTAATTGCGGGTAACGAGCATCTTTACTCGTCTTGTAATTTCACCGAGTCCCTGGTTGAGACAGTTATCAAGTTGTTATGCCATTCGTGCAGGTCGGAACTTACCCGACAAGGAATTTCGCTACCTTAGGCTTTTTCTAACCCGTATCGCTACGGTCGTGGACTTTATCATCCCCGCCCCTGCGGGGTTCGACGTAAAGTCTCTGAGGATTCTCCATGAGCACTTTTTACCGACTCGAGGATGTACTCGAGGGTATGCTTTCGCCCTTTGCCTTGCTGGTTCATCGTGAAAGCCAGCGTTACCAAGCGGCAGAAACCCTCGCGGGTTTGATGCTCGCCTTGTTCCATGGCTTTCGTAATCGTGCGGAACGATTTATAGGCATCGCGCTTTACGATGAGCGGGTACCGGTCGAAGAAGGGGATAACCTTCTCCAAGAGATTGCGGCGAGCATCAATACTGAAGTTCAGAACATGGTTAGTCCCAGACTTGCGGTAGATGCTGCCGGTTTTAAATACCCACTGGCAAAGTTCAAGAATTTCACGGTGTGCTTCGTGTTGGTACACTTGGAAGCATGGATTAATCATCCAGCCAAATGTTTGAGAAGGATGGCGGATAACCGCCACACTGAAACTGCCTTCACCATCCACGAGTCCCGCAATATAGTAGTGGAGCAACTCCCGTTTTCCCCGAAAGGAAGTCAGGATTGCTTTCACGGTATTTGGCATATTCTAGGGAGTCTTTCCTGCTGATTGGCTGCACGTGTGCATTGTTACCTACTCGGTAGCACACGATACTTCACCCCTGTGAGGGGACAGCTATTCCAGCATATAGTCGAATTTTACAATCGCCCTGACTTTTTTGCCACCCATTTCATGAGTGGCGGTAGCGTCGTTAACGATTATAGTTATCGCCGGCGTTCGTCAGCGCTTCGGATCAAGGCTTGCACCTCTCCCCTTAACGTTCTGACACTGGCCAGGCATCAGCCCCTATACGTTGCCTTTCGGCTTTGCAGGGACCTGTGTTTTTGGTAAACAGTCACTTGATATCATTAGTTGCAGCCCCGCCAGAGGCGGGGCAGGCCATATACCGAAGGTACGGCCGCTTTTTTGCCGAGTTCCTAAACCAGGGTTCTCTCGTTCACCTTAGTGCGTTGACACTAGTCCACCTGTGTCGGTTTCCGGTACGGACACGGTACGACGTAACCTGACGACTTTTCTCGACACCTGCTGCATACGCGTTGCGGTTACCTTGCGGCTTCCACTGCCCCTTGCGGGACGGGCATAACCGAATCCCGTGCGTAATTCACAAATGTGTCCTCGTCAGGATAATCATCACGTGGTGCAGGAATATTAACCTGCTCTCCATCATCTACGCCTTTCGGCCTCGACTTAGGACCGACTCACCCTGGGACGATTTTCGTTGCCCAGGAAACCTTAGACTTTCGGTGTGCGGGGTTCTCACCCGCATTTCTGTTACTTATACCAACATTCGCACTTCCCAGCGCTCCACGAGAGTTTCCACGCTCGCTTCGTCGCTGCTGGGAACGCTCCTCTACCACGCCCCGTCTTGCGACGAGGCATCCTCAACTTCGGTGGGCCGCTTGAGCCCCGATACATTTTCGGCGCAGGGCAATTTGACGAGTGAGCTATTACGCTTTCTTTAAAGGATGGCTGCTTCTAAGCCAACCTCCTCGTTGTCTCAATCGCCCCACCACCTTTACCACTGAGCGGCCACTTCGGGACCTTAGATGGAGGTCATGGGTTCTTCCCCTCTCGTCCAGTGAAGCTTGGACCTCACGGACTGACTGCAGCGTTAGATCCTGCGGTATTCGGAGTTTGGTTGGTCGTTGTAGGCTTTCGCCATCAACGTCCATTCAGTCGCTCTACCCCCGCAGGGAAACACGCCACGCTAGCCCTAAAGCTATTTCGAGGAGAACCAGCTATCGCCGAGTTCGATTGGAATTTCTCCGCTACCCACAACTCATCCCAGAGTTTTGCACAGCTCACGGGTTCGGTCCTCCTCCCGCCTTTCGGCGGGATTCAACCTGGTCATGGGTAGATCACCCGGCTTCGGGTCTTGTCAACGGAATGTTTATAGAAAGAGATGCAGTCCGCCTTGCGGCGGAATACATTTCAAACTATAGTACGCGCTTTTGACACGCTCGCTTTCACTATGGCTCCGGCCTTCTCGGCCTTAGCCCACTCCGCTGAACAAACTCGTTGGTTCATTCTTCAATAGGCACGCCGTGACCCCGCCGAGGCGGGGCTACGACTGTTTGTAAGCATACGGTTTCAGAGACTATTTCATCCCCCTTCCGGGGTACTTTTCACCTTTCCCTCACGGTACTTGTTCACTATCGGTCACAATATGTATTTAGCTTTGGGACGGTAGTCGTCCCGGGTTCCCATAGGATTTCACGTGTCCCACGGTACTCGAGAAAAATGTCGTAGAGCTTCGCGCGTTTCGCCTACCGGGCTATCACCGTCTTTGGCCCGCCGTTCCAGGCGGTTCGACTACGCGCAACGAAATAATTCTCACTGTACCCGCTTGCGCAGGCACACCGAGAACCACTCCGCGTGGTCCCTACCTCAGAGTCGTAAGCTCTGATAACATCATCTCGCAACGTCTCCGTAGCAGCCGCTTACGCGTCTCTCCCAACCTTGCGGCTGGGTACACTACGAAAATTTTAGCTGTTCCCGTTTCGCTCGCCACTACTCAGGGAATAACCACAGGAATATGAACCGCGCACCATTGCTGATGCACTGTTCAAATAACTGCAGCATTTTTTTCTCTTCCTCTGGGTACTAAGATGTTTCAATTCCCCAGGTTCGCTCACTACCCCTATGTATTCAGGATAGCGTTCTACACCATTCCGTGTAGAGGGTTTCCCCATTCGGATATCTCCGGATCAAAGGTTGCTTGCCACCTCCCCGGAGCTTTTCGCAGGCTGCGACGTCCTTCATCGCCATATTGTACCAAGGCATCCACCGTACGCCCTTGTGCGGCGACCATGGCACGCGCGCATCAACGTTGAGCGCGGACCGGTCGTCACCCGTCTCCAGAAACGGTCCGACACGCTTCGCTGCGGCTGCAGCTTACCGTGTGGAAATTTCCGAGACTAACTTACTTATGCTTATTCGTTACCTTTCTTATACATTCATGTTCGTGCACTATGCAGTTGGTAACGTTCGAGCTGCTGTGGGCTTCTCGCCAGAGGGATCCTTCGACTTACGCTCAGGACGGCCTCTGCTGGGAAACAAAAATCCCGCGGCTTGGGGCGGGACGACACCGGTTCCAAAAATAGGGACGTGTGTTAGCCGCCTTGGCCTTCGGAATTAAGGATAGAGTTACACATGCAGGGTGCGGGGTCAGAGAAGAAACCTCCGTAACTAGCGAGAGGGAGTATACCGACCTGGCTTTCCCTTGTCAAGAGGAGGCGGGGTGGGTAGGCTAGGGCTATGCCCAGGTGGTGAAATTGCCATGAACCACTAAAGGTTCATGGCTACCCAGCACCCTTTAGTGGTGCTGGGTGGTATACGCGCAAAATATGCATTATATTTACATCTTACAATTATCAAACAAACAGCTTTACTGTGGCATGACCTTGGACTTGAAAAGGAGGCTTGCTGAACACAAGAAAGGGAAGAGTCCATTTACGAAAAATAGATTGCCGGTGAAGCTGATTTTTTACGAGGCCTTTAACAATAAGTTAGACGCCGAAAAAAGAGAAAGGTATTTAAAATCCAGCAAGGGGAAATATACGTTACGGGCAATGTTGAAGTTCACTTTACAAAATATATAAATTTAAGCCCAGGTGGTGAAATTGGTATACACGCGAGGTTTAGGACCTCGTGCCGCAAGGCGTGGAGGTTCGAGTCCTCTCCTGGGCACCATGAACCACTCACTTCGTTCGGGTTCATGGCGAGCCAGAAAAATTCGTCAATACTCGTAAGCAAGTGAGTGTCAGAGAAGTGGTTCATGCCCTGAATCGGAGACCAATGGTCGACTGGTTCAGGGCAGGCTGTTCCCGCCAACTTCGCGGGGATCCCATTCATAAAAAACAAAACCAGCCCCGCACGCGCGGGGCTGGGTGAGTTTCTCAGGAAAAGGAAACTAGGTCGTTACGTTCCGAGTGGAACCAATGACGAAGTTGACGATGGCCCAGGAGACCAGAATGACGACGAGACCGACGGCCGCAGCCGAGATGATCTTCTTGGCTTGGTCGACTTTGTCTTCGTTGCCACCCGCGGTGAGCCAGATAAAGCCACCGTACAGGATCATGATGACGGCGATGAGGCCGAGGAGACCGAGCACGAAGGTGATAATGTTAAGGACGGTCTGCTTGAGGTCAGCCGAGCCGAGGCCTAGGGAGCCACCGACGTTCTCGATTGTAACCGCAGCAGAGGCGATTGCCGGGATAACGAGCGTCGCGATTGACGCTGCACCAGCGATGAGTTTGCGATTGAGTTTCATACATCCACCCCCCTTCTGTTCATGGAGTTTCATTTCGAAGTGAACACGCTTTTACTCTACCAGGTTCTTCCTGTCCGTCAAACCAAAAATTTCCTCATTGGTTGCTACAGAATGATCCACATAGGCTTACAAACCCGAACCCGTGACGTTCCGCGTAGAACCGACGACGAAGGTGACGATGGCCCAGGATATGAGAATGATGACCAGCCCGACCGCAGCCGAAGAAATAATTTTCTTCGCCGTGTCGACTTTATCCTCGTTGCCACCCGCGGTCATCCAGGTGAAGCCGCCGTACAGCATCATCACCACGGCAATAAGGCCGAGGAGGCCGAGGACGAAGGTGATGATGTTCATCACCGTGGTCTTCAGGTCGGCGTTGCCAAGACCCAGGCTACCCCCGATGTTCTCAATGGTAACGGCCGCGTGCGTGACGGCAGGAAGCAGGAGGCTAGCGAGGGCACCGAGTGAAATGATGCGTTGGGTAAAATTTTTCATAAGTTTTGTAAGGTAATTACTATGGCTCTAGTGTAGAGAACTAAACATAATAGGGCAAATACGCTTTTTGTCAATAGCGCCGTTTGTAGATAACTGTGCATAAGGCCACATACATATTGCACTCCTGGAAAAGGTGCTAAAAACAGCCACCGTTGAAATAGCTTGCATTCATTGGGTTTCTGCAAAACAGCGCCGTCGCGACGGCGCTGTTTTGTCGTGGATAACTCGGCAAAAAACAGGAATTATTCGTGCTAGCCTACAGATGACACAAAAAACGAGGTAGCCAGTGGACGTCTTGGAAAGACCGTTGGCCACCTCACAAAGCATTAACCACAGTTCCAGACTGTACCTTGAAAAGGAGTGAGGTGAACCAAGACGACCCAGGGCTCGTCGACCCCAAACGGTGTCTCGAACCGTGAATCGAGGAAATTACAACAGTATTTGTACTAACACAACAACCCGCAAGCCGTGAGGGCTTGCAGAAATGAGAACAACATGAAAACGAGTAAGATCCTCGTTCTCACGCTGGCCCTCATGGTCAGCATCTTCGCGGCCAACTTCATCGTTGGTTGCTCGGAGGAGAAGTCCTCCAACCCGATCACGTCGGCGGTAACCCCGACCGACAACACCGTTAAGGTAGATAGCTCTCAGGTATTCTACCGTGACACCGTGGAGGTGTCTGCAGAAATGTATCAGGAAAATGAGAGGAATGCACTCTCCCCGGCAGCGGCATACAGTGCTTCAGGGTGGCATGCCATGTCGCAGACAACGCGCAACCAGATTATCATTTCGAAAGCTCTGAGTGAGAATCGAATGTGCGTTCCGTATAATTGTAAAACTTGGGCGCGGCATATTGTTGAAGCTGCATCTGGATGTGTGACGCTACCATCGACATCGATGCCGACTATCTGTCCAAAAGCCGATGGTTATGCATTCTGTCCAAGTTCGAATGTCCGACTGACTCTTCAGAATCAGTCCGTCGTCTACTCGGCACTGAAGCAGGGCCAGATAATGCAGATGTGGTACGCCGGGAACTACAACCCCCACACTGCCTTCATCTATGTGTCTGATGCTGGGGGGATAACGTTCTTGGATTGCAACTTTGTTGGATCCAACATGGTTGGTACCCACTGGATGTCGTGGTCAACTTTTTACACAAAGGTGAAGCAATTCTCCGTGTATGAAGTTCTCTAACCTCACTTCAAATAGGTAGGGAGCATTCTTTGCTCCCTACCTTCCCTATTCAACTTTCTCCCAACTATACTATTGGTACAATGATTTCTAAGAAGTTCGTATACATTATCGTCACTACCTTCTGCGTACTCGTAGTGCTTGGTATTGGGTTGCAACGCATACGCGCTGCCAAGGTCGTTCCATCGACTTCGACTTTTGGTTCAGCAATGCAGTTCACCTACTCTTCGAAGTGGGTTGTTGAGAGCGATCCAGCAGGATTCCCGAATGTTGACCCACAGAAGGTGCAGAGCATCCTTTTCCGACCGAGTGCCGAGGCATATCCTGATGTTACTATTCGATTTTGGGATAATCCGAACGCAGCGACAGCGCTGACCTGGGCGAAGAATGCCGCAGGAGAAGCAGAGCTCACGCGGAGTCCGAAAGAGGTCAGTCTCGGGAAGAATACTTTTTGGATGCTCAGCACTGCAGATAGCCCTGGTCTTTTCGAGACAGAATTATTTTTTCAAGTTGGTACTCGCATGATGCAAGTTGGCATTGTTCCACAATTGGTATATTCCGCAAAACCATACTTTTCTCCAAATATTCAAAAATTACTAGAGTCCATTAATTTGAAAATATAACTCCAATCCAAAACCGAACACCGGGGCCTTGGAAAGGAGACACCCCCGTGCTCGGCGATTTTGTCCGGACAGACATCCCGCTAAGCGGGATAATCGTATCCAGCCAGAAGTATGCGTCTGTTCGGGGTGGGGCGTCAAGCCCCCCATTTTACCCCAGTATTTTCGCACTCAATATTGAAGGGAGGTGAATAAATATGAATCTCAATCGAGCAACGTTGATGGGTAACCTGACCCACGACCCGGAGGTGAAAACTGCCGCGGGGAAGAAGGTGGCATCCTTTAGCATCGCGACTAACGCGGTGTGGCGGGATGCAAAGAGCAAAGCGCTTAAGGAGAGTGTCGAGTTCCACCCCGTCGTGGCGTGGGGGCATTTAGCTGACGTCGTGGAGAAGTACGTCCGCAAGGGCGACCGTCTCTACGTGGAAGGCCGGCTGACGAATCGTAAATGGGAAGACCGTCTCAAGCAGAAGCACGAGCGTACCGAAGTGGTTGTGAATCAGCTCATCATGCTGGGTTCCGCCCGGAAAGGCGCGAAGCCCGAAGCTGTAGCCGCCGAGACGGCGACTGCCGCGTAGTTTTCGACATAGATCATCATTTACAATTCGTCCTCTTGTTCGCCCGGCATCAGCGTGCAGCAGCGGTTGGTGCTGGGGCGCAAGTGGAAGAAACATCATCACAAATCGATATTGGTTCCAAAGTCACGGTTCGTTTGAATGGTACGGTACGGTCATTCCGTATTGTGCCGGGCACCAGTGACCCGAGCCGCAAAGAGGTGAGCGCTTCAGCGCCGCTCGCCCGAGCCATCCTGGGCCGTCGGCGGGGCGACGTATGTTCGCTGGTCGTCCACCCACCCACAACAATTTCCGTCATTATCACTGATGTTGTATGCGAATAAAATATTTATTCCTCATTGTTCCATTCTTGTTTTTTGTACGATTGGTCCACGCTGCGCCGGCGACGCACGTGGTAATAAGCGAAATAAAAATAAGCGGGCCAAGCGGCTTTAGTACTGATGAATTTGTCGAGCTTTACAACCCGACAGATTCGCCAGTGGACATAACAGGTTGGCAGCTAGTAAAGCGCACGGTGAGCGGCGCCACGTACCCACTCGTGGATAGTATAGAGGCGTTGACCATTGCGGCTCATGGCTACATGCTTATCGCGCACCCGACTGGGTATACGGGTGTCATCGTGCCGGATGCTCGGTATAGCACTACGAACTCACTGTCACCAGACAATAGCCTGGAGCTCGTCAGTTCTGCCGGGATTGTCGACCTGGTTGGTTGGGGCAAGGTGACACACTTTGAAGGTGCGGTGGCACTCACCCCGGGTAGTGCAAAGAGTATTGAGCGGAAGGCTCTTTCTTCCTCTACTCTTGTTGATTTGGTCGACGGTGGCGCCGATGTGTTTCGTGGGAACGGCGAAGACACCGACCACAACGACGCAGACTTCGTGAGCCGAGATGTTCCTGACCCACAAGCCAGCACGTCAGAATTGGAATTCATCACTGCCGCAGCACCAGCTCCCAAAGCAACGAATACGAATCAACCGGCAACTTCTCCTACGGTCACCCCAACCCCGACTGTGCCTATCATTACACAACCCGTGCCGCACACCGTCATGCTTTCCGAAATCCTGCCTGATCCCAAAGGTCCAGACACGACCGCAGAGTTCATTGAGCTCGTGAACACCGGTGACATCCCGGTTGACCTGACGAACTGGAAGCTCGCTGATACCTCGAAGACCAGCTACACCATCCCGAAAGGAATAATCGTGCCGGGGGGCTGGTTTGTGGTGAAGCGCGGCGAATCTGGCATTGCGCTCAACAATACCGGCGGTGAGTCGGTGACACTTACCGCAGCAGACGGCGTGGTAACGTCGACGGTACTGTGGCAGGGATCAGCACCTGAAGCGCAGAGCTACTCGCTCGTCAAAGGCGCCTGGGTGTGGACCGGTAAGCTCACGTCGGGTAGTGCGAACGAGTACCTCGACCCGAACCACGCGCCCATTGCCGCCATCCGGGACGTGGAGACGAGCCTGCGCATCCGCGAGACGGCCACGCTTTCGGCCGCGGACTCGTCAGATCCAGACGGCGATGACTTGGAATTCCGGTGGAGCTTCAGCGATGGGGGTTCAGCCACCGGCACGAGCGTGAAGCACACGTTCATTAAAGCCGGCAGTATTATAGTTACGCTTACCGCGACAGATTCGAAGGGCAAATTTAGTACAGATAAAGTAATTTTCTCCGTGAAGGACTTTCAACGGAGCACGCTCGTAATCATAAGTAGCCTTGTCCCAAATCCTGCGGAAGGCGAAGACGAGTGGGTGGAGATTGCGAATACGGGGAAAACTTCGATAGATTTGGCAGGATGGTTGCTGCAATCTGGCAAGAAGGCACAGAAGCTTGAGGGTATTTTGAACGCCGGGGCGACGCGACGGTTGACCAGCGAGGATCTTAACTTTGCCTTGCGCAATGCTGGGGGCACCATTGTTCTCCTCGACCCTGATGGGAAGAGCATGAGCACAGTGACGTACGCAACGACCACGCGGGGCATAGTCGTTCGCCGCCACGCTGATGGGACGTACGGAGCTGATGTCCAAGCAGCGACCGCAGTGCCGAGTGGGCAGGTTGCTGGCGATGCCGTGGTGGTGCAGCCAGCCGTGCAAGCATCAAACAAGCAAACGTCGGCCGCGCCGGCAGCCACGTCGTTCCCCACCTGGGCGTGGGCAGTTATTGCCGGTGGGGCTGTGGTCGTGTGGGCAGGGTACGAGGTGTGGCACCGGCGTCGGACGAAGTTGGGTTCCCGCCCGGGCAAAGATGCCGTATAGTGTGGGTATGGCACTTGCAGGCAAACCTCAAACTAACGCCCGGAAGACCCCCCCTACTATTCTCGTTATTGAAGATGAGCTTTCGGTCGTTGCTGCCTTGCGTGAAACCCTCGAGGATCGGGGATACACTGTTGCGGTTGCCCACGATGGCATTGCGGGCATAACCACTGCCCAGTCCATAAAGCCAGCCGCTATTATCCTGGATTTGGGTTTGCCGAAACAGAACGGTTTGCAGTTCCTAGAGCGCCTTCGCGCCAACAAGTCCTTGTTCAGTATTCCAGTCATCATCCTTTCGAACGTGGAGAGCAGCGTGGTTATGCAGAAGTGCGAGGAGCTGGGTATGCAGTGCTTCTACGTGAAGACCCACACCAGCATTCAGAAGGTGATTGATACGGTGGTGAAAACCGTTCCCCTTACGTAATCTTCCATTTTTAACGCGTGCCCTCTATGGCACTCTTCCAATTGTCACCCGCCCGTAAGCAGTGGTGGGTTATCGGCGTTGCCGTTGTACTCGTTGCTGTTGGCGGGACGTTTGGCTACCTGCGTTGGCGCAGCGCTAACCCGACGACGGGCGGGACATCGTTCGATAAGGTAATCATTCCGAAAGACGATAGTCAGAAGCAATTTACCTTCACGCCAACGAAGAGCGACCGGCTCGGCGTCGATCCGTCCACGGCATTCACCCTGAAGGCCGCGACTGCAATTGCGAAGAAAGATATTGAAGCGTCGCTCTCCTTTACCCCGAAGGTTGCGTTCGCCGTGGCGGAGCAGGGGAACAATGAGTTCACCATTACCCCAACCGCGCCGCTGACCGCCGCGGCCGTGTACAAAATTGCACTCGGCGCAACCGTCCAAGGCGATGCCGGCCCAGAGAAGCAGACGTTCAGTTGGGCCGTGCAAGCCAAGCAGACGCTGGCTGTCGACGGTACGCTCCCGCGTGATAAGGCCACAGGCGTCCCCTTAGATACCGGTATTGAAGTTACCTTCACCACGGACAAGCTCGTGCAGCCAGAATCATCGTTCACTATCCTGCCTGCCACGGAAGGTCGGTTTGAGCAGCACGGCCGCGTCACCGTATTCGTTCCCCAGGAAAGGCTCCAGCCTGCGACCGTCTACACCGTGACGATAAAGAAGGGACTGCAGGCAACGGATTCTGATGTGACGCTGGTAACAGATTTCACTTTCCAATTCGAAACGTCGAACACGGGCGAGGTAGCGGGGTACAGCTACTACGGTTCATTCGATCCTGCTTTCCACGCCGTGCGGCCGAAGGAGGCACCCGTCATTGATGCGGGGTATAGCGGCGGCGACTTCAGCGGCGCGGCAATTACCGTCTACGCATTCGCTGATGCCAAGGAGCTCATCAACCGGCTACAGCCGTTCGATGTGTTGCCGCAGTGGGCGTACGCCGCCCGCGAGCGGATGCTGGTGAACGTCACGGGTCTGCGGAACGTCGGGCAGTTCAAGCCCACCTTCGAGAAGCACGAGTCCCAGGCGCTCGTGCGTTTGCCATCAGGCTTCGACACGGGGTACTACCTCATTGATATGGTAGTCGGTGGGAAGCAGCACTTGCAGTCGGTGATGGTCGTGAGTGACATTGGTGCCGCGCTGTACGCCACGAAGACCGAAGCCGTGCTCTGGGTGAAAGACCTTTCGACGAAGCAGTCGCTAACCGATGCTACGGTCACTAGCGTGGATGGCACCATTACCGCGACGGTTGACGCCGACGGGGTGGCTCGCCTCAAAACCCCCGCACAGTTCAATGCCGATAATGCGACAGCCACGAGCCGTGATTATTACACGATTACCGCAAAAGATGGTCGCTCACTCGTTGTGCCTCTCACCTTGGGTGCCTACTACGGCTATAACGGGATGGGTGGTGGGGGCGGCACAAATCCAGATTACTGGTCTTACCTTTCGACTGACCGGTCACTCTACCGGCCTGATGACACCTTGAACATTTGGGGGGTGGCTCGCATGAGAACGGCGAAGGATATTGTCCCACTCAATCTAACGTTAGTGGTGTGGTCATGGAATGTCGTGGATGGCAACGGCAACTACCTGCCGCTCCAGACGCAGACCGTGACGACTGACTCGTACGGATCGTACAAAGCTTCGCTTACACTGAAGCAGTTGAAGCCCGGGAGCTACACGCTGTCATTGCGGGATGGGAGCAGCAACACCATCCGCACGCAATCCTTTGAGGTGCAAACGTTCACGAAGCCGGCGTACCAGATCCTCGTCAATCCCGACAAGCTCGCGGGCTACAACGGCGAGAAGGTGACCTACAGCATTCGCACGCAGTTCTTCGACGGCACCCCCGCCCCGAATATTGCCTTGGGGTACGACGGGTACGGTCAGTCTGGTGTGCAGGAGACTAGTAAGACGACAACGAATGGGCAGGGCCGTGCGACCGTGACGGAAACCATTACCGCAACGGACGCCTCCCGCACCGAATCTATCCACCGGAGCTTCTTCCCGACGAATGCGGCGGAAGGCAATATTGCTGCAGATACAGACATCATTGGTTTCCCGAGTGGCGTGACCTACGACCCCGAAGGTTCGTTCACCGGCACAGCTGCCACCGCAGCTTTCACCTTGCGCACCGTTGACCTGGGCAAGGTAACCCCCATGAACTACTGGGAGGCGCAGCTCACCGGCGACGTCGTGCCGAACGCGCCGGTTACGGGCACGGTGTACGAGCAGGTCGTGCATAAGACCAAGAACGGCCAGCAATATGATTTCATTGAGAAGAAGGTCGTCGATACATACACTTACAACGTCACCGAGGAGAAGCGTGAGCAGTTCACGGGCGTAACGGATAGCCAGGGCAAGTTCATGAAGGCGTTTACCCTCCCCGGGAACACATACACGGTGAAGTTCTCGGTAAAGGACAGCCAAGGTCGGCCAGCGACGCGCTCGCTTTGGTTATACCGTGATGGTTACCGCTGGGCTTACAGCGGCTCGGGCTACACCATATCGACGAGCGAGCAGGATGGTACCGAGAATGGACCCGCGACGACGTACAAGGTTGGCGCATCCACTGACATTCGCATCAGTAAAGGTAACCAGTCTATTGCGGGGAAAGGACCTTTCCTCTTCCTCAAACTTCAGAATGGGATCCAGGAGGTTACCGTGAAGGACGCTTCGGTATTCCCGTACACCGTGACCAATGAAGACGCGCCAAATATCTCTTTCGCTGGCGCGTACTTCGACGGCTCGACGTTCCAGCTTGTGGGTGAGGTGAGTCTCAATGTCGACATCGCAGACCGCGCGCTCATCATTGCAGTCACCCCCGAGCAGAAAAGCTACGGCCCAGGTGATGTGGTGAAAGCCAATGTGCACGTTACCGATGTGAAGGGTAAGCCCGTGCAGGCTATGGTGAACCTGAGTGCAATTGATGCGGCGATCGTCGCTATCCAGACGGAGAATTCGCCAACCCCGCTCCAGTCGCTGTACACGAACGTGCCATCAGGTTTGGTGCTGACGTACGTCAGCCACGACACGCTGAAGCTGAACAGTGGTGCGGAAGGCGGCGGCGGCGGTGGCCAACCCCGAAAGATTTTCAAAGATGCCGTGCTGTTCCAGAACGTCGAGACAGATCGTGACGGCAATGCATCCGTAACGTTCACCGTGCCCGACAACCTCACCTCTTGGCAGGTAACGGCGCAGGCTGTGACCAAGGATTTGAAAGCCGGGAACACCACGGTGAGCATCCCGGTGACGAAATCAATTTTCGGCACACTCGCCCTTGCGGGAGAGTACGTGTTGGCCGATACACCGAAAGTCATTGCCAATGCGTACGGCTCGGGTTTGACCTTGGCCGATGACGTGCAGTTTACGCTGGAAACGCCCGGTATTGGCAAGGTCCAGACGCGGGCAGGGAAAGCGTTCACCAGCCAGGCGTTCATATTACCGAAGCTAACAGTTGGCCCCCAGGAAATTCGACTCACCGTGCAGCGCGGTAATGATAAAGACATCCTCGTCCGGACAGTGCAGGTGCTAAGCTCACGGGTGACGAAAGCCGAGAGCGCGTACTTGGATGCCAGTGTTGGCCAGACCATTGTGCCGGCTGGCCCCGGGCGCACGAGCCTGACCTTCAGCGATGCCGGTCGTGGGCGCGTGGTGCAGGTGCTGCAAGCGCTTCAGTGGTCATACGGCAAGCGCGTGGAGCGGTACCTAGGCAGTCGCATCGCCGTTGACCTATTGAACGACTTGAAGGTTGAAGCCCAAGCAACTACGTCATTCGTTCCTAGCGCTTTCCAGCAGGAAGATGGCGGTATTAGCCAAGTGACGTATAGCAGCTCGGATCTGACCACAAGCGCGTACGCGGCTGCCCGCGGCGACCTCTTCGATAGCGGCGCGCTGGCTCGGTACTTAACGGCCAAGCTGGAGCAGAAGAGTGCATCGCTCGGCCAACAGGGTTTGGCTCTGCTCGGCCTGGCAAACCTGGGTAAGCCCGTGCTCGCCGATCTCGACAGCTTTTTGCAGCAGCCAGATATCGACGCACATGACCAACTCACGGCTGGGCTGGCGTACTTGGCGCTGGGCAGCAACGATAAAGCCATTGCTATTGCCGCGGCACTGTGGCAGAAGTACGGCACCGTCGAAACGCCATTCGCGAAGCTTAGCTTGGGTGCCGGTGATAGCGTCACCATCAATACCGCCCGGTTTAGCATCCTGGCCGAAGGGTTGAAACTCCCGCAGCGCCAGGGGATTGCGCGCTACCTCGAGACCAACTTCCCCAAAGAAGCAGTGACGAACCTGGAGCGGAGCCTGGCCATGCGCGCCGCTGTGCCGCTCCTTGATGACCAAGCGGTTTCCCTCACGTATGACTTGAGTGGCAAAGCATCAAGCCTGGAGCTCAAGAACGGCGAAACGAAAACCGTATCGCTGACCACTGACGAGTTGAAGAATTTCCGCGTCACGGCGGTGCAAGGCCCCATAGGCATCGTGACGAGTACGTTCGCCCCGGTTGACATCCGCACCGCGAAGGTTGATACGCGGCTAGGCATCACGCGTTCGTACCAGAACATGAAGTCCTCAAAGACCAGCTTCGAGCAAGGTGACCTCATCCGCGTCGACATTACGCCGAAGGTTAACAAAGACGTCACCGATCGCCAGTTCTACATCGTTGACGAACTACCATCCGGCTTCGTGCTCGTCTCTAACCCATGGTCTCATGGCATCGGCGATAATTACGTCGAGTACCCCATCGATGTGGATGGCCAACGGGTAACGTTCTGGAGCGATGGTAGCCGAGCAATCCACTACTACGCGCGCGTGTTCACGCCCGGCGGGTATGCGGCCGAGCCCACGCTCATCCAAGGGCAGAGTAGCCGTGACCTGGTGAACTACAGCGGTGCGCAAAGCCTGGAGATTAAGTAAGTATTCGCTGGTAAGCATTGGGGCTGCCGCGTTGGCACTTGCCATCGTTGGCAACTTTGCTGCACCTCGTCAGGCACCAGCACTGCACGCAGCGCCCTTGGAAATTATTACACCCACTGTTGTCAAAGGGGCATTCCTTCGTGGGCAAGCGGTTGTGCCTGTTCCAAAGGTGGCGAGTTTCGTCATATCTCACCACCTCGTGGCCGCAAACCTGATGGGGCGGGTCATTGGCGCAGCGCGGGATGCCCGGCCGCAGACGATTGTCATTGTCGGGCCAGACCACCCGAACCGTGGCGTTACCCGCTTCACGACAAGCCGAACGACGTGGATGTGGCAAGGCCAACGCTATGCTCCGCCGCACAGCATCGTGGATGCCCTGGTGGCCGAACCAGACGTGCGTGCCGATGAGTTACTTATTGCTGAAGAGCACAGCGTCCTTACCCCGCTGCCGTTCCTCCAGCGGCAGTTCCCGCACGTGCAGTTCGTCCTACTGACGGTGCAGAGTAATTTTGACACGGCCGCCGCGCTGCGCATGGCCGAGTTTCTCAACCGAACACTCGGGCAGCATGACCTGGTCGTGGCAAGCGTCGATTTCTCGCACTACAAAAATCTTGAGGCCACAAAGGCGGATGACGCCATCTCGCTTGCCGCACTCGCCCAGGCAAGTCCCAATGCGCTGCGAGGCATCCCAGCCGATTCACCGATGAGCCTGGCAATTGCAATGGCCTTCGCGCAGCTGCGGGGTGCCAATGCGCAGACCCTTGTTGACCATACGAATGGTGCCGAACTCACGGGGAACCTCGCGGAAACCTCCACGACCAGCTACATAGACGTCGTGTTCCACGGTAAGTGAATGGTAGACTGAAGGTATGCAGCACCAACGTTCTATTACTGTCGTTCTCCTAGTTGTCATTTTTTTTGCATTCAGCTTCTCGTTCTTGCGCTACCAGGCGAATAACGGGCAGCAGGATACCTGGTTCAACACACACTGGCGGGCGCGAGCAGCAGAGCGTCCGCTTATTCGGTGGGCCTTGGGTTTGCACCAAGCAGGAGACGGCCGCAGTGATTACCTCCACCCAGCACGCTCCGAGGGTTTTCCGGTGCGAATATTTCTCGATCCTGCAGTGGTAATTCCCAACGGGAGCATCGAGGCGGCGCTACCAGAAATGGTGAAACTCCTCGGCAGTGGCGGGTTTGATATCGGAACGCCGCTCCAACTCACATCAACGAAAGAAACCTACACGAGTAAGGACTTCCGAAGACTCGCGGGGCAAGCATCCAAAATGGATTCCATCCAGACCCCGGTGGACATTTTTGTGCTTACCAAAGATGCAGTTTCTCCAACTCAGGTTGGCAGTTCGGTCCGCGAGCATGGCATTGTTGTATTCATGGCAAGTATCCAAGAGCTAACACCAGAGTCGAACGCCCAGGCCGCACTGGTGACGTCCACCATCCTGCACGAGTTCGGCCACCAAGTTGGCTTGGACCACTTGGATGAACCTTCCTGCATTATGGCCGCCGTGGTTGAGCAACCAGTCTCAACGTCGTGGGCGCCGCAGATTGTCCCGACGCAGTACTGCCCGGAAGAGCTCGCGCAGATTGCTGCATTCCAGAAAGTAAAGTAGCAATGAGAATGCAAAAGCATCGTTACTTTGTGTATATCATGGCCAGCACAACCGGCGTGATTTACATTGGTGTGACTAATAGCTTGGTGCATCGTGTTTACGAACACAAGCACGGTTTAGCAAAGGGTTTTACCAAGAAGTATAAGTGCACCAAGCTTGTCTACTATGAAGAAACTAATGACATTGGCGCTGCGATTGATCGAGAGAAAGAATTGAAGAAGTGGCGACGGTCAAAGAAGACAAAATTGATTACCGAGCTTAATCCAAAATGGCTTGATTTGGCAGAGGAGATTGAATGAGTATAAATTTTTTTGTCATTTCGACCCCGAGCTCACCGAGGGGGAGAAATCTCGTATTTATAATATTCAGGAAATGCGAGATCCCTCGGATTACCCCGGGATGACAATAATATATCTCCCGTTCCCGCGCACTCTTTTTGGTAGGTGTCTTTTTAGAATGACAGAAGATAATTGAGGCGCTACTCTGTACCTATGCCTGCCCCCAAAGTTCTGCTTGTAGACGGGAACGCCATTATCCACCGCAGCTTCCACGCCCTGCCGCCGCTGACGGCCAAAGATGGCACCATGGTGAATGCCGTGTACGGTTTTGCCACAGCGTTGCTCAAGGCGCTCAAGGACATCAAGCCCACGCACGTCGCGGTCGCCTTTGACATGAAAGGCCCGACGTTCCGCGACGACATCTACGACCAGTACAAAGCCACGCGCGTGAAGGCCGCGCAAGAGCTCTACGATCAAATTCCCCTGGCGCACGATTTGGTGGCGGCGTTTGGCTTCCCGGTTGTGGAGGCTGACGGCGTGGAGGCTGATGATGTTATTGGTACACTCTCCCATCGCTTAGCAAAAGATAAGGCACATGTGGTCATCCTCACTGGCGATATGGATACCATGCAGCTCGTTTCGAAGCAGGTGTCGGTCTACAGTTTGCGCAAAGGTTTGAACGATACGGTGCTGTACACACCGAAAGATGTGGAGGCGCGCTATGGGTTTGGTCCCGAGGACATCATTGACTACAAAGCGCTGCGCGGCGACCCGTCGGACAACATCCCGGGCGTGAAAGGCGTGGGGGAGAAAACCGCGACCGACCTCATCCAGCAGTTCCACACCATTGAGGAGATGTACCGCGTGCTGGAGCACACACCCCAAAAAGCCAAGAATATCTCGGCGAAGTTGCTAGAGAAGCTCATGCAGGAGAAGGATAACGCATACATGAGCAAAAAATTGGCGACAATAAAGCTCGACGTGCCGTTGCCGTTTAACATCGACGCAGCCAAGGTGCACAGTGCCGACGCGGCAAAGCTGCACGAATTGTTCGTGAAGTGGGGTTTTAAGAGTTTGGTAGCGAAGATACCGCTGTTATCCCAGAATGCACTCCCTCTCGAATCTCCCTCTTCGAAAGAGGGAGAGGTGGGTGTAATCCGGCAGTCGCTCTTCGGTGAAAAAGTTTCGAAGCATACGTACACGTTGGTGAATGACGAGAGAGCCTTTAAAACTTTTTTCGATGAACTTCAGAAGCAAAAGGCCTTCGTCTTCGACACCGAGACGACCAGCTTGAATCCGTACGACGCGAAGCTACTGGGAATTAGCTTCTCCTGGAAAGCTGGGGAGGCGTACTACGTTGTCACCAAGGGTCATGCTGCCTGGCTTAAGGAGCTGAAAGGAATTCTCGAGAATCCTAAGGTCGGTAAGTGGGGTCACAACTGCAAGTACGACGCCGAAGTGCTGACATTGTCTGGGATTGACGTGCAACCCTTGGCGTTCGACAGCATGATTGCCAGCTACCTCTTGAACTCTGGTTCACGGGCGCATAGTTTGAATGCACTGGCGTTCAATGAGTTCGGCCATCAAATGATTCCCATTGAAGACCTGATTGGCAAGAAGGGCAAGGATCAAGTAACAATGGAAGAGGTGGCCGTGGAGAAAATTGCCGAGTACTCGGGGGAAGATGCGGACTACACCTACCGCTTGGTGAAGCAGTTCAGTCCGCAGCTCCAATCGCTGAAATTGCAGAAGCTGTTTGATGACATTGAAATGCCACTTATTTCCGTGTTGGAGAAAATTGAGCTCGCAGGGGTAAAAATTGATTCGAAGTTTCTAGCTGCGCTAAGTAAAACTATAAGTGCGACAATCAAGAAACTCGAAAAGCAGATTCATGGCTACGCAAAATCGGAGTTCAACATTAAATCCCCGCTGCAGCTCAAAGAAGTGCTCTTTACTACACTCAAGCTCTCAAGGGAGGGACTGAAGAAGACCAAGACCGGCATTTCCACGGCCGTGGATGAGTTGGAGAAGTTGCAAGGCAAGCACCCAATCATCGACGCGATTATGGAGTATCGCGAGCTCACCAAGCTTCTCTCCACGTACATCGAGACGTTACCCGAGCTGGTGCAGAAGCAGACCGGCCGGGTACACACGGACTTCAACCAGACCGTGGCCGCTACCGGACGGCTCTCCAGTAACAATCCAAACTTGCAGAATATCCCTATCCGCACGGAGCTGGGTCGGGAAATTCGCAAAGCTTTTATTGCCGAGAAAGGGTATCAGCTCGTCTCCGTGGACTACTCGCAAATTGAATTGCGTGTGGTGGCCAGCTTAGCAAAAGAACAGAAGATGATTGACGCGTTCAAGCACGGCGCCGACATCCACCAAGCCACAGCCGCGGACATCTTCAGCATTCCCATTGACCAAGTGACGAAAGACCAGCGCAGCGCGGCCAAAGAGGTAAACTTTGGTGTGCTCTACGGTATGGGTGCGTATGGCCTTGCAAGTCGTAAGAAAATTAGCCGCGAAAAAGCGCAGGACTTCATTGACCGCTACTTTGCGAGCCGGCCAAAGGTGGCGAAGTTCTTGGAGGAAACCAAAGAGCAAGCCCGGAAGCGCGGCTACGTGGAAACATTGTTCGGCCGCCGCCGTAATCTACCCGAGATCAACTCCTCCAACGGCCAGATCCGCAGCCAAGCCGAACGCATTGCCGTGAACCTGCCCGTGCAGGGGACGGCCGCGGACATCCTCAAGCTCGCCATGATCGCGTGCGACAAAGGCTTACCAAAGGTTAGCCCAAAGTCCCGGATGATATTGACGGTGCATGATGAACTCGTGTTTGAAGTGCCCAATGCAGACGTGAACAAAGTATCCTCATTCGTGAAGCAAACCATGGAAGGTGTGTACGAATTAGCCGCACCACTCATCGCCGATGTGAAGGTAGGGGAGAATTGGGGGGAGATGGAAGCCGTTAGGTGAGCGCACGCTACCCGCCCGCCAATGTCAAGCATTAGGCGGCCCGCCCGACTCGCTGCGCTCGTCGCAGCGGGCGGGAGGCAGGCGGGGAGAGCATGCGCTCGGCATGTATAAATAGACCAAGCGCACCTTCTCTAAGGTGCGCGTGCGGAACACCCCAACATTTTTGTATTGTCATTGCGAGCCCGAGCCGTGCGAGGGTGCGGCAATCTTGCTCATGCAGGGAGATTGCCGCGTCGGCCTGTTGGCCTCCCCGCAATGACAATTAAAAAAGGCGAACCGCGGGGTTCGCCAATGCGATTAAGGTTGGCTGGATAACCGGTCTCTGAGAATGCCCAAAGTATTACGACTTTTTCGGTCATCATGAACCCTGTAAACCTCCATTTTTTTAAGGCAGACGCTTTCCTGTTTGCCCCAGGCAAAGATGAAGTGCGTTATGGAATACCATTGGTTTCCTTTTTCATCAGCTATTGATACTATACTTTTCCATATGGGCGTTGACACTTCAAGGGTAATAGGAGCGATTCGTATCATGTCTAGGTGGTAATCAATATATACCCACACTTGAAAGTGGGTACCACATTGCTCTTTTGTGAACATGAGTTGTTTGGCTAGAAGATCAAACGTTTTGGTTTCTGGTTTGACGTCATGGACTGTAATAGCGATGTGACTGAGATTCCAAAATGGTGAACATGCCCACAAGAATGGCAAATCTTTGTTTACTAACCTGTAATTCTGTGCAACTAGTTTTGTTTCTTTTCGTCGCTCCTCCTTCATTTCTTTCAATATTCTCGAAGTCTTGCCGTACATATTTTCCTCCTGCGCGTCCGCGCTTTGACTCGTCCGAGTCTGGATGGTTGTTGGTTTTCCTGCCGTGGGCAGGGGTTGTCAAAGAATGTTTCACACTAGCGCTATGTAAGCCCATTGTCAATGCTTGTTTACCCCCCTCACCTGTCCTTCGGACATCCGCATACTTATCCTAGGCCAAGCGCAGGCGTCTCTGCCTGCTAAGGTGCGCGTCTGTAAACGCTTCAACATTTTGTATTGTCATTGCGAGCCCGAGCCGTGCGAGGGTGCGGCAATCTTGCTCATGTAGGGAGATTGCCGCGTCGGCCTGTTGGCCTCCTCGCAATGACAATTAAAAAAGGCGAACCGCGGGGTTCGCCTAAAAGTAATATCCACATAGTTCAACCTTTCGTAGGGAATACAACAGCTTTGCGGTTAGAGATGCGGCTACATACCAGCACGCAACAACTATTCTTAGTGGCAAAGCAAAGAGCCGATACATTTCCGCTTGTGCGGCCATCCAGGCGCAAGGCTGAATAAATACCTTGAGCAAGAAGTGTGCTTGCCACTTACTAGTCGCAAGCCACTGCGCGACAGGCGGAGACCACCGGTCATACCAACGGGAAAGGCATTGCCCTAGTGTAAATGATTCAAGCCATTGACGTCGGTAGCAACGAAGAGTGTCGAGGGTGGTGTTGTCGCTGCAATTAAGTAATGTTACAGCAGTCGTGATCGCGCAAATCTCAAGCTGTTTGTCACTATAGAATGCCACAATAGCTCGTTCCATCTTGAGTAATCGCTCCCCAGTCAGTGTACTGAAGTGTCTGATTTTTCCAGCGTCATCACGAAATTTGATCTCACGGAATTCGTTTTGCTCCCTAACTTCGATGACGTATTCATCCGGGATTTCAAAACTTGCTGGCGCGGAATAATCCTTGAAAAAGACTTCGATTTTCCATCCATTCTCTAGCATTTGTTACTCCGATATTTTAAGGTACATGTTATTATTATCACCCTCTCATAATCGTAATTTTTGTCAACCTTCAGTGCCCGCGCAGGCAGAGACGCCCGCGCTTGGGGTTTGGATGAAGCCTGGACAAAGCAAGCTTTGCCCCTACTGATGGCTTTACGGCTCTACAGCTCTAAGGCTATCCTGCCCCCATGGACCTCCTCATCCTCCACGGTGCAGATACGTACAGTTCCCGCAAACGGTTGGTTGTATTGCGCGAAGGCTTTAAGAAGAAGTACGACACTGCTGGCTCGAATGTGTCCTCATTTGTGGCTCCCTTTGAAATAGCGAAAGTCCGGGCGAGCGCGGCGCAGGTGGGCATGTTTGCCAAGAAGCGGCTCGTGGTTCTGTACGACTTCTACTCCACGGCTTTGGTGGCCGACCGTGAGCAGTTTAATGCGTGGTTGGATGCGGAAGCATTCCCAGACACCGTGATGATTGCCTGGGAAAGCAAAGATCTCGGCAAACCTGCCGCACCGAAGAAAACCGCACCAAAAAAGCCGAGCAAATCAAAAGCCAAGAAGCCCGCGATTGCACCGACGAAAATTTCCTGGCCAGCGCATGCAAAGGTTGAAGTGTTCGAACCGCTCGCCGCGGCGCAACTACTAGCTTGGATTCGCAACGAGGTGAAGCGCCTCGGCGGTAGCATTGAACCTTCCGCTGTGATGCAGCTTGCCACGAATGTCGGGCCAGACCTGTGGGCAATGAGCGGGGTAGTGGCGCAGATCGTTGCTTCGGCAGGCGGGAAGCCCATCACGCAAGTCCTCGTCGGAGAGTGGAGCAAGGCACCGCTGGATGACAATATATTCCACTTCACGGATGCGCTTTCGGCGCGCAACGCCGCGGCTGCGCTTGGGCTCTTCCAAAGTCAGCTCCAACTGGGCGTCCACCCGCTCGTCTTGCACGCCATGCTCACGCGGCAGCTGCGGATGCTGCTGGTCGTTGAAGATTGCTTGAATCGCAAGCTGGCACCGGGGAGCATTGCCGCCGAGACTGACCTGCACCCGTACGTAGCGCAGAAGGCAATTGCGGCGGTGCGGCAGTTTCCCGCCGGCACTATCCGCCAGTTATTTTTAGACCTGGCGCAGTTGGACGTGGACATGAAGACCGGCAAGGTCGATCCTGAACTCGGCCTGGTCCACTTTATTGCTAAGGTTTGTGTAAAGTGAAATTACGAATTACGAATCTGTTACGAATATACGAATGACTACGAATGGGGATGCTCGATGTTGACAATGCGTTTGTATGCCACTCCTTGCGATGTGAAGGTAGCGAGGATGCCTAACTGTAAGTCACTGGCTCGTAGGTAGGCGTACACTTGTTCGATGTCTTTTCGCATATACCGCGCACCGCGTTTTAACTCTAGAACAACCTTCCCTTCAATGAGAAAATCAAGAACATATGATGCAATCGGACGATTTTTAAGTTGTATGGTATAGCGTACTTGCTCTTGGAAATGGAGGTCAAGCTTTCGCATCAGTTCGGCAATCGCTCGCTGGTACACGCGTTCCAGGTGTCCATACCCAAGCTCATTGAATACCTCAAAGAGAATACCGACGACGCGGTAGCTCAGGTCTGCATGGACTAAATCCTTCCTACGAATTTGTCCTTCCTGATCCATTCGTATTTCGTAGGTTGCTATTCGTAATTCGTAACTATGCCTTGGCCAGTGCCTGCATCAAGCGGGACTTCTTTCGGCTCGTGGTGTTCTTTGGCATGGTGCGCTTGCGGGCGGCTTTATCCAGGAGCTTCACCGCAACGCTCACTGCAACCTTGGCTTCATCCAGCTTTTTCGCGGCAATAAGCTTGCGAGCTTTCTTGATTGCCTCGCGGAGCTCGGTCTTCACAGCGCGGTTCACGATTGTGCGCTTCACAGATTGACGGGCATGCTTGGCCGATGCGGCTTTGATAGGCATACAGGGATACGAAAATTAGATTGAGGTGTGCACAAGCTACCATGTGTAACCAACCGATGCAAGCCCTAGCCACCCCACCTGACAGGACTTCCTGACTTTTTGTCGAAAGGTGTAGAATGAGAGTGACATTGTTCCTACCCACTATCATCCCACTACCACACGGAGGTCCGCATGGACAGGAAAGTCCTTTCGCACCAGGCAGTAGACCGGGCGTTACGCATCCTCATTTGCACTGACTGCCATGAAGAGTTCGTCTTCACGGCCGAAGCGCAAGCATACTTTGCCGAAAAGGGTTATGTCGATGACCTGAAACGGTGCAAGTCGTGCCACGCTGCGCACAAGCAGGCAGAGCGTTGCCACGTCCCATCCCGGCCTAGTGCCTAAACCCAAGCAATCCGCCACCCCTCACGCTGGCGGATTTTTTACCCTCGCTTTCGTCTTTTACCGAAGCCTCGCTGGCGCCCTGCACCATTCGATGCAGGGTAAAGCTTGTAGCCCTTGAGCAAAGTAATCTGGTCGCGGATGTTGGCTGCGCGTTCAAACTCCAAGTTTGCCGCGGCTAAGGCCATTTGATTCTCCAGGTCGTGCAGGATGTGTGGGAGTTCGTCTTTGGGAATGGATTTTGGATCGATGATTGGCTTCTCGTCTTGCGGTTTCTGCTTGCCGGCCAAGCGCGATTCGCGGATAGCTTTAGTAATGCCCGCTGGGGTAATGCCGTGTTTGGTGTTGTAGGCTTTTTGGATTTTGCGGCGGCGGGCGGTTTCGGATATTGCCCGTTCCATCGAGCCCGTGCGGCGATCGGCGTACATGATTACCTGGCCTTCCACGTGCCGGGCGCCGCGGCCCATGGTTTGGATGAGCGCCACGTCCGAACGCAAGAAACCTTCTTTATCCGCGTCGAGGATGGCAACCAAGGACACTTCTGGTAAATCCAAGCCTTCGCGTAGTAGGTTAATGCCGATCACAACGTCTATTTCCCCGGTGCGTAAACTGCGCAGGATTTCCAAACGGTCGAAGGTGTCCACATCCGAGTGCAGGTACTGCACTTTGATGTCCAGGTCTTTGAGGTAGTCGGTCAGGTCTTCGGCAATGCGCTTGGTGAGTGTCGTCACTAGCACACGTTGGCCTTTTTCCACCCGTTTTCGGATTTGCTCCACCAGGTCGTCCACCTGGTTTTTCGTGGGCTTAACTTCAATATCCGGGTCCAGCAAGCCCGTGGGCCGGATGACTTGTTCCACGACACTCTGGCTCTTCTCCTTCTCGTACTTCGCTGGTGTGGCAGACGTGAACACCATCTGGTTGATTTTGCCCTCGAACTCACCGAACTTCAAGGGTCGGTTGTCGAACGCTGCGGGCAGGCGGAAGCCGTAGTTTACCAGCGCTTGCTTGCGGGACTTGTCGCCTTCGTACATCCCCCCAATTTGCGGAATAGTCATGTGCGACTCGTCGATCATGAGCAGGTAGTCTTTCGGGAAGAAGTCCATGAGCGTGTATGGCGGCGTGCCCGGCTGGCGGCCGTCAAAGTAGCGGGAGTAGTTCTCGATGCCTGGCGCAAAGCCGGTGGTGCGCATCATTTCCAAATCGAAGCGCGTCCGCTGCTCAATGCGCTCGGCTTCCAGGGGCTTGTCGTGGGCTTTGAAAAAGGTGACGCGCTCTTTCAAATCTTTCTCCATTTGCTTGAGCGCGCGTTCGGTCTCGTTCGGGTCAGTGACGTACTGCGTGTTCGGGTAGATGTCCACGCTTTCCAGCAAGGTAATATTTTTTCCCGTGAGCGCGTCAAGCTCCTCGATTTTTTCAATGTCGTTGCCGTAGAACTGGATGCGGAGCATACGGTCCTCGGACGCGGTCGGGAAAATTTCTAGTACATCGCCGAGGACGCGGAAAGCACCACGCCAGATGTCCAAGGTGCGGCGTTCAAACTTCATGGCGATGAGTTGTTTCAGGAGGTCGGCGCGCTTCATGGTCTGACCCTTCTTTAAGGTGATGACGCCGCGGCGGTACTCGGCCGGGGAGCCGAGGCCGTAGATGCAAGAAACGGAAGCGACAATAATCACATCCCGTCGCGAGAGCACGGCCTGCGTGCTAGCGTGGCGCAGGCGGTCAATTTCCTCATTAATGTCCGTTTCTTTCTCAATGTAAGTGTCGGACTTGGCAATGTATGCCTCGGGCTGGTAGTAGTCGTAGTACGAGACGAAGTAGTGCACGGCGTTGTCGGGGAAGAACTCTTCAAACTCACTGGCTAGCTGCGCGGCCAGGGTCTTGTTGTGGGAGATGACGAGCGTCGGCCGTTGAGTATTGGCAATGACATTGGCCATGGTAAACGTCTTGCCCGAGCCGGTGACACCGAGCAACGTCTGGGCGCGCAAACCCCGCTCCACACCCTTGGTGAGCTTGGCAATGGCTTGGGGTTGATCCCCGGTCGGCTTAAATGGAGAATGCAGCTTAAACTTCATGGTGTGGCTGGCCTGCCCTAAACCCGAGCAGAGCGAGTGGTTCGGGGAGCTTGAATTGCATAGGGAGAATATAGCATGCCTAAGCATTGACAATCCTGCGTTTTCTGATACGCTACGTGACTAAAACCGAAACCCTGAAACAAAGGAGGAAGAAGGTGTTTAGCATCCTTGATAACCCGTTGGGGTACCTGATTTCTCCCGATGCGTGGATGGTCATGTACGTCTTCAACAACGATTTCCCCCCGTGGCTGTGTATTCTCATTCCAGTTGTCCATTCGGTTGCTTGGATGGCTGTGAAGACTGCCATCTTCCGGGGAGTAACCGTATTCGTTCAACTGCGCGTTAGTCAACGACAGTTAGTACCGAACATTCGCCCGCAGCAGAAAAAGCGGCGGGTGGCGTGGTTGGTCTCACTGTGGCGATGGGTCAAGCACTGGGCGTACCGAGCTTACCATTGGGGGCGTAAGATTGCCCGGAACAAACCTGCGACGCCGCGCATGTTCTTCTGGTTGGGGCTTGAGCCGCAGTGCCAAAAGGCTGGGTGCGGAATACTCGGCATTCTCTGGCCTCGTTTTGGTTGGCGCGGCTTCCTAGATCTTTGTTTGGGAGGTATCTGCCAGGTGACCTGCTTTGCCTTGCTGTACATGTTCTGTGGTAAGGACATTGCAAACATCATCATGTACTGCATCTTCATCCCGCTTGGACTTATTGCTCTCTATCGCTGGATGCGTCGTAATGGGGCGAATCACATCAAGTAACCGACGTTTCATACGAGACGTCGGTTTTTCTTTTGGCAGGATGGTATACTGGTTATCATGATTGCACACCTCCAGGGGAAAGTACTGCGCGTCAGTCTAAAGTTCGTCGTTGTTGAGGTTGCCGGGGTAGGTTACCGGGTCTTTGCGACCGCGCAGACATTGGCGAGTTTGGATATTGGTGCAGAATGTAACCTCTTCACCCACCACCACCAGCGGGAAGACGGGCAGGAGCTGTACGGCTTCCGGACCATCCAGGAGCTGGAGATGTTTGACCTACTCCTTACGGTGAACGGCGTAGGACCGAAGTCTGCACTCGGCGTGCTCTCCCGCGCAACCGTGGCCGACATTACGCGGGCGGTGCACGCTGGCGAAATTTCTATCCTGACAAAAGTCTCGGGTATTGGCGCAAAAACTGCCGAGCGGATTGTACGCGAACTCAACGGCAAGCTCGAAGCGCCCGCCGAGGGTGCCGCAACGGGTGTCCACGGCGGTGACGATGAAGTCGTGGCCGCGCTTGAGCAGCTTGGCTACACGCCAGCTGAAGCGCACAAAGCCCTGGCGAAAGTTCCGTCGACCGTTACCGACCCAGCGCAGCGCATAAAGGCGGTGCTGCGGGCGAGCTAGTATGCAGGTACAACCCTGGACCGACGCGCAGTCATGGGATGCATTCGTTGCGGCCCAGCGCCGTTCGTCGTTCCAGCAGAGTTGGGCGTGGGGGAAGTTTAAACACCAAGTTGGCACCGACATCATCCGTCTGGTCGTTGTCTATGGCGCAGAAATTGTTGGCGCGGTACAAGCACTCCATGAACCGTGGCGTTTCGGGCAATCTACGCTCTCGGTATTCAGCGGTCCCATTGTGGACGCGCACTTGCCTGTGCCGCAGTACCAGGAAGTACTGGGATTGCTCCTGCGCGCACTGGTACGCGAAGCGAAAGTTAGGGGCACGTTGTTCTTCCACCTCGAATCGGCAATCGAACAGTGCAACGAATCGCTCTTCAAACAGTTTCAAGTAGAGCTCAAATTACAACGTGCCAAGGCGTTCCAACCGCTCGATACGCAAATGCTGGACCTGCACCAGGATGAAGCTATGCTCCTGGCCGCCATGCATGAGAAGACGCGGTACAACATCCGCCTGGCCGAGAAACGAGGCGTGTACGTACATGTGGCCACGGGTAGTGGCGTTGTGGCTGCACTGGAGCAATTCATCCTGCTCAATAAGCAAACTGCAGCACGCGATAAGTTCACGAGTCACGCCAGCACGTACTACCGCCGCTTGCGCGAGCACTTAGGTGACGACGTGCTGCGTGTGTACGTGGCCATGTTCGAGAAGCAACCGATTGCCGCCAACATTGTTGTGCACTTTGGGGATACTGCTACGTACGTGCACGGCGCCTCGAGCAACGCCTACCGCAACGTCATGGCGCCGCATTTGCTGCAGTGGCGGCAAATCCTCGACGCCAGGCTCGCCTGGAAATCTTGGTACGATTTCTACGGCATCCAAACCCCGCAGCGAAGCCGCGCCAGCAAGCACGGCGCCACTTGGGCAGGGATTACCCGGTTCAAATTGGGCTTTGGCGGGCAGACCGTTTCGTACCTCGATGCATATGAGTTGCCTATCCGTAGAGGTTGGTATAGGCTGGTGAAAGTTCTCCAACGTATTTTCTAAAAGTATGGAAGGTGAATCACCAGATAGTATCGAACCAACACCTGAAGTGGAGAAGCCCATGTTCCTCCGCGTGGAGTTTGATGGCGAGCATAAGATTTTCGTTAAAGAGTGCACGGAGTGCGGGCATACCTTCAGCACGAATGTGCCGAAGAAGTTTTTCAAGAATTCTGATGATGAATCAACCAAGCTGCGGGTAAATGGGGGTGGTGCAATAGTCGGTTATGACAGCATACGGGGAGATGCCGTCGAGAAGCACATTTTCGATTCGACGTGTGCGGATGCTGCCCGGCATGAGCAGAAATCTAAGAGCGTATGATCAAAACCGTCATTATTTCTGCGGCCGGCAAGGGCACGCGCATGAAAGAGCTAGCCAAGGACAAGCCCAAGCACATGATCGAGGTGAATGGGCAGCCTTTTTTGTGGCACCTCCTGGAAAATCTCCGCACCGCCGGGTACGAGAAGATCGTCGTTGTGGTTGGGCACTTGAGCCAGCACATCGAGGAGTTCGTTAGGACTTACCCGCACCCAATTACTCTAGTGAACCAGTTCGCCGTGATGGGTGAGGCCAAGTATGGTACCGCGATCCCAGTCATGGCGGCGCGGGAAGCCACGAATGGGCATGCCTTCCTCGCGCTGTATGGTGATAACCTCTACTCGGTTCGAGATCTGAAGGCCATGAACCGCGATGACGGCAACTGCTACGTTGGCGCGCTGCCGCGGGAGGACTACCAGAAGTACGGCGTGCTCATCCCCGACGTCGAGGGCAAGCTGCAGGAGATCATCGAGAAGCCCGACCACGATGTCGGTTCGAAGCTCATCAACACGGGCTTGTTCGTCTTCACGCCCGAAATTTTTGGTGCCTGCGACCGCGTGCAGCCCACACCACCGAAGAATGAATACTACCTCACGGACGCCGTGACCGAACTCTCCCGCCAGGGGAAGGTGCGCATCCAGACTATCCAAGATTACTGGAAAGACTTCGGCTCGCCCGACGATGTGGGCACCGTGAGCCGGTTCCTACAGAGTCGCGCCCCCGCACCACTCGTCCCGTCCGAGCGGGACTCGGATGCAGGGCTAAAGGCATGAGTAAGCTCGTAGAGTCTTTCTCGGGCATCCGCGGCGTCTGGGGCGATAGCCTCACCGATGACGTTTGTCGGCGCTACGGGTACGCGTACGGTTCTTGGTTGCGCCAAAATGGTCATGTCGGTACGCCCATCAGCATAGTCATTGGCACGGATACGCGGCCATCACGTCTGTACGTCAAACATGGTTTGCTGGAAGGTTTAGCCGCTGCCGGAATTACGAACATTATTGATGTTGGTATCCATTCTACCCCAGCCACCGAACACGCGGTGCGAACGTTTGGCGCAGCCGGCGGGATTATCGTTACCGCTTCGCACAATCCTGTAGAGCATAACGGCTTCAAGTTTTTGCAGGCGAGTGGCGCTGTCCTCGCGGTCGCCGATGCCGCACAGGTCATTGCCGAAAGCCATGCCTTGCAGCCGCCCACGAAAACTTCGCGCACCACTGGCCTGGATAATCGGCAGGGCGAAGCCTTGGCGGCGTACCTCTTGCACATCCAGCAATCGAGCGGACTTACGCACTTCGATCTCGAGGCGTTCCACGACCGCGTGCTATTTGACTTCAATGGTGGGGCCGGAGCCGAACCGACAATTTCTTTTGCCAATGAGCTCACGTTGCCGGCAGATTTCTACCACGAGCAAGCCGGGAGCTTCTGGCGGGCAATAGAGCCGAAGTACGAATCCCTAGCGCCACTGGCTCAAAAACTCACCGACGAAGGTTTAGCGTTTGCTTGCGCATTCGATTGCGACGCAGACCGCATGGAAATTGTCTTGCCACTGGCAAGTGAGTTTGCGCGACGACAAGGGACGCCCGTGGTTTCTGGCCAGTACGTGCTGGGGTTAGTCACAAAAGCGATACTCGAAACCCGACCCGACGTGCGGGACTTGCCCATCATCACCAACGATGCCACCAGCCAGATCGTGCAAGCCGTGGCCCAGCAGTACGGCACGGTCGTGGAGGAAGTGGAGGTCGGGGAGACGAATGTCGTGGCGCGTATGGAAGAGCGCGGCAGTATTATCGGCGGTGAGGGCTCTAGCGGTGGCAGCATTGTGGCACCAGGCAAGTGCCGGGATGGGCTGCAAGCGCTGGCCGTCATCCTTAAGTACCTGGTACAAACCAATCAGACGCTGGATCAAGCGCTATTGAGTTTGCCCTCGTACACGACGCTCGCGACAAAAATGCAGTGTGATGGTGAAAAGCAGATAGCGGTTCGGCTAGGGCTCATTGCGGCGTACCAGAAGATTGGGGCACGGGTCGTCACGACCGGCGGTGAAGACGGCGGCGTGAAAGCCTGGGTGACGAATGACGCCTGGGCGTGGTTCCGCGCTTCCAAAACCGAGCCAGGGATATTCCGCTGCATCGTCGATGCCAAGGATCGCCCGACCGCAGCGGACTTGCTGGAAAAGGCCAAAGTAGTGTTTGCTACAGTAGCATCGAACGTCTAAGCGCACGTAATTCGTCAATTCAATATTTCGCGCCCGTAGCTCAGCTGGATAGAGCGTATGGTTCCGGTCCATAAGGTCGCAGGTTCAACTCCTGCCGGGCGCACCATGCACCACTCACGACGCACCGTCCTATAGGCCGGTGCTGTTCGGGTGCATGGCACGCCATCTCTAAAGAGAACTTTTGGTGCATGCCCTGTACCCGAGCGAAGCGAGTGGTTCGGGGCAGTTCGTTTTCCCGCCGTACGGCAGGAAAGCCTCGCTTTACCCCAACGGCGCGTGCTCATCGCTTCGCTCCTGCGCGCCGCACCGTCGGGAACCCCAGAGAAAAAGTAAAGCCCGGCCGTGTAAGGGTCGGGCTGTAGATACAGGACAGTTACTATATCGGTCTGTTTACGCGAAGGCACCAGCAATCTCGGAGATCGATCCGCCAACGTGCGTGCGCCAGATGGCCTCGCCAATCAACGGGCCGCAATCCAGCACCTCGAAGAGGTCGTGATTAAGGTCTCGCTGCTCGTTATTGATACTGTTTGTGAGAATGACTTTTTTCAAACAGGTTTTTGCTGCAACTTCCTGCAGCTTGCTGATTGCATCTCCGGCCAGGATGGCGTGCGTGGCAAACGCATAAATTTCCTGGGCGCCTTTTTCGTTTGCTTTTTGGATGAACTTGCAGAGTGTACCACCCGTATCGATCATGTCGTCGACCACGGCAACGATTTTCCCGTCGATATCTCCAATGATGTCACGGAAGCTTACGGAATCGTTCTTGTCCCGAATCTTGTACCCCACGGCGAAAGAATCGGTGTTGATGAGCTTCGCGTACCGGGCTGCTAAACCCGCCGCGCCGGTATCGGCACCAGCTGGCACTACGTGCTTCAGACGATCGCCGAACTGCCGTTGCATGTACTCGAAGAATATGGCCGTTGGGTAGAGTAGATCGCAGGTAACGTCAACGAAGCCGATAACCTGACTGAAGTGCGGGTGGAAGAACATGATATGCCGAGACGATGCTGCCGTCATGGAACATTCAATCTCTCGGAGCGAGAGTTTTGCCGTCACCGCTACGCGTGGACGATCCTTCCGATCTTGTCGCAGATCCCTATGGTAGGGCAGAACCACCGTAACGCTTTTGGCGGAGGCTAATGCCGCCGCCTGGGCGAGCATCTTCACGTACTTGAAGTTCTCTTCGGGTGGGTTGGTTGGCTGGATGATGAATACGTCATTCCCTCGGACATTCTCCAGAATCTGCGGTAGGAATTCGCCATCGGCGAATCGGTGGTCTTGCCAGGGTATGTGGGTGAAGTGCTGTCGGTCGGCGAGCCAATTGATTTTCGAAATGACGCTTTTCCGTAGCGACGGCGCGCAGGATGGTCCAAAAATAATTTTCAATGAATTTGTATCCATGTACTCTCCTTTTTTGGTTTCTGTTTTAGTCCTCCACCTTACGCCTGTAGCGTGTAGGGTGTCAAACGAAAAAACCCGCCCGGTGGCGGGGGGAGGGTCGTTTTCGTATTGACGATACTAGGTGCCGCTACTGTGGTTCAAAATTAGTCGGTCGCGGGTGGCGAAAGTATCAAGGGTTTTCAGCTTCGCGTATGTGCCTCCATTGAAGACGGTGATACGGGGCTGGCCTACCGCACCGTAGCTAGCGAGTATGTCAGCTTTCCCATCATAATTTATATCTGCCGTAGAAAGCCGGACGCCGGCGCGCTCCACCGTCCGGTATGCAGTCAGGCTTTTCGATTGCAGATTGAGCGTGCGGTTGGTGAGTGAAAGCATGCGAATGGTTGGCGTGGCGTTCGCCCGAGGTCCTATGAGGAGCTCATCCTTGCCGTCGTTGTTAAGGTCACCAGTGGCGAGCGAGACGCCCGATCGCGCGGCGGGCAGAACGTTCGTACGGGAAGCAAGCTGGCGTAGCGTTGTCCCTTGGAGGTTGAACACACGCACGGTTGAAACACCGCTCCCCATTGATCCGGTTATAATTTCATCTTTGCCGTCACCGTTCAAATCCCCAGCGGCCAAGCTGACGCCTGTGTTCACTTGGGCGTTGAACTCTCGGTACACCTGCGTGAACCGGCCACTGCGATAGCCGAAGACGCGGACGTTGGCTGACCCTTTCTGCTTGGCCGTAATTATTTCCATTGTGCCGTCCCCGTTCACGTCTGCCGCCGTTAGGTTCACGCCATCGCGGTACGCCGTGCCGTAGGGGAGGAAGCTGTTGATACGGGAACCATCCTGGCGGAAGAGGCGAACCTCGCCCCGCCGGCCACTCCCCGGTGCGACCACAATTTCACCGCTGCCGTCATCGCCGAGGTCGGCAACGGCAACCTGCACGCCACCTCGAAATCCCCGCTCAAAGGCCAGGAAATCTTTGATGAGTTTACCCGCAGTCGTGTAGGTTCGTACTTTTGGATCGCCCCCGCGTTCCACGCCCACGGCAATTAAGGATTGGAGTCGTACCGTAAACGTCGCACTGGCGGGCGATGGATCCACGTTCCCCGACGCGTCGCGGCTACGCACGGCCAACGTGTGTCGGCCGTTTGTGAGGTTGCGGATACTCACCTGGTTGTTAAGCGTCCAGCCCGACCAGGCGCGAGTGTCCAACCGGTAGCTGTACTGCAAGCGCTCTGGGGCGGTGACGTCATCTACACCAGTCCAGGTGAAGCTGAAACGCGAAGTGGCCAGCGTGTCTGTGGGGGCGCTGGTGAGCACCGTATTCGGGGCGACGTCATTTGCATCAACCGAGCGTCCACTCGGAATGCTCGTCGTGCCATCCGCGTTAAGCGTGCACGCCCGGGTAAGTGCCGGTTGGTTACTGGTCGTCCCGCAGGTGGTTTGATCTGCGCAGGTGCGCGTTTGCTGACTGCTCGTGCAGGTGCTCCACGCATTGCAACTCCAGTTTTCCACGCAGTTCGGGATAGAGAGCGCCGCTGTAGTTTTAGTGGCAATATTCGAGAGCGTGGATGTGTTGCCCGCATCGTCAGTAGTTTTCATGCCGAAATTGTAGGTGGTGTTCGGCGCCAGGCCAGAGACGAGCAACGATTCTGCTTGCCCCGCCGCTTTGGGTGTCGGTTCGCCAGCAACGGCGGTGGCAAAACCCCAGGCTGCATCATTGAGCGTCGCGGTCGAATATCGAATGTCGTAACTGGTAGCTTGGCCAGCAGCGCCGTCGTCACCCGACGCAGTCCACGCGAGCGTAACGCTGTTAGTCCCGTCTACCGCCGCGGCCTGCACATTGGCAACGCCAAAGTCACTCGGCTGGTCAGCCGAGCTCATTACCCAGAACGCAAAGCCCGCAAGTCCGCTGAATAACGCCAGAACCGTTATACCAATAGCTGTATGTAGGTTTTGGTTGGTTTTCTCTCGGGTCTTAATTTCTGCAAGCATTGCAAATGGTTTCATATTTCTTTTTATTATTAACATTTTAGCATTTATTAACGTTTTTGTCAAAGTTGACTATAAGCGCTATGGTGAGCATGTCTCGTCTTTATGAAAAACCTATGCCCACCATTCATAACCACACCGTTGACGGTGACCAGTACGGCTTGCGCGTGCTCCGTCAGTTGGATGATAGTGAAGCCGACGTCCTCTTTGAACATGCAAAGCGCCATCACGAAGCGGACTTCGAAGGCTCGGTAGAAGGCAAGCGGATGAACTTCAAGCTCAAGCGGGAAAGTGACGGGAGTTGGACAGTGGAGACGGAGGGTCGAGAAGTTAAGTCGGGCTGGTTCTAGCCATGCCCAAACACTACGGTCCGTGGACGCAGCTACGGACAAAAATTACCTACCGCAACCCTTGGATTAGCATTCAGGAGGATACGGTCATTCAGCCAGGCGGGGCGAAGAGTATTTACGCGTTTCTGCAAAAATCGCCGGGTGTTTTCATTGTGGCTTATGATGGGCGGGGTATTTACCTACTCCGACAGTACCGGTACGCCATTCGGCAAGCAATTTACGAAATACCCGCGGGCGTGGTGCAAGGGACAAACTACTTGGCGAACGCGAAGCGGGAGTTATTCGAGGAGACCGGTATACGCGCTGCACAGTGGCGTAAGCTGGGCACGTACTTCACGGCACCCGGCCACGAGCAAACGTGCACGTACGCATTCCTCGCGACTAACTTGAATACGTCGAATATAAGTAAAGCCCGCCAAGAAGGTGACGAGAGCATTTTAGATATCACGTACGTGCCACTTTCGAAGTTGCGGCAGATGCTCCGCAACGGCGAAGTGCAGTGTGGCATCACCCTCGCAGCACTCGCGCTCTTCTTCAATCACCTCGCGCTAACCAAGAAACGTTCATGAGCTTGTTCCACCGCATCACCAAGGACCTGCAGAAGCAACGTAGCGTCCGTGAAGTAGTCATTCGGCAGACGCGCGAAGCCTTGCAGCAGTCCAAGCTCGCCATTTTTGCCGTGCACCGCAACGACGACCACGGCGCAAAGAAACTAGTAGTCCAAGCTGGTGAGCAGTTGGAGAAATTGCAGCGCAAGCTCAAAGATAATTCTCGTTTCCTCAACGACGGTAATCTTTTGGCGGCATTGGAAGAATTCGGTGAAGCATGGCTAGTGGTGGAGTTTGCGCGCGGGAAGAAGCTTGCGTTTCCAAAAAAGCCGAAGCTGGCGCCCGAGCAGCAGATTGGCGCGCTCGCCGATTTCACGGGTGAACTGGGACGACGCGCCGTGCTTAAGGCCACCGAGCGGAAGCTGAAGGACGTGGAAAAAATCTACACAACCGTCAGCGACGTCGTGCGCCACCTCGCCGAAGCCGACCTCACTGGCCAAGCGCGGCAGAAGTTTGACGAAGCCAAGCGCAACCTCAAGCGCATTGAGGAGATAAGATATGAGTTGAGCTTGCGGAAATGATATTCAAGCGCGGGCGTCTCTGCCCGCGGCTCCCACCACCCCGCCCTGCGGGCACCCCTCCTCGGGCAGGAGGGGAGGCACAGAGGCCTGCGCTCGGCCTCGTTATCAATAACCGAGCGCACGCTCTCTAGCGTGCGCGTTTCATGAAAATTATAAAACATCAGAATGACAGAAAATATTGAAGAAGGTACTATGCGAAAACCATGTCCACCTACGTCCTGAAGCGGAAGCCCATTACTGACCTGAAGATAGATTACGCCAAGGAGCTTAACGCGGAGCAATTAGCAGTTGTGGAAAATGGTGACGGGCATGTGTTGGTGCTCGCTGGCGCAGGTTCGGGGAAAACCCGCACCATTGTTTACCGCGTGGCGTGGCTGCTGGAGCACGGCGTTCCGCCAGATCGAATTTTGCTCGTTACCTTCACCAACAAAGCGGCGCGAGAGATGCTCACCCGCGTGCAGGAGCTACTCGGCAACGTCCCGACACCAATTTGGGGTGGGACTTTCCACCACGTGGCCAACCGCATTTTGCGCAAGTACGCCAGCCGCGTGGGTCGCACGTCCAGTTTCTCCATCCTCGACCAGGAAGACAGCCGCAGCCTCATTGCGGCGTGCGTCGCCGACCTCGACATCGATACCACGCAGAAGCGCTTCCCGGCGCCAGGCATTCTGCAGAACATGATTTCTTTCTCGCGTAATACCCGACGGGATTTATCTGAAGTTGTCCACGAGCGCTTGCCGAACTTCAGCCACATGGCCGAGCAGGTGCAGGCCGTGGCCAAACGCTACGCCGCCCGTAAAGAGAAGCAGAACCTGGTGGACTTTGATGACCTACTCGAACTCATGCTCCGCCTGCTCACCGAGCACCAGGACGTTTGCGAGCGCTTGCAAGAGCAGTTTCAGTACGTGCTCGTGGATGAGTTCCAAGACACGAACTCCCTGCAGGGTGACTTGGTGCGTCACTTAGCCAGCCGTCACGGCAATCTCTTGGTCGTCGGCGATGACGCCCAAAGTATCTACGCCTTCCGCGGGGCAATGATCCAGAATATTTTACAATTCCCCAAAGACTTTAAGGACGTGAAGAAATTTCGTTTGCAAACAAACTACCGGTCCACGCCAGAGATTCTTTCTGTAGCGAACGCGGTCATTGCCAACAACATCGAGCAGTTTCCCAAAGAGCTCGCCCCAGCCCGGCCGAGCGGGGAGAAACCGTCGGTCGTACCGTGCCGGGATGATGGCCAAGAAGCGACATACATTAGCCAGCGGGTACTTGAGCTGCAGGAGCAAGGCTTGAAGCTCGCGGACATTGCCGTTCTTGTCCGCGCCATTAGTCATACGCAGGCCTTGGAATTCGAGCTGGCGCAGCGGGACATTCCGTACATCGTCCGGGGTGGCTTACGATTTTTCGAACGCGCGCATATAAAGGATATTGTGGCGCACCTCAAACTCATTGCCAATCCGCAGGATGAGGTGGCATGGCTGCGGGCGTTGGGTTTGCAAGTTGGCGTGGGACCGAAGACGGCAGGGAATCTTTTTCAAAAGCTTACTGGCATAGTCGATGTAAAGTCGCTTGCATCCACCGACCTGGTCTCGTTCGCAGATAAGCGTGGCAACCGAGGCGTCGAGATTTTTCAAAAGCTTTTGCGCACCTTGCTCGCCGCGGCAGTTACCGACCCAAAGAAAACCGAGCCAAGCTTCCACCCGCAAGACCTCATTCGCATCCTGGCCACGAGCGACTACGTGGACTACCTGCGTACGCAGTACCAAGATGCGGACGAACGTCTGCAAGACTTGGAGCAGCTCGCACTTTTCGCTGGTAAGTACACGTCGCTCGATTCGTTTCTCACGGACGTGAGCTTGCAAGAGGCGTTCAGTGTCGGCGCGGCTATGAGTGGTGAAGACACTGACTCCATTGTGCTCTCAACTATCCACCAGGCGAAAGGCCTGGAGTGGGAAGCAGTGTTCGTGCCGCGACTGCTGGAAGGTGGTTTCCCCAATGCCCGTGCTGTTGATGAGGCGAACGGTATAGAAGAAGAGCGGCGGCTCTTTTACGTCGCTGTGACGCGCGCCAAGACTCACCTCACACTCACGTACCCGCTGGTCATCAATCCCACCGGCTCTATGATCCTCACCCGGCCCTCACGCTTCCTCGACGAGATACCGTCGAAGTTGGTGGAACGTGTGGACGTGCAGGAATCGCAGGCGAGCGGGGATTGGGATGGGGAAGATAGGATAATCAATATATAGGCCTCAACTTGGTGCTATAAATGCCCACGAGGAGTACAATGCTCCTACCTATGGCAAAACGGTCTACTACCCCCGACCTCTTTGACCAGCGCGTCAGTCACGATGTCGCCCGCTTCGTGCCGCTCGCCGACCGGCTGCGGCCTATGAAGCTGGAAGACTACGTCGGGCAAGAGGACATTATTGGTGAAGGGAAGTTACTCCGCAAGGCGATTGAGAACGACGAACTCTTCTCTATCATCTTCTGGGGGCCGCCGGGCAGTGGCAAGACCACCCTGGCGCGCATCATTGCCAACCTCACCAAGTCGCACTACGAGCAAATGTCGGCGGTGACGAGTGGGATTGCGGATCTGCGGCGGGTGGTGGAACAGGCAGGCGAGCGGCGAAAGTTCCACGGCGAGCGCACGGTACTTTTCGTAGATGAAATCCACCGGTGGAACAAAGCCCAGCAGGACGCATTCCTTCCCGCCGTCGAAAATGGAACTGTCGTTCTCATCGGTGCGACCACGGAGAATCCTTCATTCGAAATTATTTCGCCACTCCTCTCCCGCTCACGTATCTTCGTGCTTAAGCGCTTGGGCGTACCCGAGCTTAGCAAGATTGTGAAGCGGGCGCTAACGGACAAAGTTGTAGGCCTGGGGAGAGAGAAAGTGAAGATTGCTGCTAAAGCGATGGATCTGCTGATGAGTGCTGGTAACGGTGACGCGCGTACCGTTCTTAACGCCTTGGAGATCGGTGTGAAAGCCGCGGTCAAAGACACAGATGATGTGAAGCATGTCAGCCTAACTGACATGGAAGACGCCCTCCAGCACAAAGCTTTGCAGTACGACAAGCACGGGGAAGAGCACTACAACGTCATTTCGGCCTTTATCAAGAGTATGCGCGGGTCTAATCCTGATGGGGCGCTGTACTGGCTAAACCGCATGGTGGAAGCCGGGGAGGACCCCGAGTTCATTGCCCGACGCATGGTCGTGTTTGCCTCCGAAGACATCGGCTTAGCTGATCCGCAAGCGCTGCAACTCGCCGTCGCCGTATTCAATGCGGTGAAGCTTATTGGTTATCCTGAATGCCAGATCAGCTTGGCGCATGGCGTGGTCTACTTGGCGCTCGCCCCGAAAAACAACACGGCCTACACCGGCTTACTAGCAGCGAAGAAAGACGTAAAAGACACTATGAATGCACCCGTGCCGCTCCATCTCCGCAACGCCGTAACCGACCTCATGCAAGACTTGAACTATGGCAAGGACTACAAGTACTCGCATGACTACTCGCCAGCCGCCGGCCAACAGGAATATCTACCAGCAAAACTAAAAGGGCAAATTTACTTTAAACCTAAGAAGTCCCGCACCACATAGGGTGCGGGATCCTCGATTTTTCACGAAATCGGAGATTTCGGAAAAATCGGGACTGAAAGGGGAAAAGTACTTTACCCCCCAAGCGTCGTGACAAGGCGTGAGGTTGGGGTATACTGCTGATACAAACTATGCCCAAACATCCAAAGAAAGTTTTTGAAAGCAAGCTCTCCACTGGTGATCACATTGCCCAGCGCATCGCTTCCTTTACCGGGAACATGCGTTTCGTGTGGTGGCACACGGTTCTGTTCATCCTCTGGATTGGCTTGAACATCATCGCTGGGGAATTCGCCTGGGACCCATACCCATTCAACTTCCTCACCATGGTGGTATCGTTGGAAGCGATTTTCCTTTCCACCTTTGTGCTCATTTCGCAAAACCAGGAATCGAAGCGCAACGAGATTCGCGAGCAATTAGATTATGAGGTGAACGTGAAAGCCGAAAAGGAAATTTTAGAAATCAAAGCATCACTTGGTCGGGTAGAACGGCGGCTGAAGAAGTAATTCTGAATTGACTAAATGGTAGTATTCTGCTATACTCATTGCAGAATGAAAATTAAAAATCAGGTGCTCCGCATTACAATCGCTACCGTCGCAATAAGCGCCGGGCTTTTTGCATTTGGCACGCACGCCGCCCAAGCCATTGATCGCGCGCTTATCTATTTTCCAAAGGATGGAGGCAATGTTCTCGACCAACCTTTCATCATCAGCGGCAAAGCTGCTGTAAAGAGCACGGTGTTGGTGTGGATAGACGGCAAACTCGTCGGTGGCGCGGCGGTGCAGAAAACCACTAGTAAGAAAGCAACGACCAATTGGTTTACGTACACGTATAAGAAAAGTTTGAAAGTCGGCTCGCACGTTGTTGCAACCCAAGTAGTGAAAGGTGCCGCTAAGAGCGTCCTGACGACAACGACTGTGAGTGTTCCTGCAACGTGGCGACGCAAAGTGGACGGCATGATGGTGCCGACGAAAGTGTGGAACCAACTGCCGTTCGGCGTGATGATTGAGAACACGCTCGCCGCGCGGCCGCAGGCGGGCTTAAGTCAAGCGTCCATTGTGTATGAGACGCTGGCCGAGGGTGGCGTCACACGCTTTCTCGCAATTTTCCCGCAAGCAATCAAGCCCAAGCTTCTCGGGCCAGTCCGGTCTACCCGCCCCTACTACGTGGACTGGGCGAAAGAGCACGACGCCATTTACCTGCACGCGGGCGGCAGCCAAGATGCGCTGCAGGAAATTGGTCGGTTGAAGATGCGTTCGTACGATGGCCTGCGGAACGTCGGAGCTAAGTACTATTCCCGGAAGTGCTACGGCGTCCACTGCCTGTTCACCAGTGCGGTGCAGCTGGATAAGCTAGTAAAAGAGAAGAAGCTCACCACAATAAATGCGAAGTCGAGTGACGGTTGGGTCTACAAGAATGACGTGCCGTTGAAGAACCGACCGAAGAGTGCGAGCAGCAAGAAGCTCACCATCGATTTCAATGGCCTGACCTACCGGGTGGTGTGGACGTACGATCGAGCGTCCAACCGGTACAAGCGGCAGAACGGTGGTCGCCTTGCGACGGATCGCAATACCGGCAAGCAGATCCGTGCCGCCAACGTGCTGGTCATGCGCGTGCCCAAAGAAAAAATCCTGGATCGTAAACTTCGCATCGAGCTCAAGCTCATTGGCCGCGGCGACGCCACGCTCTACCGTGACGGGAAAGCCATCCAACTGCGCTGGTGGAAGAAGGACAAGAATAGCCGGACGATATACTATGTAAAAGGCTCACAAACTCAAGTTGAGTTCAATCGCGGCACCACGTGGGTAGAGGTTGTGCCGGGAGCTCGCAGCGTAACGTACAAGTAGTATGAAAAAATTTCTCATCATTATCCCATTACTTTTTCTCTCCGCCTGCACGTTCGGGCAGAAGGTTGCGAACACGGCCAGCGAGGTAAAGACTGATACCGGCACCATTGTGAACAAAGCCACAGGTGTGACAGATATTGCCATTAAGCAAGCCGCCGAAATAAAGTTTGCCACCGCCCGTGCGAAAGAGTTCTACAATGCGTTCAAGGTTCAGGGCGAAGAGATTGCGAACGGCCCGTGCCTTTCGGAAAACCTCACCAGCGGTTGGGTCGCTGACCTGGTGCATAACCCCCGCCTGGTCGTGGATGATGAACCTGCCAACCAGTGCAAGAATTACCTCAACGGTACGGCCAAGCATTTTGTTGAACTCGACCTCGAGGGTAATTTCGTGCGAGCCCAGTAGTTATCCACAGTTGTTTTTCAAGGTTTTGAAAATAGTAGGAGAATTGCATACTTGGTAGTTGCCAAGGGGTGTTTTGGCTGCTACACTGTAGTCACAAAGTCCATTTGGATCTCGTACAACATCAACATCGCTAATTCGTTAGCTACATCAATATCTTGAGCCATTTCACATTCGTGACTTGGCTCTTTTTTTGCTACCGTGCTGAATATGGAGCAACGCCCGAGTACTATGCTCAAGATCGCCCGTTTTACCTTTGGGGCTTGGATTTTCGTTGAGGTCTTAAGCTGGGCGAAGATTTTGCCACTGACGTTGGAGTTCACTTGGCTGGGCCTCATCCTGACCGCGAGCTTGGCCTGGGGCGCACTTGAAGTAATTTCCTGGCGGTTGCGGAAGGTCGGGGCGCGCAACCTGTGGGCGTGGACGTTCTTCGCGACGCTCATCAGCCAGTGCACAGATGCGTTCGGTGACATCCTGCGACTGTACGGGACGTTTAGCTGGTACGACCAAGTAGCGCACCTCGTGGGGGGCGCGGTGGTCGCGTTAATTCTCTACGACCTATTCACCGCCCTCCACGAAGCTCAGCGCATCCAGCTGGGACAGAAATTTCGTGGTTTCGTGAGTATCCTCGGTAGCATGGCCATTGGCTCGCTGTACGAGTTGGAAGAGTACGGCGAGGATGTCATTTTCGGGAGCAATCGTCTTGGCAGTGCCTTAGACACCGGTAACGACATGCTCTTGAACACGATTGGCGCAGTTTGCCTCATCCTCATCATCGTCTGGGTGCGACGTCGAAAGCAAATGCAATGATCAAACGCCTCCTTAGAGCAATCGTTCCGAAGCGAGTAGTGAATACATACCACGTGCTCGAAGCGCGTGTGGCTGCACTCCGTGCTGGGTTGCCCGCGCGGAAGCTCCTGGTTATTGGCGTGACCGGGACGAAGGGTAAGTCCACAACCGTCGCAATGCTGGCTCACTGCCTTACGGCACTGGGCGAGCGCGTCGCGTTCTCATCCACGGTGCAGTGGGGGATGCTCGGCAAGACCTGGCCAAACCGGAGCAAGTTGACCATGCCTGGCCGGGGCGAGTTGCAACACTTCCTCGCGCGTGCAGTGAAGGCTGGGTGCACTGTCACCGTCCTCGAAGTTTCCTCTGAAGGGTTAGCCCAAGGGCGCCACCTTGGCATTGCGTTCGACGCGGCAGTGTTCCTAAACCTTACGCCCGAGCATGTGGAGAGCCACGGCAGTTTCCGCATGTACCGCGAAGCGAAGGAGCGCCTTTTTAGCAGCCTAAACCGGCCATGGCGGAAGACCCTAAATGGAAAGAAAATTCCCACCGTCATCGCCGCGAATGTTGATGATTCGTACGCTTTCTCTTTCCTCCGTCACGCTGCAGATGTGCATGTAGGCTTCACCCAAACGGACAGTTCGGTAAAAGCAGTCCCGGGTTTAGCAATATTGCGCGCAGAGCAGGTGGCTTGCACGTCCGCGCAGTGTACCTTCCAGGTGGCAGGGGCACAGTGGGTTGTCCCGTTGCTCGGCGCGTTCAATGTTCAGAACGCGCTTGCCACCCTCGCCGTGCTGGATGGCCTGGGCTACGATCGGAGCCGTGCGGCTGTTGCGCTGGCGAATTTCCCCGGTGTACCTGGTCGCATGGAAGAGGTGGCACTCAACGCGCCGTTCCGCGTTTTCGTCGACTACAGCCATGAACCCGCGAGCCTGCAGGCGGCGTACGCTGCGGTGCGATTACTCGAACCGAAGCGCCTCCTAACGTTACTCGGTGCGCAAGGCGGCGGGCGCGACCATGCCAAGCGGAGCGTGATGGGCGCACTTGCTGCCGAACATGCAGATGTCGTCGTCGTCACGAATGAAGACCCATACGATGAGGATCCAGAGAAAATAATTGCCGACGTTGCCACGGCCGCCGAAGCAATAGGCAAAGCGAATATCAGCCGCATTACCGACCGGCGGGCGGCAATTGCAAAGCTCCTCCAGCTCGGGCAGGCGGGTGATGTGCTACTCCTGACGGGTAAAGGCGGGGAAGAGGTTATGGCCGTTGCGAATGGAAAACTTATACCGTGGGATGACCGTGTAGTCCTGAAAGAAGTTTGGGCAACAATGCAACGGTGAGGTTGCGCCGCAAAGGGCGGGTATTTTGTGAACCAGAAGTTATCCACACCCCCTAGGCTTGACAGGGGCGGGGGTTCCTTGTACGTTCATTTTATCCACACCTAGCTCCTCCCCACAATGTTTGGGGAGATTGAGCGCCCCTCAGACACTATCGGGGCAAGGCCATACATCATGCATCACGTTTCGTTGTAGGACGAGTTACCAAACTCATTCCAGTACTTCCGTACGGAATGAGGAATTTTGTGTCCAGCTGATGGCATAGTGATTTTTTCTGGGCACTGGATCACGCCCGGTACTGGTTGTCAAATTTGCGCATCCCTTACTTCACTTCCTTTATCACCCGTGATGTATGTCTAAGAAGCGCCACTATATCCACCGTGAAGGCGGTACTGCGGGTTACAACCGCACCACCTTTACGAAGCTCCACGAAGCGACTGGCTTGCCAGACCTCATCGAGATTCAGAAGCGGAGCTACCAGTGGTTCTTCGAAGAAGGGCTGAAAGAGCTCTTCGATGAAATTTCGCCAATCCGCGATTTCATCGGCCGCGATCTTGAACTCTCCTTCGTCAACTACTACCTGGATGAACCCCGCTTTGACGAGTTGACGGCGAAAGCGAAAAACGTGACGTTCGAAGCGCCCCTGCGCGTCTCCACGAAGCTGGTGAACAAGAAGACCGGGGAAATTAAGGAGCAGGAGATTTACCTCGGTGATTTTCCGCTCATGACTGACCGCGGGACGTTCATCATCAACGGTATCGAGCGTGTCATCGTTAGCCAGCTCATTCGCAGCGCGGGCGTCTTCTTCACGTCCGAGTTCGTGCGCGGCCGCAAGTATTACGGTGCTAAAATTATCCCGAACCGTGGCGCGTGGCTAGAAATTGAGACCGATAGCCAGGACGTGCTGTACGTAAAGATTGACCGGAAGCGCAAAGCCCCAATCAGCGCCCTGCTGCGTGCATTCGGTTACGGTACTAATGAGGAAATTGTTGAGCTCTTCAAAGCCGTCGACACCAATCCCGACCGTCGCTACATCGACGCGACTATCAAGAAAGACCCCAGCCGTTCCGAGCCCGAAGGTTTGAAGGAAGTGTACAAGCGCATCCGTCCGGGTGACCTGGCCACGACCGAGAACGCCCGCGAGCTTATTACCAAGATGTTCTTTAGCTTCGAGCGCTACGACTTTGGTCGCGTGGGGCGATACAAGCTAAACCAGCGCTTCAACTTTAACTTCGCCAACGACAAGGAGCACCGCGTGCTGCAGAAGGATGACCTCGTTTCCATTCTGCACGAGGTTATCAAGCTAAACAACAGCCAGAAGGATGCGGACGACATTGACCACCTGGGCAACCGCCGCGTCCGCGCTATTGGCGAGCTCGTTCAGAACAAGTTCCGCGTCGGCCTTTCCCGCATGGAGCGCATCATCAAGGATCGCATGTCCACCCTGGACATAACCACCATCACGCCGAACCAGCTAATCAACGCCCGGCCGATTATCGGCTCTATCAAAGAGTTCTTCATGTCTTCGCAGCTGTCGCAGTTCATGGATCAAACCAACCCGCTGGCGGAACTCGAGCACAAGCGTCGCCTTTCGGCCATGGGCCCGGGCGGTCTATCTCGCGAGCGCGCTGGGTTCGATGTTCGCGACGTGCACCGCACGCACTACGGCCGCATCTGCCCGATTGCCACGCCGGAAGGCCCGAACATTGGCCTCGTTGGTCACCTTTCTTCCTACGCGCGGGTGAATGATTTTGGTTTTATCGAGACCCCGTTCCGCAAGGTTATTAATAAGGTGGTTAACGACGGCAAGAGCGCGGCCGGTGAAATTGCCCGCGAAGATATTGTTAGCATCGTGAAAGCCGGTGACAAGATTTCTGAAGCGCAGGCGCGGCAGCTCGCCAAGGAAACCCTGGAATTCATTCCCGTGAAGGCGCACGTCACCAGCCAGGTGGAGTACCTCGACGCGTTCACGGAAGAGCGTCACACCACCACCGCCGCTACCACTCCAATCGATGATCAGGGCTACTTCCTAGTGGAGCGGACGGAAATCCGCACGCACGGTGAACCAACCACCGGCCTGACCGACAAAATTGACTACATGGACGTAGCACCGAACCAAATTATTTCTATTGCCACGTCGCTTATCCCATTCGTGGAGCACGACGACGCTGCGCGCGCCCTCATGGGCACGAACATGCAGCGTCAGTCCGTCTCTTTGGTTAAGCCAGAATCGCCAATCGTCGGCACGGGCGTGGAAGCGCGCGCCGCCCAGGACTCGGGGCAGGTAGTGCTCTCGAAGCAGGCTGGCGTCGTCACGGCTGTCGATGGCAGCCACGTGGAAGTGTTGGAAGATGATGGCAACCTTCGCAGCTACCGCATGGGCAAGTTCGTCCGCTCTAACGCGAGCACGAGCATGAACCAGAAGCCGATCGTCACTAAACACCAGAAGGTGAAGGCGGGCGAGGTGCTAGCGGACGGTGCCGCCACGGAACACGGCGAACTCGCGCTCGGCCAGAACGTCGTCGTGGCATTCATCCCGTGGGAAGGCGGCAACTACGAAGACGCTATCCTCATTTCCGAACGGCTGGTGCAGGCCGACCGGTACACCTCTATCCACATTGAAGATTTCGTCATGGATGTACGCGACACCAAGCTCGGGCCCGAAGTCGTCACCCGCGACATCCCGAACATCGGTGAAGAGAAGCTGCGTAACCTCGACGAAGAGGGGATTGTCCGCATTGGCGCGCAGGTGTCGTCCGGTGACATCCTCGTCGGCAAGATTACGCCGAAGGGTGAAACGGAATTATCGGCAGAAGAGAAGCTGCTCCGCGCCATCTTCGGCGAAAAAGCCAAGGACGTTAAGGATAGCTCGCTCTACCTGGAACACGGCGAGCACGGCAAGGTCGTTGACATTAAAATTTTCTCCCGCGAGAAGGGTGACAAGCTTTCCTCCGGCGTCATTAAGAGCATCCAAGTTTCGGTCGCCCAGCTTCGCAAGATCCAGGTGGGTGACAAGATGGCTGGCCGTCACGGCAACAAGGGCGTCATCTCCCGCGTCATTGCGGTGGAAGACCTGCCGTACCTCCCCGACGGCACGCCCGTGGACATTGTCCTGAACCCACTCGGCGTTGCTTCCCGCATGAACCTCGGCCAGATTCTGGAAGTCCACCTGGGCATGGCTATGCGCGCTATGGGTCTTAAGGTGGTCAGCCCGCCGCTCGATGGCGTACCTGAAGACGTCATCCGTCAGCAGCTGGTGAAAGCCGGTTTCCCCGAGCACGGTAAGCTCCGCCTCGTCGACGGTCGCACTGGCCAGCAGTTTGACCAGCCGGTGACCGTGGGCGTCATGTACATGATGAAGCTCATCCACATGGTGGAAGACAAGATCCACCAGCGCTCTATCGGGCCGTACTCGCTCGTCACGCAGCAGCCACTCGGCGGTAAAGCCCAGTTTGGTGGCCAGCGCTTCGGCGAAATGGAAGTGTGGGCCTTGCAAGCTTACGGCGCCGCGCACATGCTGCAGGAAATGCTCACCATAAAGTCCGACGACGTCATCGGCCGCAGCAAGGCGTACGAGTCGATCATTAAGGGCGAGCCAATCCAGAAGTTAAACATTCCGGAAGCGTTCAACGTCCTCGTGCGTGAGCTCAAGGGCTTGTGCCTGGACGTTGAGCTCATCGGCGCCGAAACCGCACCGGCGGAAGACAACGCGCAGACCGTGCAGCAGCGTGCACGCAGCGCCGAACCCGTCCGAGCCGAGGAAGCTGCTGAAGTAATCCCTCCCGTCGCCTAACCGCGGAGTACTACCTATATGCCCGAAGACACATCAACCCTCCGCGACTTCTCTGCCATCCGCCTGAAGCTGGCCTCCCCGGACGCCATCCGGTCGTGGTCGCACGGCGAGGTGACCAAGCCGGAGACGATAAACTACCGCACGCAGAAGCCAGAGAAGTCTGGCCTATTTGCGGAAGAAATTTTTGGCCCGACGAAGGACTGGGAGTGTTACTGTGGTAAGTATAAGCGCATCCGTTACAAAGGCATTGTCTGCGATAAATGCGGCGTCGAAGTGACGCGCGCGCTCGTCCGCCGCGAACGCATGGGCCACATCGAGCTGGCCGCCCCCGTCTCCCACATTTGGTTTCTGCGGGGCGTGCCTTCGAAGATTGGTTTAAGCCTGGACCTCTCTATTATGGAACTGGAGAAGGTCATCTACTTCGCGGCGTTTATCGTCACTAAGGTCAATGAAGAGTTACGCCAAGATACCTTGAAGCAAATTGACGCTGAACTGGATTCGAAGCGGAAGCAAATTGAAGCCGATGCCCAGCGTATTGCCAACGAAATTCAGTCCACCCGCGCCAAAGACCTGGAGGCGGCCAAGGAGAATGCCGTGAAGAAGCAGAAGGCGGACGGGCAAGCCACTGAAGCCCTCGCCGCGAACGCCGCCCGCAAAGGGGAGCGGCTCGCGGCGCTCGAGACAGCTGCTACGGTGGCGAAGAAAGAACTTGTGACCCTCAAGCCTCGGCAGATTATTGCCGAGAGCCAGTACCACGACCTCTCCTTGAAGTACGGGCACGTTTTCGAAGCGGGCATTGGTGCGGAAGCAATCCATCACCTCCTCCGCGGGCTCTCACTCGACAATGAGATTAAAGCCCTGGAAGGGGAGAAGAAGACCGCCTCGGAAGTGAAGCAGCGCAAAGCCGTTCGCCGCCTTAAGCTATTGAAGAGTTTGCAGGCTACCCACCTCCGCCCGGAGTGGATGGTGCTTACGAACATCCCTATCATCCCGCCCGACCTGCGGCCAATGGTTCAGCTTGATGGCGGCCGCTTCGCCGCGTCCGACCTCAACGACCTCTACCGTCGCGTCATCAACCGCAACAACCGACTGAAGCGCCTGCTGGAGCTCAACGCCCCCGAGGTAATTACCCGCAACGAGAAGCGCATGCTGCAGGAAGCAGTGGACGCGCTTATCGATAATGGCGCGCGCCACGGCAAGACCGTGACCGCGGCCACGGGCCAGAAGCGCCAGCTGAAGTCCATTGCCGATATGCTCAAGGGCAAACAAGGCCGCTTCCGCCAGAACCTGCTCGGCAAGCGCGTGGACTACTCCGGCCGCTCGGTCATCGTCGTCGGTCCCCACCTGCAGCTCCACCAGTGCGGGTTGCCGAAGCGCATGGCCTTGGAGTTGTTCAAGCCGTTCGTCATTGCCCAGCTCATCAAGCGTGAGTACGTGCATAACGTGCGCAGCGCCAACCGTTTCATCGAGAGCGACCGC
>JAUYFT010000014.1 GCA_030689605.1 bacterium | reverse complement strand
ACAGGGCTGCATGTCCCCCACAAATCATCGAAACATCATCCCCTGACCAAGCAACAGCACGGCGAGAATCTAAAACATGCGAGAGTACGTATTCTGGTTGAGCATGTGTTCGCATCCTTGAAACAGTTCCGTATTCTCGCCACCGATTCAGGAGCACCCTCTCCGATTACAATGATATCTTCAAGACGGTGGTAGGTCTCTACAATCTGCGGCACGCGTAAATCAAGCAAGCACCCGCTTTGAGGTGTCTGGCGGAATGGGGTTTGGGCAGTGGGTCTACTATCTCAACTACGTGACCTTCGGCGCCATCTGGGTTCATTCTTGGATGCTCGGCACTGACGTCCGGGGCACACCGCTACAGTGGCTTTGGATTGGTTTCGGTGTCACCGCGATAGTCGCTTTTTTTTGGCGCCAGTGGCAACGCGCCCTCGCCCGGCGGGCAGCGCGTAGTGTACAGGTCGCGGCGCCGCAATCCTAATAGTCACCTGGTGGTAAGGCGGTAATCCTGATATCCTCCTGGATGGGTGGGAGTTTCCCACCCGTCCCTTTTGTCCACCCCACTATGCGTCTCCTCTGGAAGTACCTCAAGCAGTACAAGAAGCTCCTTATTGGTGCCCTGGCGCTGGCTGCGGTCAACCAGATTTTTTCGCTGCTTGACCCGCAGATTTTGCGCGTCATGGTGGACCGGTACGCCAACCGTATTGACGAGCTCTCCCGCATGGAGTTCGTGCAGGGCGTCGTCATTCTCGTCCTGCTCTCCATGGGCACGGCCTTGGTTTCCCGCATTGCCAAGAATTTCCAAGACTACTTCGTCAACGTCATAGTGCAGCGCATGGGCGCTCGGTTGTACGCCCACAGTGTCCAACACTCGTTCTCCCTCCCCTACCAAGCCTTTGAAGATCAGCGGTCGGGTGAGCTGCTGCAAAAGTTGCAGAAGGCGCGCACGGACGTTCAGGCACTCATCGTGAGCGCTATTGGTATTTTGTTCTTCTCGCTCGTGGGCATTATTTTCGTGCTCACCTATGCTTACACCGTGCAGTGGAGCATTGGCTTGGTGTACACGCTCATGATCCCGGCACTGGGCTATGTCACGTTTCTCATCAGCAGCAAGATTAAAGCCGCTCAGAAAGTCATCGTTGCCGAGACTGCCTCACTCTCCGGTTCCACCATCGAAACATTGCGCAATGTGGAGCTGGTTAAGAGCTTAGGTTTGGAGCAACAGGAAATTGACCGTTTGAATTCAACAAACGACAAAATTTTGCAGCTAGAGCTCAAGAAGATTGTCATTATCCGTAAGTTCAGTTTCATCCAGGGCACGCTCATCAACGCGCTACGGTCAGCATTGCTCATTCTGATGTTCTACCTGATCTTCGAGCGGCAGATTACCATGGGTGAATACTTCAGCTTGTTCATCTACTCCTTCTTCATCTTCTCCCCGCTCTCGGAGCTTGGCACGGTAGCGCGGCAGTACCAAGAGGCGCGCGCCAGCATGGATCAGCTGGAAGAAGTGCTTAAGCAGCCAGCGGATGAGCAACCCAAAAATCCGCTCGTCGTGGGCAAGCTCACCGGCATCACTTTTCAGGATGTTGGCTTCCGCTATGCATCTGCAGTCCACCAAGCGGTGGAGCACGTGGACGTTGCCTTGCGCTCGGGTCAGACCATCGCGTTTGTGGGCCCTTCGGGGTCGGGGAAGACTACGCTCGTCAAACTCCTGGCGGGATTGTACCGGCCAACCCATGGTAAGTTACTCTTCAACGATGTAGATAGCCAGGCCATGGACTACCAGCAGTTCCGGCAGCGCATTGGCTTGGTGGCGCAGGAGACCCAGTTATTTGCTGGAACAATCCGCGAGAATCTTTTGTTTGTCCGGCCTCAAGCGACTGATGGAGAGTGCATGGCCACACTCGAAGCAGCCGCAGCAGCATCTATCATGCAGCGTTCCGCCCAAGGATTGGATACGCGCATCGGCGAAGGCGGCCTTAAACTCTCGGGTGGTGAACGCCAGCGCTTAGCAATAGCTCGCGCCTTGCTCCGTGAACCTGACCTCGTAATTTTTGACGAAGCCACGAGCAGCTTGGACAGCATCACCGAGCAATCCATAACCGAGACTATAAAGGACATTACCGCCAAGAAGCCGCAGCTCATGACCGTGCTCATTGCTCACCGGCTTTCGACCATCGCGCACGCGGATGTCATTTACGTGCTGGAACGCGGCAAGGTGGTGGAGCACGGTGGTCATGCCGCCTTACTGAAAGCTGGCGGACTCTACGCAGCTTTGTGGCGGCAGCAGAGTGGCTCGACAGAAGCGCGGGGGGGCTTGATTTTTTCTGAACCTGTAGGACAATAGAGGCATAAACTCGCCTTCATTTGCATGTGTTTATGCGCCGTCCGTTTGCCTACAGCCTGGTAGCAGTTTTAGCTGCAGCTGGTGCTAGCCTCTCGGGCTACTTGAGTTACGTGAATCTGTGGGGTTCGGGTTGCGAGAAGGCGGCTATAAGCTGCAGTGCTAGCGCCTCGGGGCCGGTGATGATCCTCGGTTTGCCAAACTGCGTATACGGGTTTGCCATGTTCTTCGTGGTTTTCGTGCTTGCACTCATTGCAATTGCACGGGAGAATCGGAACGTCCAGGCGACCATTCTTTGGCTCAGCGTCGTGGGCACGTTGTTCGCTTTCGGCCTCTCGCTGTACGAAATTTCCTGGCTCAAAGCTTCTAGCCTACCGGCGTGTGTGTATGGGTTCATCTTCTACGTGTGCATCCTTGGTTTGAACATCCTCCAACGTCGAACGCCTCATACCTCACCCGTCCTAAGTCAGTAAATTTATGGATACCCAACCGCAGCCAGTAAATGAAAAAGTTCCTATAAAGAAGAAGCGCCACACGTGGTACTGGTGGCTCCTTGGTATTGTCGTGGTCATCGTGCTCGCCATTGCCTGGACTGGGATTTGCAATATTCCTGTTGCATCTGCCATTATGGGTGCAAACAAGCCTAAAGATTTAGGTGTGAAGGTGAGTGAAGAAGCGTATGTGTCAATCCAGCAGAAAGTGCCGCTGGTCATCGAGGGAGCGAAAGTAGACTACAGTAGTAACTCATCAGAGATTTTTAGTGGTTCGGTTCCGGTAGACACGCAGAACACCTCGGAGGAGGTAACGTCATGGCTCAATAAAATGCAGGGAACGAATCCAGCCGTCACCGACGTGCAAGTCCGTATGATTGAGGGCGGCGTAGAAATCTCGGGCATGGTACAGCAGTACGTGAAAGCCCCGCTGTACGCCAAGGTCATGATCAACCGCACTAGTGAGAAGAGTGTGAGCCTGGATATTACCAGTGCCAAACTCGGTCGCTTTAGCGTGCCAGTAAAGTACGTGCAGCAATTTGAGGACTGGGTAGTGAAGAAAGTGAATAGCCGTATGGCCTCTATTCCAGGCTTTAGCCTGACGCAGCTGGAGTACCACGATGGCTACGATATCTGGAAAGGTACTGTGCCTGCGCAGGTGAGGCCGGCGAAAAATGGATATTTGGATCTGGTGCTGGAGTAGGCGTGGTTTATAGGTTAGGCGAAAGCCCTCGCTTTAGCCGTTGGTTAACTGCGAGCGAGGCTCGCGGGTACCCCATGGTAGAATGCAAACATGCGGCTACCCAAGCTCCAGTCCCTAAAAATCCACCTCGGCGTGTACCGTCACTATAAAGGAAAAGAATATGACGTCTTAGGCGTGGCTCGTCACTCCGAAACCTTTGAACCACTCGTCATGTACCGGGCGCGGTACGATACCCGGTCGCTCTGGGTTCGGCCTAGGAAGATGTTCGAAGGGTACTTGCGTGTGAAAGGCAAGCGCGTAAAAAGATTTACGTTTGTGGGCGGGCCAAAAAATAGAGGGTAGGCGGAAGCTCTCGCTTTCGCCGTTTGGCCGTGAGCGAGGGCTCACGGCTACCCATGGTAATATTTAGGTATGCAGACGGCACGTCAAAAGAAGCTACAACAAGTCGCCAGCCAGCGCCAAGCAGGCTTCATCGTCGTGCTCGAGGACATTCACGACCCGCACAATGCCGCGGCGATTCTGCGTACGTGTGACGCGCTCGGCGTGCAAGATGTGTGGTTCATTTTCAACAAGGAGAAAGCGTACAACCCAAAGCGCGTGGGCAAGTCCAGTAGCTCCTCGGCGAATAAATGGCTGACGTTTAGAATTTTCAAAACTGTTGCCGAATGCAAAGCCGCGCTAAAGCGGTTGAAGTATGAATCCGTGGGGACTGTGCTCCGCAAAGGCGCCGAGGACTTTACTAAAGCCAAGCTCACGGCAAAGAAAATTGCATTATGGGTAGGCAACGAGCATGCAGGGCTGTCCGAGCAAGCTGTTGCAGCCTGTGATCGGCTGCTCCTGCTCCCAATGCGAGGTTTTGTAGAGAGTTTGAACGTGTCGGTCATGACTGCTATTTCGATTTACGAAATTAGTCGGCAGAGAGGCGGCAAATACATAAAAAGCCCGCGTGAGTCGGCAGCACTAGTGAAAGATTTTTCTCGGCGTTAAATTGTCATTGCGAGCCCGAGCCTTGCGAGGGCGCGGCAATCCCGTTGAACCTCGAGTCCAACTTTACTTTCTGGTATCCCTTTGATACAACGGGATTGCTGAAGGATTTCTTGAAGCGATAATTTTTTTCATTGTCATTCTGAGGAGTCCCGGCGAGCGGAGGGATGACGAAGAATCTTGCCGACCACAGCATGATCCTTCGTTCGCCTCGCTCCAAGAGTCGGAGCGGGCTTCGCCCAGGATGGACAAATAAAAATACACGCTTATGTAGAGCGTGTATTTTGCAATTCAAGTCTTCGTTTTTCTTCAAAGAGCGCCATTTCTATCTCTAGGTAGCGTCGGTCATTATCTGGGCTCGAAAAGTATGTGTAGATACTTTTAAATCCAAAATGGTCCGCCATTGCTTGAGCATCTTCGAAGGCTTTACCACCTTCGGCCCACTCCAGCATTCTCGCAAGATCATCTGCGTTTTTTGCACCTAGGCTTTGGGCAATCTTATCAACAAACTCTTGTTGTTCTTCTGTAAGCTGTACTATTTCACTCACGTAAGCTCCTTGTTTAGGTTCGAATAAATTATATGTTATTTATCACCGACCGTATACTCGTGGGAGTCTCTCCTCGGAGAAAAACCTATAGTACACCACAATAAAGTTCAGTACGGCGTGAGAAAGTATCACAAGTATAAGGCTAGGAAAATAGACGTACATTGTGGCAAAACCAACGCCACCAAGGAATATACCGATGAGTTCCGCCTTATTATGGGCGTAGATTACATGCATGAAAGCAAAAAGGAGCGCATTCACCAGAATAATAATAAGCGTAGGATTTATTAATGATTGCAGTTCGGGTATGAGAAATCCACGAAAAACAATTTCCTGGAGTACGCTCACAAGAATAAAACCATAAAGAAAGTGCGTGTCGCGCTGCCATTCAGTTTTACTTTTCTTTCCTAGTATTTTTACGAAAACGAATACCACTGCCGTTAGGGCAATTGTAAACAAGACGTAAGGCATCCAGTAGTTCGACACTCCTTCAGCGTCCAAACCGAGTTTACTCGCGCTCCACTTATCAGCAAAAATTATTACCCCAATTATTAGAGCAACAAGCGTTAGTGTATGAATTTTGTACCGAAAAGGAATTACTTTGAAGTACAGCAAGATAACGGGAACAATAAATAAAACTACGAGAAGAAGTATTTTAGCTGTCATAGAATTATCACGCGATGATTATTTCAATTGTTTTACTGCCCGCACAATCGCTTTGGCATCAATCCCCTCGTAGGCCAGGAGCTGCTCGGGTTTGCCGCTGCGGGGAATTTTTCGAACAGCCAATGAAGTGACTTTTGCTGAGGTACCGATCACTTCCCGCACCGCATCAGCAACCCCGCCTTCGGCAACATGGTCTTCCACAACGATGAGGTGCTTGGTTTGGCGGGCGGCGCGCAAGATGGCTACTCGATCAATTGGCTTGATGCTGTACAGGTCAATCACGCGGACGTTGATCTTGCGTTTCAAAAGTTCGTTGTAGGCTTTGGCGGCTTCGTGGACGGTAATGCCAGCTGCGATGATTGTGGCTTTGTCTTTGCGGCTTTCGGCGAGTGTCTTACTGCCGCCAATGGGGAAAGATTCGGTATTATTGTAGAGCACCGGAGTTTTGCCGCGCGTGGTACGAATGTACACAATACCTTTGGCTTTGGCCGCCTGCTCGACGAGCTTTTCGGTGGACACGGCATCGCTGGGGTACAGGATTGTGCTACTGAACGTCGAGCGGAACATAGCAATATCTTCCACGCCCATTTGTGAAGCGCCGTCCTGGCCAATGGAAACACCAGCGTGGGAGCCACCGAGTACAATGTGCGCGTCGCTCAAGGCAGCCATGCGTATTTGATCGTGGGCACGCGTGAGGAAAGCGGCAAACGTCGACGCAAAAGGAATTTTGCCACGCCGCGCCAGGCCGAGTGCCGTACTCACCATGTTCTGCTCGGCAATAAACATTTCGTAGAAGCGTTTGGGTTGCGCCTTCGAAAATGTGTCTGCCATGGTGGAGTTGCTCGTCTCGGCGTCCAGAACGATGAGCTCTGGGTACGCGGGGGCGATGCGAGCAAGGGCAGAGCCGTACGCCGCGCGTGTAGCAACAAGAGTGCCGCGCGTGTAGTGGAGTGGTTTGGCTGGGTAGCGGGTTGGTTGGGTAGCGGGTTTGCGGGTTAGTGGTTTTGCCAAAAAACCGCGCACACGTTGCACCTCGCCGAGTTCTGCTAATGCCTGGGCGAGCTGGACTTTGGTAAGGGCTTTGCCGTGCCAGCCATTCTTGTTTTCCAAAAAGCTCACGCCTTTTCCTTTCACCGTTTTGGCCAGGATAATTGTCGGACGATTACTCGAGGTAAGGGCTCGGCGATAGATTGCCGCAATAGCATCGAGATTATGACCATCGACAATAAACGTCCGCCAACCAAAAGCAGCGAAGCGCTTAGCGTACGCCTGCACATTCCAGCCGAGCATGGTGGCGCCACGTTGGCCTAGACGGTTGATGTCGGCGATGGTGATGAGATTGTTGAGTTTGTAGTGGCTCGCCAGTTGTGCGGCTTCCCAGATTTGCCCTTCGGCGAGTTCGCTATCACCAAGCAGGACGAATGTGCGGTACGGCAGCTTGTCTATTCGGGCAGCCAACGCCATACCCAGCCCAACTGAGAGCCCTTGGCCGAGCGAGCCTGTTGCTGCTTCAGCGTATGGGAAAGACGATGGAATGGGATGACCTTCTAACCGGCTGCTGAACTTTCGCAGCATGAGGAGTTCGCGTTCTGGAATAACTCCTGCGGCAGCGTAGAGCGCGTAGAGTAGTGGTGCGGCGTGGCCTTTGGAGAAAATGATCCGGTCGTTATTTGGGTTTTGCGGTTTGTGTACGTCAGCGCGAAAGAAACCACCAAAAAATAGGGCAGCCATGAGGTCAGTCGCGGAGAGCGATGACGTGGCATGGCCAGTGCCAGCCGCTGTCGTCATCTGCAGTATCCAGCGGCGAATGCTGAGCGCGAGTTGTGCCTGTTGCTTTTCGGTCATGCTTACAGTGTACCACCACCGTGCTGCCAGAGAGAAAAACGCCAACCTGGTATACTGGTCACATGCCACACAATCCTTTTGCCCAGGAAGCGAGACGCGTTGCTGCAGCGACGGGTTTTCGGCTTGGCCCACTCCTCTACTCTGCACGCCACTACGGTCGGCAGTATAGGAATGCAATCTACACTGGCACGTACCGCGGCAAGCCCGCAGTGCTGAAGCTGTATGACGAACCCCAGCCGACGGACGAGCCGCGAGCGCTTGCGGCATTCCACCGGTCAAAGCGGAATGCCATACTCCGTGCGCCAAAGCTCTACGCGTCAGGGATCGTGTCCCCTTCGCGCGGTTGGCTCATCATGGAGGAGCTCGCACACTCAGGGCACTTCCTCCACTCACCGCTCTCACCTGCTGACCGGGAAGAATTCTTACGCGTGTTCATGGCATACCGCAAGAGTTTCCCGACGAAGCCGCACCGGCCGCTGACCTTGCTGGAGCAGCTCCCCGCGCACGAGTACCACACAGTGCGCATTAGCCGGTGGCTGCAGCTTGCGGTGGATACGGAGATTGCCAGGCCGCTGCGGCAGCAGGCGCTTTCTGGTAAAGAATTTGCGCCACTCTATGAGGCGGCGCTTGTGCTCTTGCGCAAAGAATTTAAAACTCGAAAGATGCTCTGGTGCCATGGACACGTGAAGCCGAAAGAAATTTTCCAGTGCGAGGATGGCACGTATGCGCTCACCGACTTTGCCCACACGCGCATGTACCCCGAAGGCTACGAGCTAGCGTTCATTATCTGGGCCGACTGGATGCTGCCCGGGAACTGGAGACTGCCATACAGCCAGTGGAAGAAGCCGATTCAGGAGTGGTTTACGCTCATTCGGCCAATTGCCGTACGACTCGGGTATACACGTGTAGATGCGCTCCTGCATGCGAGTCTCGTTGAGCGCACGCTCGGAATAATCCTCGCTGATGTTGAATCGCTCGATCTCTCATTTGCCGAGCGTCGGGGGCGGCTCAAACACCTCTTTCGCTTTCTGCGGGAGCTGCTCGATGATAAACAGGTATTATGACGTTTAACCAGCGCGTTTTTGCCATAGTGCGGAAGATTCCCAAGGGTCGGATGGCTACCTACGGCCAGATTGCGGCTTTGGTTGGGAGTCCACGCGCGGCGCAGGCCGTGGGCTGGGCACTTCACTCGTTGGATGCCAAGCCGGATCAGACCGTGCCGTGGCAGCGCGTTATAAATCGGCTTGGCTATATTTCCACAACCTGCCTTGAACACACCGCCAATGAGCAGGCGTGGAAGTTACAGAAGGAAGGAGTGGAGGTTACAAAAAAAGAAGAGCTTTGGTTTGTAGATTTAAGCAAGTACTTATGGAAGCCCCGAACCTCTCGCCCTCTATGAAGATCGGGCTCGGGTTCAGGGCGCGCATCAGTCTGCAAATGAAGTGGCTTGCCGTGTACCGGAGCGTAGCGACTGGTGCGCGGTGGGTGGATTTAGAGAAGTACCTCTGGAAGAAAGAGTTATAGTAAATCGGGGTCCCCGCAACTGTGGCGCGCAACGAAGTGAGCACGCAGTTGTGGGGTATAGCGAGGATTCGTACGGAGTCCGAAGTGAGCAAACGTAGGTGCGCTCACGCAGGGCGGAGTACGAAACGAGCTGGAGCGGGTAGGGAGAATCGAACTCCCGGCAACAGCTTGGAAAGCTGTGGTATTACCATTATACGATACCCGCGTAGAGCAAACCCAGCATAGCGAACGACCCTCATAACGACAAGTTGCTTTTTTCCTAGAAATGTGTTTTTTTGGTACACTTACAGCATGGAAACCCAAGCATCGCGGCTTGAGAATGCACAGGTAAAGAAGGCACTCCTCGCTGGGAACTACGTCAACGTCGAGGATCTGCAACGCGCTGAGCAGTACAGCAAGGACAACCATACCTCGATGGTTGATTTTCTGCTGCAGGAAAACATAATCTCCAACGACACCTTAGGCCAAGCTATGGCCGAGCACTTCAGCGTGACGTACGCAGACCTCAATACCTACCCGCCATCCCGCGAACAGGTGCTGCGCATTCCTGAACGCATTGGTAGTGCGTCTCGCGTCGTGCTCTTCAAGGAGGCGAAAGGGAAGGTGACGGTTGCCACAGATAACCCCAAGCGACCTGACTTGGCAACGTCCATCCAGAACGCGCTCGGCGTGAAGGACGTCACTATTGCCTACGGTTTACCTGACGACGTCGACGCGGCACTGCGACATTATCGGAAGCCGCTTACGACGCGCTTCGCCGAAATTCTGGCGGGCAAGCACCGAATCGCCCCTGAACTTTTCGATGCCATTCTCGGCGATGCGCTCAATGCCCGTGCCTCGGACGTCCACTTCGACGCGCAGGATAAAGAGGTCGTCATCCGCTTCCGCATTGACGGCGTGCTGCACGAGGCCGGTCGCATCCCGAAAATCTACTACGAGAACCTCCTCAACCGGGTGAAGGTGCAGTCGCACCTCCGTATAGACGAACACTACGCCACGCAGGATGGCGCCATGCGCGTGGAGCACGGTGGCCGCCTGGTAGATTTACGCGTTTCGATAGCGCCGACTTTGGACGGCGAGAAGATCGTTCTCCGTCTGCTCGGTGAGTATGTGAAGAACTTCACTCTCACCGATCTCGGCGTCGCGTCGCATGACCTGGGCAAAGTCTATGACGCCATCGAGAAACCGTTCGGCATGATTATTGTTTGCGGGCCAACTGGCTCGGGCAAGACCACGACGCTCTACGGCATATTGCGTATGCTCAACCGACCCGAGGTGAACATTGCGACCATTGAAGACCCGGTGGAGTACAAGGTGTTGGGGCTCAACCAGATTCAAGTGAATGCGGACACGAACCTCACCTTTGCCACAGGCCTACGTTCCATCGCCCGGCAAGACCCCGACGTGATTATGGTTGGTGAAATTCGTGACCAGGAGACGGCAGACATCAGCGTGAACGCGGCGCTCACTGGCCACCTCCTCCTCTCCACCTTTCACGCCAACGATGCCGCCACGGCAATCCCCCGGCTCATGGAAATGGGCGTTGAGCCGTTCCTCCTCGCATCCACCCTCGAACTCCTCGTTGCGCAACGACTGGTGCGCAAGCTCTGCGAAGCATGTCGGTTCAGCGAGCCGACCAGTCTGGCTGACCTGGAGAAGCGCTTGCCTGCGGCGAAACACTGGTTTCATGGGCGTACATTGCTCTACCATGCAAAGGGTTGCGCGGAATGCGGGGGCACTGGGTATAAAGGGCGAACAGGTATTTTTGAGTTCATTCATGTGACGAATGAGCTCAAAGAGCGTATCCCCACCCAACCCTCGAGTAGTGACATCTGGCGCACTGCCAAGAAGCTCGGTGCTCGTTCCCTATTCGAAGACGGTATTGAGAAAGTACTCAATGGGGTAACGACGCTCGAGGAGCTGCTCCGCGTCGCAACCCCGGCACAGTAACGACACCAACCATGCAAATTGGAGGCGCGAAAGAACGTGCGTACGTGGTAGAGAATCTCGCCGTCCTCTTGGGAGCAGGCATGGATGTGCTGTCTGCGGTTTCCGCGATTGAGACGCAGGTTCGCTCGGTAGTAATGAAGAAGACGTTGGCGACGATCCGCGAAGAGCTGAGCAACGGTGCGGCAATTTGGCGCACGCTCGATGCGGCGAAGATCTTGCCAAAGCGTGCCACGTACTTGGTGCGGTTGGGGGAAGATTCTGGACGTTTAGCCGAAAATCTTACGCTCATCGCCAAGCAGCAGGAGAAGGATCGCGTGCTCACGTCGAAAGTCCGGTCGGCCATGGTGTACCCAGCATTTGTCCTCGGCCTAACGCTGGTAGTTGGTTTGGGCGTAGCGTGGTTCATTCTGCCGCGCTTGAGTACGGTCTTCAGCTCGCTCAACGTCCACCTGCCAGCAATCACAATTTTCCTCATCAACTTCGGTATCTTCCTGCAGCACTGGGGTGCCATTGCGGTGCCAGCGGCTATCATCATCATTGGTGGCGCGGTCGTCGTCGCTTTCCGGCGGCCAGGGAGCCGGGCAGCGCTGCAAGGGTTCGCCTTGAAAATTCCAGCGATACGGAACGTTGTGCTCGAGGTTGAGCTCACGCGTTTCGGCTTCGTCCTTGGCACGCTCTTGCAGGCTGGCTTGCCGGTCATTGAGGCTGTGGAGTCACTCGAGCAGTCCTCGGCAATTACACAGTACAAGAAGCTGTACGCCAAGCTCCGTCGTGACATCGAAGACGGCGACTCATTCCACGCCAGCCTCCGCGCATACCCCAAGAGTAATCGGCTCATTCCTATTCCTATCCAAGAGCTCGTTGCCACTGGTGAGCAGTCGGGCAACCTTGCCGAAATGCTCCTGCGTATCTCCGCCATCTACGAGCAGAAGACCGACCAGAGTACGAAAAACCTCGCCTCCATCCTCGAGCCAATCCTGCTCGTCATTGTTTGGCTGGGCGTGCTCGCCGTAGCTGTCGCTATCATCCTGCCCATCTACAGCCTCGTCGGGCAGTTCAACCCGTAGGTCATGCGTCGGTCAGGTTTCACCCCGCACCACTTTGCAATGTACTACCGACGAATCGGGCAACAGTTAGAACGTAATACTACGATGAAAAGTGGTGCGGGGTTTACCCTCATCGAAGTGCTCCTCTCGGTGGCGCTCATTGGGCTCATCGCAGGCATTGGCGCGGTCGTTTTTCAGCAGCTCCAGAGTCGTAATGACCTAGACGTCGCGGCTACAACCATGGCCACGGCGTACCGTCGCGCGCAGGCCTTGAGCCGTGCGGCAGATGCTGACACGACATGGGGCGTGCGCGTGGACGTCGGCTCGATCACTATCTTTCAAGGCGCTGCGTATGCCAGCCGCAATACCTTGTTCGATGAAGTGAGCGCAACGTCACTAGCGATTACCCCAAGTGGTTTTCAGGAAGTAATTTTTGCCAAGCTTACCGGTTTGCCGCAGACTACAGGCTCGCTCACCCTCACCGGTCCGAACGGTACGCGGACCCTCACCCTCAATGCACAAGGCACCGTCCTCTACTAGACCAGGCTTCTCTGTGGTTGAGGTGCTCCTCGCCGCATCGATTTTTTCACTGCTCATCACCGCGCTTGTGGGGGCGTTTATCTACGGCCAGGATAGCTCGGCACTCGCCGGCACCCGGATCCGAGCCGGCCAGCTGGCAGACGAAGGCCTGGAAGCGAGCCGGAGCATTCGGGATGGTGCGTTCACCAACCTCGTGGACGGCAGCCACGGCCTGGCAGTAAGCGGCAACGTGTGGACGTACAGTGGAACCCAGGACGTTGCCGGTCAATTTACCCGTTCGGTGACAGTGAGCACAGTTGACGCGAACACGAAGGAGCTCACCAGCACCGTAAACTGGCAGCAGAACGCCCAGCGCACGGGTACGGCGAGCGCTGCCACTCGTTTGACGAATTGGGCCGCGGCCGTAGCAGCGTCATGGGCAAACCCCAATACCCTTGCCGGAAATCTTAATCTGGCTGGACTACAGGATGGGTTGAAAATTGCTATTCAGAGTAACTACGCCTATGTCGTGCGCAACGATGGAACGCCTGATTTCGCGGTTATCAACATTACCAATCCAGCTAGCCCTACTCTCGTGGGGTCATTGGCGCTCGCTGGTATTCCCAGGAATATCGTTGTGAGTGGGAACTACGCCTACATTGCCTCCTCCGACAACGCGCAGGAACTTAAGGTCATAAACGTCACCAACCCGGCCGCGCCAGTGCAGGTGGGGAGCTACAATGCCTCTGGCAATTCTGATGCGAATGGGGTATTCATGCTCGGCACGACGGTCTACCTCGTCCGGACATTCCTGGCGGCCGATCCCGAGTTCGTAATCGTGAACGTCGCTAACCCAGCCGCGCCTGTACTCCTTGGCACCGCGCAGCTTTCGGACACAAGTAATGAGGTGTACGTCCAGGGTACGGCCGCGTACGTTGTCTCGAACAGCAACACGCAAGAGCTCCAAGTTGTTAACGTCGCCAACCCAGCCGCGCCGGTGCAGGTTGCCAACATCAACTTCGCCGGGACGAGCAACGCGCTTACCCTGGCTGGCCTTACCAATCGTCTCTTCGTGGGGCAAGGGAATGTTCTGCACGTTGTCAACACCACAACCCCGCTGGCTCCGGTCTTGTTGGGATCCTTTAGTGCGGGCGGTGTGGTGAATGACATCAGTTTGATTCTTGGCAATGGGAATACGCACGTGTTCATTGCGACTGCCTCCGCGACTGCAGAGTTTCAGGTCGTGGATGTGTCAGTTCCTGCAACCCCGGTACTCGTCGGTACCTACAATACCTTGGGTGTTCTCAACGGTATCGCATACGACGGTGCAACAGACCGTGCGTACGCCGTGGGTGCAGCAAACGCCCAAGAATTTACTGTCGTTCAACCATGAGGCGCTCTTCTCGCCAGGTTCGCGGCTTCACCCTCGTCGAGCTTCTCCTCTACGTGGCACTGACCACAATTATGGTTGGTACGATTTCCGTGTTCCTATTCATGACCTTGCAGGTGCGGGTGAAGAACCAGGTCATTAACGAGGTGGAGCAGCAGGGCCAACAAGCCATGCAGCGCATTACCCAAGTTATCCGTAATGCCACGGACATTACCGCACCGGTGCAAGGCGCGAGCGGGGCAAGTACGACGCTTGTAGTCACGCCAACTGGGAACAGCCCGACGGTGTTCGCCCTTACTGCTGGTGCGCTCCGCATAACTGAGGGTGCTGGCACAGCCGTCGTGCTCACGAATGGTCGGGTGATCGCCTCAGCACTCACCTTCACGAACCTTAGTCGCAGTGCGTCTTCACACGATTTACGCGTCCAATTCACGCTTACGGCGGTGAACAACAGCGGCCGCAATGAGTATGACTTTGCCAAGACCTTCACGACCTCTGCCCATGTCCGCCCCTAAAACCCAAGGCTTCGTTACACTCATCAGTGTCCTCATCCTGGGGGCGGTCGGTGTGGCTGTAGTTATATCCCTCATCCAGCTGGGGTTGGGGAGCTCGCGCACCAGCTTCGCCACAGAGCAGTCGGTGCAAGCGCGGGGACTGGCTGACGCATGTGGGGAAGCAGCCTTGAGCACTATCCGGCTTACTCCAGCGTTTACAGGGACAACCCCACTAACCTTTGGCTCTGGCACCTGCTCGTTTACCGTGACGAATACCGGCGGAACCACGCGGAGTGTTACGGCTTTGGGCACGGTTGGTACAATTGTGCGGCACGTCACTATTGTCGTTGCGACGGTGAGCCCGGTGACGCTTACCAGCTGGCAGGAAGTTGCGAACTAAGCCATATTCGGTCATACTACATTTAGCTCTAACACTAACCGACACGCTTATGCGCAATCGAAAACAGGGGTTTACTCTTATCGAAATCCTGCTGGTCGTGGCAGCCATCGGCATCCTCGCCGGCATTGTTATCCTCGCCATCAACCCGAACAAGCAGTTGGGTGACACGAAGAACGCGCAGCGAAGCGCGGACGTGAACACCATTCTGAATGCCGTCTACCAGTACGTCATTGATAGCAACGGCGTTGCACCAGCAACAATCACGAACGGCGTAGCGTGCGGCGTAGCTACGCAGGAAGTCTGTAAGACTGGCGGCACCTGCACTGGCCTCACCGACCTCGGCGTGCTCACGACCAACGCCAAGTACCTTGTTGCTATCCCCACCGATCCCGTTGGCGTCTCGACTAACGGCGCCGGGTACGAGGTGTACAAGAATGCAACGACCAACCGCATTACCGTGTGTGCCCCAGACGCTGAGCAGGGTGCGACAATTTCGGTGACTCGGTAGTTCACCAGCCAACAGTTTTGCTGCCCTGCCAGCTGGCGGGGCAGTTTCGTTAGTGTGCGACCTTGCGGAGGTGGGCGAGGAGCGGCAGCGGCCCGGCGTACAGGTCCCGGCTCTTTGGCGTCCACTCGTTTCCTTTTTCGTTCTGGATTGCACATCCCGCTTCTCTCGCAATGACCACGCCAGCGGCAACGTCCCAGAGGTTTATTGGTCCGGCGATGATGACTGCGTCGAGTCGTCCGGCGGCGAGGTAGGCGAGGTCAAGCGCGGTTGAGCCAGCGTGGCGCACGGCCCGAAGCTTGTGGCTGAGCTTTTCGGCGATGACCAGCGAAGCGTGGAGCGAACCAATCGAGTGGCTATAGCCGTAGCCGATGATCGCCTGGCTCAAGGGTCGGCTGGGGTGGCGGTGGAGGGGTTTACTATTCTTCGTCGCGCCCTGGCCGTGCGCGCCAATAAACGTCTCGCCCGTGGGCGGGCAAGTGATGATGCCGAAGAGCGATGTGTCCCCTTCCATGAGGGCTATAGATACACCGAAGAACGGTACGTGGAGGACGAAATTCGTCGTGCCATCTAGCGGGTCAATGACCCAGCGGAGTTTCCCCGGTCGGTTGTGGCCTTCTTCGGAAAGCACGCCAATAGCTGGGAAGGCCTTGCGCAACGTGCGCTGGATGAGGAGGTTCGCGGCTCGGTCTGCCGACGTGACAAGCTCATGGGCTGACTTGGCATCAACGTCGCGGCGGTGGAGGTTCTGGAACCGTTTGAGCAGGAGTTTGCCGGTTTGGTCAGCCGCGTGTTTGGCAATAGTGATTGGTTGCATAGTAAGATTACGAAATACGAATGAGAATGCTACGAATGTACGAAATACGAATGGGGGCGTGTGATATCAGGAATGAGGCTAGGAATTGCGGATTCGTATTTCGTATATTCGTATCCCTTTTCGTAATTCGTAATCTATAGTTTACCAGTGAGCCAGTAAAATAGATTTGCCGCATACTCGCGCAGGACACCCTTCATACTCTGCAGTCGTCGAATGGGTGAGCTTTGAGACACGGTGCTCCGGTCAGCTGCTCGGCAGGTGACGGGTGGTGCACCGGCATTGCGGAAAAAAGTACACGCCCGGCTAGTGTGGAAGTCGCTGGTGAGTACAATGATGGACTTCCAACCTAATTTACGGCCAATCGCGACGACGTTTGCGGCATTCTCGAGCGTGTTCTGGGCTTTGTCCTCTTGGATGATGTTGTTCTCGACGACGCCGAGCTGCTGTAGGAGCTTGGCCATTGCCGGTGCTTCGGCAAATGGGTTGCTGCCAACCTTCCCACCGGTGACGACAACCACAGGTGCAATCTTCTTTTCCAGGAAGAGCTGTGCGCCGGTCCGCACGCGCTCTTCGGTTTTGAACGAGAGGACGCCGGTTTCCTCATTGATGCCGCCGCCGAGAATGATGAGTGCGTCCGCAGGTTTGAGCGGCTGGTGTTCGAGCCACACCCGGCCCAAGAAAACGTTGAGATTGGTGAAGCCGGAGAGCAGCATGAAGAGCACAAGCGTCCCGATGAGCAGCCATGCAGCGCGGGGTAGTTTGCGGTAGATTTTCTCGAAGCGCGGCGAGAGTTTCATGGTCGGAGCTTCTTCAGCAAGGCAATGTCCGCAATGTGCTTGCCGTCGTGGTGGGTTTCCAGCACCATGTCGATGTTTTTCAGCTTCGGGTGGCTGCAGAGCGCTTTGAAACCCGCCAGACCGATTTTCCCTTTGCCAATGTGCTCGTGCCTATCGCGGTGGGCGCCGAAATCTGTCATGCTGTCGTTCGCGTGGATAAGTTTGAGGTATGAGAGGCCGATAAGCTTGTTGAACTTTTTCAGGAAGGCCTCAACCGCGGGTTTCGTCCGTAGATCGTACCCGCTGGCAAAGGCGTGGCAGGTGTCCAAGCATACGCCAATTTTTTTCCGTTGCGCTGCCGGAACGGCTTTGATGAACGTGGCCAGCTCCTCGAGCGTATCCCCCACCACTGCCCCAGCGCCGGCAGAGTTTTCGAGCAGGAAGAGTGTTAAACCCGTGTAGCCTTTGAGGATTTCCTTGATCGCATCAGCGACGAGCTTGGTGGCTTTGGCTTCGGGCATATCTTTTGCCGAGCCTAGATGGGTCATCACCGCGGTGACGCCAAGCAGTGAGGAACGTTCCAATTCGTCCCGGACAATTTCTATAGACCCCTTTCGCAGGCGCGGAATAGCCGACGCAAAGTTTATGAAGTACGGGGTGTGGACGTATGTGCGCGGAATACCGTACTTTTCATTGCCGGCTTTGAATGCCGCAACAATGTCTGGTGTGAGCGTCGGCGCCGCTCCACCCTGGGGAGAGCGCGTGAAGAATTGGAAAACCTCGCACTTCAGGTCGTGCGCGTTCTTCGGGGCGTTCGGCACGCCGCCCGCGGCGGAGACGTGGTGGCCGATGAGCATGGGGGAAGTATAGCATTGACATACGTCACATTTCCGCTATACTCCAGTGTTCAAACAAAGGAGGAACCCGTGAGTAGAACCCAAAAGATTCGCCAGAAAGGGATTGTCCCTGTAGGCCGAATCCCGGTGCCGCAGAAACCGCCTAAAGCCATGCCGCACGGCAAGGACTACAAGCGAAAGCCGAAGCACCGCAAGCCCATTCCCGAAGAGCGTGACTGAATAATTCAGACACGCTTTTTTTACACCACCCCGCCCTTGCCCTCGCACTTTAAGGTGCGGGGCTTCGGGCACCCCTCCTCCGAGAGGAGGGGATATTCTATAAACTCCTCCCCTCTCGGAGGGGAGGGTTTGGGAGGGGTTTACATAGAACCCTCGAGCTTCTCCAAAATCCAGGCAATGGTCTTGCGGTTGGTGAGTACCATCTTCAAGTAGTTCTTGTAGTCTTCAGAATCCACCTGCTTGAGCAGTTCGGGGTTACTGCCGAGGCGGAGTTTCTCGGCGCTGATTTCGCCTTCCACCTCTGTCGTGCTGGCGACAAGGCTATGGTCGTCCGCAATGTGCCGTAGGAGGAGCGCTACTTTCACTCGGTCTTCGGCGCGCTTCACGAACTCCTTCTTCAAGTCATCCCGTGTCTTCTTCAAGGAGGAGAGATAGTCCTCAAATTTTCCGCCATCATGTTCAATGGCGTGCTGGAGCTCGTGCACCATTTTGTCCTGCTCCGACTCTACGAGGATTGTTGGCACGTCATCAATAGTGCTCTTCTTCAAGAGCTCTTCCAAAATTGCTTGCTCGTAGCGCTGGCGTTCGCGGTCAGCAGATTCCTCGTGTAAGTTCTCTTTTACCTTCTCCCGCAGTTTCTCCATGCTCTCGAAGTCGCCGAGCTTCTTCGCAAAGGCATCGTCAAGCAAAGGCATGCTCGTATCGTACACCGTGCGCAGCTTCACTTTGAACTCGGCTTCCTTGCCCTGGAGGTCTTTCTTGCCGTACTCCTTGGGGAAGGTGAGCTTGAAAGTTTTTTCTTGGTCAGCTTCTAAACCAATAAGTTGTTCCTCAAAACCGGGGATAAACATTTGCTCGCCAATGGTCATGGTCTGGTTGGTGCCTTTGCCGTTCTCTAGTGGGACATTACCGAGGGCAACATCAAAGTCCACGTCCACGCGGTCGCCGTGCTTGGCTGGCCGTTTGGCCGCCGCGTGCGAAGCGTGTGTCAGCTGCAGGCTCTTTAAGGTCTTCTCAATTTGCTCATTCGTCACTTCCACCGGCTTCCGCTCGACCTTGATAGTGGCAATATCACCCACCTTGATTTCGGGCAGGACTGGAACTTCGGCCGAGAAGATGAAGGGGTTGCCTTCAGCCAGCTTCTCCACGCTGATGTTCGGCCCACCAATCGTGCGCAGTTTCTGTTCGGCTACGGCTTTGGCATAAGAGTTTTGTACGGCCAGGCCAGCAGCTTCCTGCATGAGCGCGTCATGGCCGACCTTCTTCTCGACGATGTCGCGGGGGGCCATGCCGGGGCGGAAGCCGGCGATCTTCGTTTGGCTGGCGAGTGACTGTACGGCGCGGGTGATGAATGGAGTAAAGTCCGCAGCCGGAAGCTCGATGGTGAGCTTGACGAGGCCCTTGGGTTGCTTGGTGGCGGTAACCTGCATACGTTAAAAATGCTAGGGTGAGAGAGTTAAGGTAGCCGAAAAGCTGTAGGCCGTAAAGCCTTAGGTCATCCCACATTGTCATTGCGAGCCCGAGTCTTACGGGGGCGCGGCCTGCCTCGCCGGCAAGGCGGGCAATCCCGATGAACTTCGAGACCAGTATTATTCAAGTTCCCTCTTTGATACAGCGGGATTGCCACGTCACCCCTCGACATACTCGGGGTTCCTCGCAATGACAAAACGAAAAAAGCCCCGCAGTGGTGCAGGGCTTCAAGTTACAATGTTTATCTGGCAGCGAATTCGCCGTATGCAGACGGACAGAGCAGGATCCAGAGGAAGACGGAGTACTTAGAGTTGATGAACCCCTTTAAGTCTTCTAACATCAGATCCTTGCGTTGCTCAAGATTCTGCTTACGTGAGGGGTAGTCGTGAGCGAACACGACAATTTGAATGTCCTTGCCGGCGATGTCCAGGTGGTTTCTTTCGTGAACGTCCACCTCGACTTCGTCCGGGCGTAGCTCTCCCCCATCAGCTGGAGCGCTAAGGTGCTTCGCGACAAGCCACTTCAGGCGCTGTGCGACGGCATACACTTCTAAGTCCGGGATGTCGGGGTGATTCCTTTTCAACAATACTAGCGGCATTTAGCCTCCTCTGTTTTTGATTGGTTTTTTAAGTTTGACAAATAAGTATACAGATTTTGCTCATTGTGTCAATAGCAAGATTGCCACGGTCGGTGACCTCGTAATTATATTTAAGCGGAGTAGAGACTTGAGTCTCTGGGTAAGCGCGAGAGGCTAAAGCCTCTACTCCCCTATAGCTCTACGGCTTACAGCTCTATGGCTCTCTCCTACCCCTTCGGCCTTACGTCCACCACCCGCTTCTCTTTGGGCTCGGTTTCCATGCCGATCATTTGGAGTACTTCAGCCAGCGGTTTCTCCACCAAGCGGGCAGTCACGCCGGTCTCGGCCATGATCTTGCGGTTTAGGGCGTGTTCCAGCTGCATGAACGTGACGTTAGGCTTAGGTGCCACGTATAGTACGAGCTCATCAACTTCGTAGGGGTCGTTGTTCACCTTGGCAATTTGCAGCTGCCACTCCTCCACCTCTGGGCTGCCCGAGAGCAAAGGGAAGAAAGCGTTAAGATCCACTAATTCACCCTTCACCTTGGTCAGGTTGAACTCCTTAATGTCTGATTTCCGCTTGATGTCCTTGCTGATGCGGGCGACGGTACGGCCGCAGTGTGGGCATTGGTCGTAACTCATGCCTTGGATGATGTCCCCCGTGCGGTAGCGAACCATGACCGTGCCACGCCAGTTGAGGCTGGTGTATACAAGCTCGCCAGGTTGACCGTCGGGGACGCGATTGCCCTTGTCATCCACTACTTCGAATATTTCCATGTCCGGGTAGGTATGGTAGCCGGTCTCTTCGCTGCACTGCGTCCAGGCGGTCTTGCCTTCAGTCAGGGCGTACGTCGCAATGATCTTCACATCCATGGCGCCGACTTCCTTCAACAGATCCTTCACCTTCGCGCGCAGACCTTCGCTCACCCGCTCGCCGCCGAAGACGACGAACTGCAGGCTCGACCAGTTCTTCTTCTGCGCCACTGCTTCGCGCAGGCTATGGTAGAAGTAGCCCGGGATAGCGGTAACCACGGTTGCTTTCAGGCGTTCGATAGCGTCGATGATTTTCTGCGTGCCCATCACTTTGCCGCCGCCACTCTGTAAGGTGGTAAGCCCCAGGCTCGAGGTGGCGAAGAAGGCCAGCCAGAAGGCTAGGTGCGGTGCGTACGGGAAGACATTCACCACCACAGCGTTGCCGGGGATGCCCATGGTGAGGAAGAGCCGGCTGGCGGTTTCCTTGAGCACGTCTAGATCCCGCTGGCTGTAGCCGACCGCGGTGGGCAAGGCAGTGCGGCCAGTGGTGAAGTGCAGGTGGATGGGCTTGTATTCCCACTCTAGTTTTTTCTTCACGTCTTGGCCGGCGAGTTTCTGCAGCAGGATGCCAATGAGCTTGCTTTTCGCTGCGTATTTTTTTAGCAGGTGCTCGTCGGGCTGCAGGATGAAGGCGCGGGATTTCGCTGGGTCTTCTGGTGTGGGGGCGAGGTCAACTTTCGAGGAGAAGGGTACTTTCTGCAGGTCGTCGATTGTGCTGATGTCCGTGAACTTCAGGTTGTGCTTCTCGAATAGCGCCCTAAAGTATGGGCTGTAGGGCAGCTCGTGGTGGAAAAAGTGCCGTAGGCGCTTGGTCTGCAGGCTGGTGATTTCGTCGTGGGTGAGGTGGGAGACAGTAGACCAGTCCATAAAGGCAGTCTAGTAGGGCGACGGTCGGCTGGCAAGCTTGCCAATCCGGGTCATGATGGTGCGGGTGGTGTTGGTCAGCAAGTCTTTGGTTATCTGGTTTTCCGCAAGCTTGGGGAAAGTGAGCGGGGTGCCGATGCGGAGAGCCATATTGCGACGAGGCGAGAGCGAAGCGCGGATAGCTTGGCCAACAGTCCAGGTGAACGGACCCTGGAAACCGCAAGGGATCACCGGTACGCCAGTCCAATGAGCCAAACGAGCCACGCCAGTTTTGCCCGGCAGAACGAACGGTGCGGCATTACGCATACCTTCCGGAAAAATCCCGACCGGGTTACCTGCTTCTAGCTCCCGGCGCAGTTGGGGCAAGCACTCACTCGGTCGGTATTCATTTTTTCCTATCATGCCCAGCCACCGGTAGCCGAATTTTTTGCCGAATACCTGGGTGAGTTTGTCGTATACCACGAAAATTACGGGCTGGCGGGTGTGTCGGTAGACGACCGCCATGATGAACATGGGGTCGGGTGAGCCAATATGGTTGGTGGCAAGGATGTACGAACCGATTTTTGGCAGATGCTCCAGGCCTTCGATTGTATGAAAACGTCGAGTGAAAAAGGGGACTAACCAGTGAAGGCCGGCGTAGCGCTTCATCCGGTGTAGGTCTTACCGGCGAGTTCGGCGACGCGAGTCATGATGACTCCTGTTACTTTGTCGAGCAACGGTCGGTCCACCGTGAGGCCGTACCAAGTCGAGAGGTCAATGGGTTTGCCAATGATAATCTGCACCCGACCGAAGAGTATGTCGTGGCGGTGGTCGGCCGAGGATTGTGGCACGGGCGATGTTCTACGTAGGCCAATGGGAATAACCGGTGCGCGGGAGGCGAGTGCCAGACGGGCTGCACCGGTCTTCACTTTTCCAATCGTCTGCTGCGTATTCACTCCCGCTTCGGGGTAGAAGCACACCAGCTCGCCGCGCTGCAAGAGTGCCGTGACCTCGGCGATGGTCTGGCTGCGGTCGTCGTAGAGCGGAATGGTGTTCGCAATGTACCGGACGAGTGGGTTAGCAAAAATTTTCCACTTCGCCAAGATGTATGGCATGCGGTGGCTGTGCGCTAAGACAACGCCAATGAGCGCTTGCGGATCCTGCAAGCCAACATGGTTCGCGACGAGGATTGCTGCACCAGACTTTGGCAGATTTTCCAAACCCTCCGCTGACGTTGCACGCCAGCGGAAGAGTGGTGACAGGAGGGTACGGAGGTCAAAAGCCATACGCCACTCGCTTATCAGAGATTAGAGCTTCCAGTTAATCAGCAGGCCGACGATGAGCAAGGCCACGATGTTGATAATCTTAATCATCGGGTTGATGGCTGGGCCGGCAGTATCCTTGTACGGGTCGCCGACGGTATCACCCGTGACGGCTGCTTTGTGCGCTTCCGAGCCTTTGCCACCGAAGTTACCCGCTTCGATGAACTTCTTGGCGTTATCCCAGGCGGCGCCGCCGCTGGTCATGGAGATGGCGACGAACAAGCCAGTGACGATTGCACCCACGAGCATGCCGCCCACGGCGACTGGGCCCAGGATGAGGCCGACGACGATTGGGGCGAGGACTGGAATAAGTGCCGGCACGAACATGGCGCGGATGGCGCCGCGGGTGACAATATCAACCGCTCGGCTGTAGTCGGGTTTCTGGGTGCCTTGCATGATGCCGGGCATTTCCCGGAACTGGCGGCGGACTTCTTCCACGACGTAGCCCGCAACTTTACCCACGGCTTCCATGGCGCGCGCACCGAAGAAGAATGGCAGCATGCCGCCAATAAACAGGCCGATGATTACATTCACATCGCTTAAGTCGAACTGCAGGTTGTAGCCGCGGTCCGCGAACTCCTGCACGTAGGCGGCGAAGAGTACGATAGCGGCGAGACCGGCCGATCCAATAGCGTACCCTTTGGTCACGGCTTTCGTGGTGTTACCTACAGCATCGAGCGGATCAGTGACGTCGCGAACTTCTTGCGGTAGGTTGGCCATTTCGGCAATACCACCAGCGTTATCCGTAATCGGGCCAAAGGCGTCGATGGTTACGATGATGCCAGTCAAAGAAAGCATAGCCATGGCGGCAATCGCTACGCCGTACAATCCTGCAAGCTCGTACGAACCCCAGATGCCAGCGGCGATGGCGATGACCGGGAGTACTGTTGCTTTCATGCCCACAGCCAGACCGGTGATGATGTTCGTGCCATGGCCGGTGCGGGACGCTTCGGCAATGGAGCGGACGGGGCGGTATTTGGTTGACGTAAAGTATTCGGTAATAACCACAATGAGCGCGGTGACGCCGAGGCCGATGAGGCTTGCCAGGTACAGTTCCATAACGGTGTACTGGCCGTTATCCTTCATGAGCCACTGCGTGATGGGGTAGAAGAATATGGCGGCAATCACGCCGGCGGCAATGAGGCCTTTGTACAGCGCGCCCATGATGTTCTGTTTGGCGCCCAGGCGGATGAAGAACGTGCCCAGGATGGAAGCGATAATAGAGATTGCGCCCAGCGCGAGCGGGTACATCAACGGTGCGTCCATGCCTTTGAAGAGTAATGAGCCTAAGAGCATGGCCGCAATGGCGGTCACGGCGTAGGTCTCGAAGAGGTCGGCGGCCATGCCGGCATCATCGCCCACGTTATCACCCACGTTGTCCGCAATGACGGCAGGGTTGCGGGGGTCATCTTCCGGGATACCCGCTTCAACTTTGCCTACCAGGTCTGCGCCAACGTCCGCGGCTTTCGTAAAGATACCGCCACCGAGCCGGGCAAAGACGGAAATAAGTGAGCCACCAAAGCCCAGACCAATCAGGGCTTTCACGTCCTTGGTGATCCAGTAGAAGACGGTTACACCGAGCAAAGCCAGGCCGACCACGAGCAAGCCCGTGACGGCACCACCGCGGACAGCCACTTTTAAGGCTGGCTGCATGCCCGACTTGGCGGCTTCGGCAGTGCGGACATTGGCGCGTACGGCAATGTACATGCCCACGTACCCCGCGAGAGCCGAGAGCACAGCGCCGACGAGGAAGCCAATGGCTGTGGTCCAGTTTACAAACAAGCCAAGGATGACGAAGAGTGCGGCAGCGACCCAGGCGACGGTCTGTGTTTGCCGATTGAGGTACGCCCGCGCACCCTGCTGGATTGCGCTCGCAATTTCTTTCATTTTGTCTGTTCCCTGCGGGAGGCCGAGAATCCACTTCGCCAGCCAGAGGCCAGCGAGGATGGCGAGGATGGCTGCGCCGAGGGCGAAGCTTAAGGTCTGCGTCATTTCCATAAAATTACGAATTACGAACGAGGTCAACGCCCGCCAGAGGCGGGTCCGCCTTTGGCGGAAATATACGAAATACGAATGGGGTATGTGTACATTTCTCTCTCACCTTGGCCGCGCCCGCTTCGCCTGCGAAGCATGGCGGGCGGGGGAGAGAGTGGCCGAAGGCCGAGAGAGGGGGTAGGCTGGTAGTAAATTAAGCATCAGTTTTTTCCGTTGGCGTTTTCGGCTTTGCTTCTTCTGGAGTAGGCGCTTCCGCTGTTGATTCGGTCTCTGTGGCGGGAGCGGCTGGAGTTTCGGCAGGAGCAGTTTCCGTCGGTGCTTCAGTTGCGGCTTCCGCAGCAGCAGCTTTCGCAGCCTCTGCTTCTTCCTTGCTGCGGCGCGGGGCGCCACCCTCACCGACGATGTCGATGCGCCAGCCCGTGAGTTTGGCGGCGAGGCGGACGTTCTGGCCAGATTTGCCAATAGCCAGGGAGAGCTGGTCTTCTTTCACTTCAACTTTTGCGGTGTGTGAATCGTCGTCGAGAGTAATTGAAATGACTTTCGCCGGCGACAGGGCATTGCCGATGAAGGTAATATTATCATCAGACCATTCGATGATATCAATCTTCTCGCCACCAAGTTCGTTGATGACAGTCTGCACGCGGCTACCACGTTGGCCCACGCACGAGCCAATCGGGTCGATGTTCGGCTGCAGGCTAGCCACGGCAATCTTCGAGCGGAATCCCGCTTCGCGGGCAACCGCTTTAATTTCGACGGTGGCGTTCTGAATTTCTGGCACTTCGAAAGCGAAGAGCTTGCGGACAATTTCGGGGTGAGTGCGGGACACAATTATCTCCGGGCCTTTCGTCGTGGAGTTCACGGACACAATGTAGACCTTGATGCGGGCGCCCGCGCGGTACTGTTCGGTCGGCAGCTGCTCGCTGGGTGGCATAATGCCCATAGCGTGACCAATGTCGAACATGACCAAGCGGCCTTCCTGCCGCTGAACCGTGGCGTTGAAGAGTTCGCCCTCTTTATCCTTGAATTCCTTGAAGATAATTTCACGTTCAGCCTCACGGAGCTGCTGGATGATAACCTGTTTGGCCGTTTGGGCAGCCATGCGGCCATATGTGGAGGGCGGGAAGAGCTCGGTGCGGATGACGTCACCAACAGCTGCACCTTTCTTCAGGGTCTTCGCATCGGTCTTGGTAATCTCGGTCTTCGGGTCGAAACGTTCAAACACCGGCTCCTCCGGCTGCGTTTCGGTCGTGGCTTCCTCCGCTGCTTCGGCCTTCTTCAAGGCATGTGCTTCTTCTTCACTCCGTGCCACAGTTTCCCCGGCGGCAACTTTTGCGGCTCGGTCAGCTTCCTCGGCTTCAATTTTTGCCTTTCGTTCGGCATCGTAGGCTTCGGTGGTGGCCTTCTTGGCATCTTCGACAACCGTCTTCTCATCGAAAATCCGACTCGACCCGTCTTCCAGGCTGAAGTCAACCTTGATGTTCTGGTCTTTCTCGCCAAAATCTTTGCGATACGCCACGGCAAGTGCGGCTTCCACGGTGTGAATGACCGAATCCATCGGGATCCGTTTCTCATCCGCGATCTGCTTCATTGCGTCGATAACTGGGTTGGCAGCCATTAATATGGTTGGTTAGTTGTGGGCTTGCCCGCCGAAGTTCCGCTACAGCGGAACGAAGGTGGGTAAATAAGAAACAGCCTCATCAAGGGGCTGTCTAAGGGGAAGTATACAGGGAATAGCTTCGGCGTCAAGGTTTTGTCCCCTTACACATCTACCAGGTGTGTGCAGCGGGGTGGGTCGCCGGTGATGCCAACCACATCCAGGCGGTAAGCGCCCTGGAGTTTATGTTGGGTGACGTACCATTCGGCGGCATGGCGCATGCGCATCAGCTTTTTGCCCACCACCACTTCTTCGGGTTGGCCAAAGGCTGTGGAAGCTCGGTATTTTACTTCGACGAAGACCGTGGTTGTGGCATCATTGCATACCAGGTCAATTTCGCCGAAGGGTGTTCGCACGTTGCGCTCAACAATGCGAAAGCCGTTCTTGAGCAAAAAGCTAGCCGCGAAGTCCTCGCCGCGTTTGCCGCGTTCTTGGGTTATGCCCATTATTTCTTAAAAATCAGGCCGAAGTGGTACGGTCCAGGGGTCATTTCCTCCACAAAGAGGAACCCGGCATCTTCCGCGGAGCGTCGAATGTCCGAAGCGTGGACGATCTGCTCGCGGCGTGGCCCCATTCGCATACCCGTGATTTTCCAATCGATGATGAGTAGCCGGCCGCCGTTTTTGAGCATGCGGTAGGTCTCGCGCAGAATGTCTGGATGGCGGTGCGACTGGAAGAGCAGGTTGATGAGGAGGCTGACGTCGACGACTTCATCGCGGACGAGGCGAGCACCTCGGTACACTTCCAGGTTTGACCATACCGGCACGATGTTCGCCAGGTCAGCCAGGCGCGCGCGGCTCACGAGGTTGGAGAGCGCGGACTTCAACACGTCTATGCCGAACACCGTCCCCTTGCTACCTACCATCTTCGCCGCTTGCAGCACGAAGTAGCCCGAGCCACCACAGCCGAGATCGGCCACAACCATGCCTGGCCCAACGCCCATGCGGCGCAAGATGTGTTCGGTGTGAAAAAGAGTTGTGCCGGAAGGAATTTTTGCCATAAGATCTATCGTCTTTTGCGCGCCGTGCGCTTTATTGCCAGTTTTGGCGTGCGTGCTACCTTCTTCTTTATACTCTTTTTTATAGTCTTTGTCCGAGATTTTGCGGCTGTACGTTTCTTAGTTAGAGATTTTTTTGCTAGCGCATCCTTTACCGGTTGAAAACTTGTACGATGTTCCGGTGTGGGTCCGTGCAGCCTCAAGAGTTTTTGGTGAAGGGGCGTGCCATAACCCTTGTGAACGTGAAAGTGGAACTTTGGATATAGCCGATTCATCTCCGAGCTCATAATTTGATCTCGAACCACTTTGGCAATAATCGAAGCAGCGCTGATGCTCCGTTCGAGTGCATCGCCGTCTATGATGTTCACGACCGGCGTTACGCCCAGGTCAATTTTGAACGCATCCACCAGAACCGCATCCGGAGAGATGTGGAGCTTCTCAACTGCCCTCTTCAGCGCTGCCAGGTTTGCCTTGTGCACGCCGTGTTTGTCTATCTCCGCAACCGGCACGACGTGCGCTGTCCAGGCGAGCGCCTTCTTCGTGATGCATACGAACGCCCGCTCGCGCTGCGCCGGGGTCAGCATTTTTGAATCGTAGAGTTCTGCTGGAATATCCGTCTCATCCAAAATCACCGCGGCGGTCACAAGCGGTCCAGCCCAGCTGCCCTTCCCGGCTTCATCCACGCCCGCAATGAGCCGATGCCCGGATTTCCGGAGCTTCGCTTCATAGTGGTTGGTCGGAAGAGCTCTTGGCATGCAGCCAGTATACTCTATCCACGCTTTTTTACACAAAAATAAAAGGGCTCGAGGCCTGTATATCATAGAGATTAAGAGGCTGAGCCCTTAAATAGTTTAGTGAGTAGACGTGTGCCACCCGGTTCGCGACTCCTCAGCGTGAGAAATCGTCAACCGGGCAGCGCATGCCATGAACCTCGCTAAACTTTGCATTCATCGTTTTCCACATTTTTCGATGAATAGTGACTACCACTCTTGTGGTTATACCCCTGGCCCGAAAGCGTAAGAGTTAACCTTTTATGCTAGGGAATTTTTATATTCTCCTAGTTTTTCTTTTCAGTCAGCCGTGTGGACGGCTATGACGAGTAGTAGAACAGAAGCCACACAACGCGTTTTCGGTGTTGCCAGCTGTCGTACTTCTCGCTCCTTGGTTTGCCCAAGTGCAGTAGTCAATGGAAATCAAAGAGCTTTGTATCTTTCTGCAAGGAGTATAGCAGGAATTTGACCTCTTGTCAACAAACTGGCATGGCTAAGGTTAGCCAAAAACTCCTATCGCGCTTTCTTCCAGGATCTAAAAGCAGTTGTTACCTTCCGGATGACTGTCGGGATAGGGATACGGCTGGTGTCGAGTACGATGTCGTACTGTCGCTTCTGGAGGAAGTCCACGCCGTAGAGTGCACGGTACCGCTTGCGGTCAGAGCGGACGCGCTTGGCGTGCAGGCGCATTACTGAGGTAATTGATCGGTGCGTACCGAGTTCGCTCTGCCGTTCGCGGCGGTTCTCCAGCGTTCGCTTAGCGCCAACGTGTGGGTCCACCGTAAGCATGACCTTGAATGAGTCCGGGAAGAAGTGCCAGGCGGTTCGGCTGCTGATGACGACGCGCGGTTGACGGCGAACTGTGGTGACGAGCTGCCGGTCGAAAGCTCTGTCGCCGGCACTAGGATGCGCCTCTGACCAGGCATTGAATTCGTGGAGGGACATGCCCTTCTGCTGCGCGGCTTTACGGCGGAGCTGACCGATGTCTATTGTCTTGTAATGCAGAAGCTTCGCCAAACGGTCCGTGACGGTCGATTTTCCAGATCCGGGTGCGCCATTGATGGTGATGACCATACGAAAAAATTAAAGGCGCGTTTTTGTTTGAGTGTGAAGGAGTAGAAAATCGAGAACGAACACTCCAGCGACGAAGAGGCCGAAGGCAGAGTACGACCACACGTGGCGGGCGTACCAAATGCTTGCGGCGTAGCTGACAGCGATGAGGATGAGTGTAATCTTCAACGCGTATGTTGTGAACTGGAGTGCTGGGTGCTTGTCCCAACCAATGAATTGCCGCGCCGTGAAGAAGAAATCGAGTATGACTGCCAGCGCGCTGACGGCGCTTACGCCGATGAGCTGTTCAGACAAGCCATAGCGCGTTGCCGCGAAGGTCATAATAATGACCACAACCCAGCAACGGAAGAGGCCGGTGATGATGAGCAGCGTACCAGCGAAGTTCTGGCCAGGTTGGAGATGGTGCCAGTGGTGGGCGATCATGAGAAAAGGATAGCATGTTCACTGTCATTGCGAGGAACCCCGAGTACCCTCGAGGGGTGACGCGGCAATCATGCTGAACCTGCAAGATTGCCACGCCCCGCTGGTGCGGGGCTCGCAATGACATATAGAAATCCGAGCGGCAGTGGGACTGTGGAAAACTCTCTACTTCCGTAGCACCCAGGCGATGTTGAAGTCCTGGGCCTCGAAGAAGGTCTTGGCGAAATCGGCCATCACGTTGGGGTCGTAGAACTTGCAGCTGAAGATATCTAGGTAGATATTGTTGCTCTGGTTGGCGAAGTGGCCGGAGATAAGCGACGTCTCGATGAGCTGGGTCATAGAGAAGCCGGCGACGCGTTCGTCCTCACCAAAGTCAACAACGACGGTATCGCCGAAGCGTTTCATGCCAATGAGGTCGCAGAGTTCACGAACGAACTGTTTGATTTTTTCGGCGTCACGGAGGGTGGCTGGGTTGCAGGTGTGCAGGTCGAGCTGCGTGGCGAGGCCCCAGGCGTCGGTGGTCTCGTAGCGCTGCTGCAGGTCGGCGACACTTTCCATTTCGTTGTCGGTTAGGAAGAATTGAGCAACTTTTATTGTACGGCATGGAGCTGCAGGCGCAAGAGTTTTTTTTCATCATTCAAACGGACTTCTCCGCCGGAGGCGGATGCGCCTTTGGCGCAAGTCCGGTGGCCTTTCCAAACCACGCGACTGAAGTCGCTAGGAACTCTGTGTATTATGTTTTATGTGTAGCCACGAGCCCTTGCTCGTGGTTCAGGCCGAAGCCCGCAGCGAGAGCTACGGGCTACTCGATAATGGGAGCCGCCCACACCAGGGACTTGGGAATAACCAAAAGCCGCAGGGGTTCCCACGGCTTTTTGGGTTGAGCAATTATTTCGCGTGTAACCGCATGCCCATACCTCGGCCTGCTCCGCGATTTCCGGCTTGGCGGTTTGCGCCTGTACCGTCGCAGTCTGCCTGGCGGTCTTTGATCTGTGCCATGCGCTCGTCAGCTTGAGCTTGGGTCATAGTCCCGGCTTTCACCAGAGCATTGAGCCTCGCCTCCTGTGCTGTCATTGTTGCCGTTTTGAGCTGGTCGAGCGTGACGTTCTTGCTTTTGGCTACGTCGGCCATCGTCTTGCCAGCTTGCAGCTCAGTTTGGAGCTGTGTTGCAGTCATGTTCATAACCTTGGCTTTCGCATCGAGCATCGTCTGCCGACCGGTGCCGTTCAGCGGACCAGCAGCCAGCACCGTGCCAGCGCTCACGAGCCCGAGGCCGACGATGGCCGCTGTTATGATGTAGGATTTCTTCATATACTTCACCTCCTTCGTACATTAGTGGGCGCTTTCGAATCGCCCTGCACTATGTACTACAACGCCAACCAACCAAACCTTACATTGCGGCAGGGTGGGCGGCTTTACTGCTACTGACCGCGCCGGAACCCACGGCCTGGCTGCCAGTCATCGGTGGCAGGCCGAACCCCAAAAGCATTGATCGTGGAATTTTTCACATCACCACCCACCATGACGCGGGCACCGGGAGTAATTGCTTCTGGTGTTGGTATGCGTGCACTTTTTTCAACGGTCACCATATAGGTCTCACCGCTGTCTGCTTGCAAGGTGAAACCACTCATCGTTGTCTCTAGAATTACCCCTTGAGTAACAGCGTGTTGGGCGCGCGGTCCGAAGCCGCGGTAAAGCCCGCCGACCACTGGTAAGCGTTGGTCAGTGGCGGCCGTGTCCCAGCGGGTGTGCAAATTTGTTCGCGCCAGTATTACCCCACCGACAGCGAGAGCGAAGAGGATACCCAGGAGCGTGTACGCAATGGGACGACGGTACCCTATGCCGAAGCGACGAATGCCAATTTCTAACAGAACCAAGAGGCTCAGGGTAATGACGATGATAAGCCACGGCAACGAGGTGACGTAGGCAATCATGCCTCGCCAACCAAAACCCGTAAGCACCCCCACACCACTGGCGCGCAAGGTGAAGAGTACGAAGCTCACCAAAAAAAGCACGACGAGGCCAGTGAGAGTTACCGCAGCCACACGGATGATTGCGCGGAGGACAAAGTGCCAGCGTGGGCGCATGTGCACGCGTCCAGTGTTGATGGCTGATTCGATATGTTTGCGGAGGTCAGCGGGATTCATAGGTGTTCGGCGAGATGGTGGCAAAGGTGACGGAGTTTTACTTTTGCGCGCGAGAGGCGGACATCAACCGTTCCAATCGGTACGTGGAGAATATCCGCAATGTCGGCGTGCGGCAGATCTTCGATAAGGGCGAGGACGACTACTTCTCGTAGTACCGGCGAGAGTTTATCCAAGCAGGTGGTAATTGCGTGCTGGAGTTCGGCATCCTGCTGGTCTCGTTGGGGGTTGTCGGGTGCCACCGGATGAGGGAGTAATGTGTCTGGATCGAAGAATGGCACGGGTTCATGGCTGCGTTTGCGGATGACATTGAGGAAGTGATTATGCGCGATGCGGTAAAGCCAGGGGGAGAACCTTCGGTGAGCGTCAAAGCTCTGCAAGTTCTGGAAGGCCTTTAGAAAAATATCCTGCACCACGTCATCCGTATCGGTAACGGTGAAGAGGAAGCGGCGGGCGTACCGTTGCATCGCCGCCTCGTACCGCTGCACGAGCTCGCCGAATGCCTGTACGTTGCCCGTCTGCGCAGCGGCAGCGAGTTGTTCATCGGATTGGCTATCCATTACTTTTATACTACACCAGAAAATGGAAAACCTTACAACCTAAAAGCCGCCCGGGAAATTCCGAGCGGCTTGACTGCGCATAGCGGTCTACTTTTCTGCGTACTTCTCAACAAAGGCAGTAATTTTCTCTTGCGTTGTCTGCCCGTGCCCTGCACGTTCCATAAGTAACTGGAGTTCTGGAAATGTGTGCTCAATTTTAGTTGGTCGGGTTGCAGATGGATCCTCGTCAATTGTCGCGGACCATACTTCTAAGCGTTCATTGAGTGCATTCTCAAGTAATGTTATGGCACGTTGGGTTTCAGGAGAATCGCTTGATTGTTGAAGGATGTCACCAAGTTTTTCCAAGTCTGCTTCGTACGTTTCTTCAACACCATCTGTATTGGTTACTTGCACTTGCTCTGGAGTTGACTGAATTATCTCAGCCATAATCGCCTGTGAATCTTTTTTGGATTCTAATTTTTCTACAAATTTATGAACTAACATTTCCTTTGCCATTGCTTCAGTTGTTTCTTGGGAGGCAGAGAATTTTGAAGCATTTTCCATACCCATCTCATTTTCCATATTGGCGTACATTAGTGACGAAACTTCGATAGGTAAAGCCTAGTCTATGAGGGGGGGGTCGTCAAATGGAAAATTTGGGGTGTAGCCACGAGCCCTTGCTCGTGGTTCAGGTCGAAGCCCGCAGCGAGAGCTACGGGCTAACCACGAAACAAATAGGCGAGGTCAAGTGACCTCGCCTACCCATTTCAATTTTAATTATTCGTGATTACTCTCTCCGGCGGAAGTGGCCGTTGCCCGCTGCGCCGGAGCCGGAGCGAGGCGAGTCGCCACCACCTCGGGGACCGTTGAAGCCGCGTGGACCGTGGTGGTCTCGGCCGCCAGATCCATTGAAGCCACCTTGGCCACCGGTGTCAAAGGCTGACTCTGGAATGACCAGGTCGCTTTCGGCGCCTAAGGCTTTCACCGACAGGCTGATGCGGCCGCGCTCCTTGTCTACTTCCATCACCTTCACCTTCAGCTTCTGGCCGACTTGGACGATGTCCGAGACGGCGCGGATGCGGGCCGAGGCGAACTCCGAAATGTGAACCATACCGTCTTTGCCAGGCGCGAATTCCACGATGGCGCCAATCTCGCCGCCACTGTTGCGATCCTTCATAATCTGCGTAACCGTGCCTTCGAAGATTTCACCTACCACGACTTCGCGGGTGATGTTCTTGATCCACTCCTCGGCCTTGGTTGCCATCTCCGAGTTCGTGGAGGTGATGAAGATCAAGCCGTCATCATCAATATCAATCTTGGTCACGTCAGCGCCGCCACACTCGTCAATGATCTTGTTGATGGTCTCGCCACCCTTGCCAATGACGTCGCGGATGAGCTCGGGGTTGATGCGGATGCTGGTGATGCGTGGGGCGTACGGCGATAGCTCCTTGCGCGGCTCGGCGATTGCCTTGGCCATGACATCCAGGATCTGCAGACGTGCTTTCTGCGCGCCGGTGAGGGCTTCCTTCACCATGTCCATGGTTAGGCCATCCACTTTTATGTCCACCTGAATGGCGGTAATGCCTTTGGTCGTGCCAGCGACTTTGAAGTCCATGCCACCGGCGTGGTCTTCAATACCCTGGATGTCAGTGATGACTTTGTACTTGCTGTTGTCCTTCGGGTCGACAATCAAACCCATAGCAATACCCGCGACTGGCGCGCTAATTGGCACGCCCGCATCCATGAGCGCCAGGGATGAGCCGCACACCGAGGCCTGTGAGGTAGAACCGTTGCTGGAGAGTACTTCGCTCACCACACGGATGGTGTAGGGGAAAGTTTCCTTATCTGGCAGCAAGGGCATGATCGCCTTTTCGGCGAGGGCGCCGTGGCCAATTTCGCGTCGACCCGGGCCGCGGTTCGGCTTCACTTCACCCACAGAGTAGGACGGGAAGTTGTAGTGGTGCATGTAGCGCTTCTTGCCGGTCTCTTCCATGCCATCCAGGGTCTGCTCGTCGCCTGGCGAACCGAGCGTGACAATAGACATGACTTGCGTCTCACCGCGCTGGAAGACACCCGTGCCGTGCGTGCGCGGGAGTAATGCAACTTCAGCGGAGAGTGAACGAAGTTCATCCACGCGCCGGCCGTCCACGCGCTTACCGGTTTCCAGCACCAAAGCCATGGCGGCTTCGCTGATGAATTCATCCAGCATGCCAACCCCTGTGGCGCGCTCGTCCTTGCTCACCTCGTTGTCAGCCTTCAGCATGACGTCGAGCTCAGTCGTAAGATTCTTAATGGCTGTGCTCTGTGCTTGCTTGGTCGGGTCGGCGAAGAGACCCTGCTTTCGCTCTGGGGTAAAGAATGCCTCCACCTTGGCGTGCAACTTTTGCTTGGCCTCGGCGTCTGCGCCTTCGGTGGCAATGACGTTTTTCGGCTTGCCGACGGCGGCCACCACCTGCTCGATGAGTTCGATGATCTTGCGGTTGTGCTTCATGCCGAACTCCACCGCGCCGGCGACGGTTGCTTCGTCCACCTGCTTGGCGCCGGCTTCAATCATCACGGCTTTCTCTTTGCTCGCGGCGAGTACCAGATCCAGGTCAGATTTGTCACGCGCTTCGTAAGAGGGGTTTAAGACCCACTCGCCGTTGATCTGGCCAACGCGGACGCCGGCTAAGGGTCCGTTCCACGGAATTTCGGACATAGAGAGGACAGTGGCAGCGCCGATGAGCGCTGGCATGTCCGGGTCGTTCTCCTGGTCCACGGAGAGGACGAGTACGGAAACCTGCACGTCGTTGCGCATGCGCTGGTCGAAGAGCGGGCGTACCGAACGGTCAATGACGCGGCCGGTGAGGATGGCCTCATCGGTCGGGCGGCCTTCACGCTTGATGAAGCGCGAGCCTTTAATTTTCCCGGCGGCGTAGAGGCGTTCCTCGTAGTCCACCATGAGCGGGAAGTAGTCGATGCCCTCGCGCACGGAGCTTGCGCGCACCACGGTGGCGAGCACGACGGTGTCACCGTACTGGACGGTGCACGCGGCGTTCGCCAGGCCGGCGTACTTGCCCGTCTGGATGCTTAGGGTCTTGCCGCCGATTTCGGCGGTGAATGTCTTGATGTCTGCCATAGGGGCGGACCTTTCTTTTGGCTCCGCCGCACCCACAGTTTGCAGTCAGGAGAGCGCGTGGCTGGCACGTACGCTGCTGACTTCAAACTACGAACGCGAGCAAGAGCCTTAGGTTAAGAGAGAAAACGAATGAGTATTGTTAGCGACGCAGCAGGCGTAGGCGGCCTTCGCGGGCGAGCTTGCTGGGAATCAGGAACGAGCGTTTGTCTAAGGATAGGTCAGTGAATTGATCCACGGCTTCCTTAAGTTTGATTGAGGTCGCAAGGCCGAAGGCCATGCCCTCCACGCGGACGCCTTCATGCTGCAGAGCCTGCACGAGGGGCACGAAGTCACCGTCGCCGGTAATCAGAATGACCACGTCGAGTTTTTTAGAGAAGCGGAGCGCATCTACCGCAATGCCGACGTCCCAGTCGCCTTTCTTGGTGCCATCGGAGAAGGTTTGCAGTTCCTTCATCCGCAGCTCGTACCCAACTTTGGTGAGCGACTCAAAGAACTTCTCCTCTTCCGGCGTCTGGTTGGTGATGCCATAGGCGAAGGCGCGGATCATGTTCCGACCCGCCACGCCCTTCTCCAGGATGGTGCCGAAGTTGGGCCGACAACCGTGGAGCCGTCGTGCCGAGTGGTAGAGGTTGGAGAGGTCTACGAAGACGCCGATGCGTTGGTCTGCGGTGGAAATCATTATTCGGCGGGGGCAGTGGGAATAACGTAGGTTTGCGCCTTGAGCTTCAGCTTTTTGGCGAGCTCTTCGAAGCGGGTGTTGTCCTCGCGCTGGAGGTAGACCATGAGGCGGCGGCGCTGGCCGACTTTTTTCAGCAAGCCGCGGCGCGAGCTAAAGTCCTTTTTGTGGGTTTTCAGGTGGTCTGTCAGCTGGGTGATCTCGTGCGAGAGTATGGCAATCTGGACCTCGGGCGAGCCCGTGTCCCCTTCGTGCGTCTTGTACTTCTTGATGATCCTATCCTTGGCTGTCTTGTCGAGCATAGCGTGGTCCTTTCGCGGTGACCTAGCCATCCCGAGCGAAAGTCGAGGGGGAGCCGATGTCACCGTACCAGTGAATATTGAGACGCAGAGACTATAGCGGGATTGGTGTTTCCTGTCAACCTTTCGGCGGGAATTGTCAACGAGGAATGAAAAATGCCCCGGCTGTGTGAGCTGCAGCCGGGGCGGTCGAAAACATGGAAAGGAGGCGATCGATAGGTTCGGTTTTGCCGTCGGGATAGAACCGGCGTTAAAGAACATGGGTTCCTGATAACACTTCTACTGTACTGTGTCCGACATCCGGCGTCAACCTTTAATTCGGTCGTGTCATTTAAAAATCAAAAGTGGACTGTTTAAAGA
>JAUYFT010000006.1 GCA_030689605.1 bacterium | reverse complement strand
GATCCGTTTTTTTACAATGTCCAAATCTGCCAAAGCCAATTCGGTTTCGATCGTCTCAACGTCACTCGTGGGATCGACGCGGTTATCGACGTGGATGACGTCAGGATCGGTGAAGACGCGGACGACGTGGGCGATTGCCGTCACCTCCCGGATGTTCGCCAAGAACTTGTTGCCCAAACCTTCGCCTTTGTGGGCATCCCGCACCAAGCCGGCAATGTCTACGAACTCACAGATGGCGGGCACGATTTTTTCCGAGCTACTCACTTTCGCCAGCTGGGGCAACCGGTCATCCGGCACCTCAACCACGCCGACATTCGGATCTATCGTGGTGAATGGGTAGTTTTCCGCAGGCACCTGCTTCTTCGTGAGGGCGCGGAAGAGGGTTGACTTGCCAACGTTCGGTAATCCAACGATGCCTATTTGTAATGCCATACGCAGGGATACTACCAGGGTTTTTGGGAAATACAAAAGGTAGGATATACTTCACATATGGTTGATCAACAAACGCCGCCCACGCCAACAAGTAGCGCACCACTCCCGCCTTGGCTCCGGAAGCCAACAGCTACACCGCCACCACCGGTACAGACGCCAGTTGATATTCCCGGTCCGTGGTCACGGCCGGCGCCGCTGAAGCCCGCCGCTCCTGCCATGCCCTCACCACAGAGCGTGCCGTCGAATGACGCTACGAAAGATTGGGGTCCAATAAAACCCATTCGCACGGTACCAAAGCCGGACGAGAAGAAGGTCGCCTACATCCTGGCGCAAACCGAGCACGTAGTGAATCCCGATGACGAGCACGCGCAAAAGAAGTGGATCATCCTTGGTTCCATCATTGTTTTCCTGTTTATAGCTGGGGGAACCCTGGCATTCGTCTTTTTCGGCCGGAGCACCCAAACGCCCAAGCTGGATACCAACAGCGTTACCATCGTAAACCCCAGAGCGAAGAACGGCAACGCGAGCACGAATGACGTCTTCCCCAGCGCGAACCTGTACCGGAATGCAAATTCTACAAATGCCAGCAGCCTTGTAAACCCGAACCAAAATGCGAATGCGAGCAATACAAACGTAGCCACGATCGACACCGACGGCGACGGACTATCTAACGCCGATGAGTTGCAATATAAGACCGATGCACGCAAGCCCGACACCGATGGTGACGGTTACACTGATGGCCAGGAAGTACAGGGCGGGTACAACCCGCTCGGAACCGGCAAGCTCTAGCCCAAAGCTAATCGTACAGTTCGCTCCAACAGCATGGCAACAGTTACTGGCCCAACCCCGCCGGGCACGGGCGTGAGCCAGCCAGGGTTAGTGACCATGCTCTCGGCGTCCACGTCGCCGACATCTTTGTCCTTCACGCGGGTGTAGCCAACGTCAATGATTGTTGCGTTAGGCTTCACGTCTTTTGCTTGCAAGAAGTGTGGTTTACCAATTGCAATGACGGTGACGTCCGCAGCGAGCGTCAGCTCTTGGCTGTGGTGGAACGGTGGGTAGGCTATCTGGACGTCCAGGCCGTTGCGGGTGAGGAGCAAGGCCATGGGTTCGCCAAATGTTGTGGAGTTGGCCAGCACGATGGCTTTCGCATTCGTGTAAGCCTGACCAGTGTTGGTAATGAGCCGCCAGATGCCTTCGCACAGCACGGGCGGGAGAGCAGCTGCGTCAGTTCGGAATTTCTCTAACGATGCTTTCAAAAAACCGTCCGCATCCTTCGCGGGCGCAATGGTATTCACCACGCGATCGGCATCCAATTGGCTAGGCAAGGGGAGCTGCACGATAATGCCGTGGATGTTTGGGTCGGCATTGAGTTGAGCAATGCGAGTGAGCACCGCGGCTTCGCTGGTGTTCGCGGGAAATTCGCAACGGACAAAATGTAGGCCAATTTCGCGCGCGGCTTTTTCTTTGAGCCGCACGTAGGTGTGGGAAGCAACATCATCGCCCACGAGGACAATGGCGAGCCCGGGCTTCGTGGCCATAGCCGCAACTTTTACCTTGAGTTCGGCGCGGATGCGGGCAGCGAGTTGTCGACCGTCAATGGGGTACATTACGAATTACGAAAAGGGATACGAAATTACGAAATACGAATGAAATACTACGAATATACGAATTACGAATGAAAGATACGAAAGTACGAATTACGAATTTTTTCTAACGGACTTTAGTCCGGCTGGTGGTGGGAAAGCCGTACGCTTTTCCAAAATACTCTTTTCTAGTACCCAGTGTTGGCGAAGCTGGCCGGCAAGGTAGAAGCTGCCAGTGATGAGGAGTAATTCATCTGGTTGGCGGGTTCGTAGAGCTTTTTTGAGTGCACGATCAGCGTTCGGCTGGATGGTGACGCGAGCTTTGGCTTGGATGGAACGCAGCGCCCTAGCAATTCGTTGTGGCGACATGGGCACCGGGTAGGGTACATTCGCTTTAGTCAGCGTCCAGTGATTGGTGAGCGATACGAGTGGCCGCAAGCTCTTCACCACGTCTTTCTTACTCCCAATACCAAAGAGCACGTGTATGCGCTTGTAGTCTAGCACGCGGATTGTTTGGGCGAGGGCGGAGAGTTTGTCGTGATTATGGCTGCCATCGATGATGACATTGAGGGCGATGCGCTCGATGCGGGCGGCCAAGTGAGCCGTGCGAATGCCTACCACAATTGCACGCACCGGTAGGCGGAGTGCTTTGCCAACTGCAATGGCTAGCTCCTGGTTCGCCTCTTTGTGGTTGGTATGTGCGCTGGTGTGTATAAAGCGTAACGGCACGCATGCAGCGCGTGCACGGCGTACGAGTACAGCGCGGATCCGTGGGTCTGCTTCTGCTGAAAAGCCGAGCGAGCCCTGCTTGAAGATACCAGCCTTAGTCCAGGCAATTTTCGCTTTCGTTCGGCCGAGGAGGTGCTGGTGATCCAGGCCGATGTTAGTGACTACCACGACCTTCGGCGCGGCAATGATGTTGGTCGGGTCAAATTCGCCGCCGCAGCCAACCTCCAGCACCACCCACCGTATGCCGCGCCGCTGGTAGATGAGCATGGCCATAGCCAGCAGCGTTTCAAAGTGTGAGGGTACGTACTTTCGTTCTTGAGTCAGACACTGATCCACGTACGGCTTCACTTTCTGGAAAGCCCACAGGAAATCTGCAACCGACGTAAGTTTGCCGTTGAGTGCGATACGCTCCAGCGTCGTCGTGACGTGCGGAGACGTGAAAAGGCCAACACGTTTGCCCGCAGTGCGGAGCATTTCATACACCATGGTGCTCACCGTGCCTTTGCCAGATGTGCCGGTGACGTGGACGTACTGGAATTTATTTTCAGGATTCCCAACGTGCGCTAAGAGTCGGCGCGTGCGCTCTAAGGACAGTTCGGGTTGCTGGTGGCGTGGAGCAAAGACCTGTTGGGGCAGGGCTTCCAGGTATTTTTGGCTGCGTTTGTAGGCGGCGTACTGCATGACTGTCATGCTAGCAGGAAGTAGTTGACCCTGCACCAGTTGCTCCTCACTTCGTGAGGCTCCGGTGCAGGGTTCTTTGCCTGCTGGCAAAGAAAAACCGCCAGCGTTCAGTCTGAACGCGGGCGGTAGGTTGCCTGCAGGTGCTTGCGCATCAAGGCTTCAAGCTCGGCAGAGCTCTGAACCCAGAGCAAGTGGCTCGGGAGCTGGGCGACGTAGCACTCCTGTACGTTGTCCAGCAGGCGCTTGGCAACGGAGATGGGCCACTGGAGCTGGGCAATGGGCATTTCGATAACTCGTTTTGCATCGAGATTATCGGTATGCATGCACGTTCCTCCCGTGGTCACTATGGCCACGTGGCCAATCCTCTCCGGGTACTCGGGATGTTGCCACGCGCTCTTGCCGGTGGTGAAGAGCAAGTCGCCGGGTTGGTACGGAGACTCAACAACTTTCCCGTAGTCCACCATTAGGTGGGCGTAGCGTGGCAGCCAGAGCCCGGCATGGGCGTACACGTACTGCACGAAGGTGGAGCAGTCGAACGTTTGCGGGCGGGCGCTGCGGGCTGCGTCACGACGGTAGCGCATGCCCATGCATCGGTGGGCAACGCGGATGAGATCGTAGGGGTGGCAGCGGATGGTAAGTCGCTCGAACTCCTTGAGCAGCTCATGGGCGCGCATGGGCGGGCTGCCCAAACGTTCACCCAGCTCTGCCAGGTTCACGGCAATGTACCCGAAGGTCGGGTGCACGTCGCGGCGGGTGTGTGCCATTGGGCACCTCCGAAGCTAGAAGGTTCATTTTCTTTGCTCGAACTGTAGCGGGGTAACCAACACAAAGCAAGCGCGGGCGTCTCTGCCCGCGCGTTAATGTTCGCGCAGGCACGCCTGCCCGCCAATGCCGAGCACGTAGGCGAAGGCAGGCGGGGAGACCTGCGCTTGAGATTATTTTCCCAGCAATGCTGTCCAACCCTTAGTGCGCACGATGTACGCCGCCTTCGCGACGAGGAAGGCGAGTACTGGATCTTCAATTTTATTCATGAGCGCCAGTTGTTCGGCTTTGGCTAGGGTCATTGGAACAGCACGAATGTCTTCGCCCGGGTCGCCAGGCAGCTTAGAGGGTGTTAGGCCTGTCGCCACGTAAGCGTAGAGTGGCCAGTTCTTGTGCATGGGGGAGCGGTAGAAGAGCTTCAACCGTTTCGCTTTGAACCCCGCCTCTTCTTGGAGCTCGAGCTGCGCGGCCTGCTTCGGTGTGCGGCCTTCAACTTGGCCGACAACTAAATGCCAGATGAATCGTCCGGCGAGTTCTTTATACTCTTTCGTCACGATAAGCCGGCGCTTGGCATCGAACGGTAACACTACGGACGTCGGGACACGGTGCAGGTACTCGAACGTTTTCTTCCGGCCATTTGGCAGCGTGGCTGTGCTATGGCTAATGCTGTAGATAATGCCCTTGAAGACAAAGCGGTGCTTGCCTAACATTGTATGTTTACGCTTGGTCGTCATATGCATGCTTTAGCGTAGTAAGCTCTTCCAGCCTTTGGAACGAACCGTGAATGCTGCAATCGCAATTGTGTACGCTAGGAACGGGTCAACAAATTTTCCCGTCAGGGCGAGCCGTTCGGCCCTCCCTAGACTCATGGGGACTACTGTAATATCTTCACCCAGTTCTTTTGGAAGGGGAGCACGTGAGAGGCCTTTCGCAACATACGCATAGACTGGCCACGAGTAGCCAGCCGTAGTTGCGTAGAGCAAGCGCAAAGTTTTTGCCGTGTAGCCAGTTTCCTCCCGCAGTTCACGCAGCGCCTCCTTTTTGTGGTTCTTCGATTCGGCACGGCCAGCAGGGAGATGCCAAAAATATTTTTTGTAACGCTCTCGATATTCACGAGTTACGAGTAGTTCGCGCTCAGCGTTAAACGCAAGTACCACAACCATTGGCGCTCGATATGCAAGCTCGAATATTTTTTTTGAACCATCGGGCAGCACCGCTGGAACCTCGGTAATCTTGTAGATTCGTCCTTGGAATATTGTTCTTGGTTTGCCCAGGGTGGTGTGTTTACGTTTCATAGTATTGTCATTGCGAGTCACGCAGCAGCGAGACGAAGCAATCCCGTTGAATATTAGAGTTGGTCTTTGTAGAAGCGGGTTTGCCGCGGCCCTCGTGAGGCTCGGGCCTCGCAATGACATTAGGAATAGAGCGGATGTGCATCGGTCAATTTTTCCACGGCCATACGAGCCACACTAAGAACCGTTTCATTGTCCGGCGCTTTCAGCACCGCGGCAATGGTTTTGCCCACGGCAACCATGTCGTCTTCGGTAAAGCCGCGGGTGGTGAGCGCCGGTGTGCCGAGGCGAATGCCAGACGGATCCATGGGCTTGCGTGGGTCGTAGGGGATAAGGTTTTTATTCACGGTAATGTCCACGCTGTCGAGCAAAGTTTCGGCTTGGCTGCCAGTGAGTCCGAGCGGGGATACGTCCATCAAAATCAAATGGTTATCCGTGCCGCCAGTAATGAGGGTAATGCCCTCGGCTACCAGTGTTTCGGCCAGCTTCTTCGCATTCTTCACAATCTGCTTGCCATAGGTTTTGAATTCTGGTGTCGCAGCTTCTTTGAGCGCCACAGCAATAGCCGCAGTTTGGTGATTGTGCGGCCCGCCCTGCAAGCCAGGCATGATAGCCGCGTCAACGAGTCCTGCCAGGTCGCGCTTGGTCTTGGGGTGGTACTGGTCGTGGTAGCGGTCTGCCACTTTGGGCAGCAGGATCATGGCGCCGCGCGGGCCACGCAGGGTTTTATGCGTGGTGGTCATAACCACGTCCGCGTAGTGGACAGGGGACGGGTGCTCGCCGGCAATGACCAAGCCGCTGATGTGCGAGATGTCGGCCACCAGATATGCGCCAACTTCGTCTGCAATTGCGCGAAACTTTTGGAAGTCAATAATGCGCGGGTAGGCGGTTGCCCCGCAGATGATCATCTTCGGTTTCACCGCTTTCGCTTTTTCCCGAATCGCGTCGTAATCCAGTAGGTGCGTCTTCTGGTCTACCCCGTAATTCTCGGCGTGGAAGAACTTACCCGAGAAGTTGAACTTGTACCCGTGCGTCAGGTGGCCGCCTTGGGCCAGGTCCATGCCCAGCACCGTGTCACCTGGGTCGAGCAAGGCAAAGTAGATGGCCAGGTTTGCCGGCGAGCCGGAGTAGGGCTGCACATTGGCATGGGCTACGCCGAAGAGTTGCTTGGCGCGGTCGCGGGTCAGGTTCTCCACTTCATCAATAAACTTGTTCCCACCGTAGTACCGCGCGCCTGGGTAGCCCTCGCTATACTTGTTGGTCAGCACCGAACCCATGGCCTCCATTACCGCCCGGCTGGTGAAGTTCTCGGACGGGATCATTTCCAAGCCGTCCTGCTGGCGCGCCAGTTCGGCATTGATGAGCTTGCTGATTTCCGGGTCTTCGGTTTGCAGGATGGACATGAGGGGAGTGTAGCGAGGATTTTTACCACTGTCATCCCGGGCTTGACCCGGGATCTCGCGGTAGTTCGGGTGAACGGTCTTATGTTTGTCAGGTCTTTATGTGTAGTCACGTATATACCACCTTTTCTGGCGTCAGAAAAGGTGGAGCCAAAAGACCGTTGGGGGCTCCACATGCTCATTTTGTGGTCGTCCTCAGTACGTGTTTTACAGTACGCGGTTGCGCCCCCAAACCCCCGGAGTGCTGATTGAGCATGAGTTCTGTTGATAGGAGGAAAATGGTAGACTGCCCTTATACTTCGGCCTTTTTCTTTTGCCCTATGGACCCAAAAATCTTCAAAGCCTACGACATTCGCGGCACGTATCCTGACACGATTAATGAACAGGTTGCGGAGCAGGTCGGGCGGGCGTTTGTGATGTACCTGGGCGCCAAGGAAATTGCCGTGGGGCGCGACATGCGCGTGTCTGGGCCGGGTTTGTGGCAGGCGGTGGTGAAGGGGATTACCGAGCAAGGCTGCAATGTGGTGGACATTGGCATGGTGGGCACAGACCAGTACTACCACGCCTGCGCTACCTTGAAACTACCAGGCATGATGGTGACGGCGTCGCACAACCCCGCACAGTACAACGGGTTCAAGATGGTGCGCGAGATGCCGTTTCTGTTGAGTGGTACAGATGGCATCCCTGAAGTTCGGGATTTGGCCATGAAAGGGGAGTTTCCAAAAGCCGACCGTGTAGGCACGATTCGAAAGGTCGACCTTGCAGATTCGTTCACGGAAAAAGTATTAAGCCTCATCAACGTGAGCGCCATTAAACCGCTCAAGGTCGTAATTGATACCGGCAACGGCATGGTCGGCCCGGCAATCCAGCGGCTCATGGCCAAGATTCCGCAGGTGACGGTTATTCCAATGTATTTTGATCCTGATGGGACATTCCCGAATCATGGCGGTGACCCGTTGAAAGAAGAAAACCGGCGTGAGCTGCAAGCCCGCGTGGTGAGCGAAGGCGCGGATCTGGGCTTTGCTTTTGACGGCGATGGCGACCGCTTCTTCTGCATTGATGACAAAGGCCGATTCATCCCAGGGGACTTCATGACCGCCTTGCTCGCCGAGGAAATGCTGCTCAAGTATCCGGGCTCACCAATTGTCTACGACTGCCGCGCCAGCTGGTGCGTGAAGGATTTAGTCACAGCAGCAGGTGGAAAACCACTTATGAATCGCGTGGGGCATGCCTTTATCAAGACACGTCTGCGCGACGAGAACGCCTGCTTTGGCGGGGAAGTGAGCGGGCACTACTATTTCAAAGACTTCCACGGTGCGGACTCGGGCATGGTGCCGGCGCTTAAAGTTTTAGAAATGGTCAGCCGTCGCGGCAAGAAGATGGCCGAGCTCCTTTCGGCATTGGAGCATAAGTACTTCATCACCGGGGAAATTAACTTTACGGTGAAAGACCAGAAGGCGGCGCTGGCCGCCATTAAAGCCAAGTACACCAGCGACAACACCTATGAAATGGACGGCTACAGCGTGGAGTACCCGGACTGGCACATGAACGTGCGCTCCTCCAATACGGAACCATTGCTCCGCCTCAACTTAGAAGCCTTATCGAAAGAATTGATGGAGCAGAGGCGGGATGAGGTGACCGCCATAATAAAATCTTTCGAATAATCGGCGGTCATCCTGAGCGACCGGAGGGAGTCGAAGGATCGCGTTGATAAAGACCTTCGAGTAAGTCTCATTTACCCCTCTCCCCCGCCCGCCATGCTTCGCAGGCGAAGCGGGCGCGGCCAATGATGAGAGGGGACAAGAAAAAACGCCGGTTCAGGGTTGAACCGGCGGTTAGGCGTTCTGTGCATTATTCGTTTGCTTTTTTGCTTGGAGTTCGTCCCGAAGTTCGAGGATAGCTTCAATAATCCGAACGTTGATCCGTTCGATTTTCTCGCGTAGGTTCTGAACCTGCCGAAGGTCATCCATGGGAATAGGTTGACCCACGATAATGTTCGGCTTGCGGAAGATGGAGCGCGGCAGCCAGTACCATATCGAAAGCACGAGTTGTTTCAAAGAACACCTCCTTTCAACGTTTGTTGTTTGCTATTCCTGTAGACCGACTTTGGTCAGGGCTTCAGCGAGTGTCGCAGTGGCGACTTTTGCTGCAGCGATATTTCCAGTGTGCAGAACCTTAGCACATTCCTTTGGGTGTGCAAGCAGGCGTGCGTATTCTTTGCGGAAAGTGGCAAAGGCTTTGTCGAGTGTATCAGTGAGTACGGCTTTCACTTCGCTGTAACGAATCTCTCGATCAGCCTCTTGCTTCCAGAAGGCGTTCGATTTTTCTGCATCAAACTGTTCCAGAATTGTCAGAAGGTTTTCGACGCCAGGATTCTCACTGCCGCCTTCGGTGGCGGTTACGGCGCGGGCTAGTTTCTTCTTGATGACGTCCGGCTCATCAGTCAGGTTGATGACGTGCTGGTCGCCCAGGGACTTGCTCATTTTCTTCTCTGGCTCCAGCAAGCTCATTACCTTGGGCACTGGGGTAAGCAACTCCTTTGGCTCGGGGAAAAGCTCGCCGTACTTGGTGTTGAATTTTCTGGCGATTGCGCGCGTGAGTTCCACGTGTTGGATTTGGTCTTGGCCCACGGGTATACCAAAAGGTTTATAGATAAGGATATCGGCGGCCATCAGTACTGGGTAGGTGAACAAGCCGACGTTGACGTTGTTCTTCTGCCGGCTGGCTTTGTCTTTATATTGCGTCATGCGCTCCAGCTCGCCCATAGGTGTGAGCGTGTTGAAAATCCAGGCGAGCTGCGTGTGTGCGGGTATAGCAGACTGCAGGAAGAGCGTAGACTTCTTCGGGTCCAAGCCCAGTGCTAAGAACGTGGCAATGACTTCCAGCACGTCAGCCTGTTTCTGCTGGGGGTTATAGTTCTCCGTCAGGCTGTGCAGGTCCGCAATGAAGAAGAAGCAATCGTACTTGCCACTATCTTGCAGCTCGACGAAGTGTTTGAGCGAGCCCAAGTAGTTGCCTAAATGGAGTTTCCCGGTTGGCTGGATGCCGGAGATAATGCGTAGTTTGGCCATGGGGGTAGTGTAGCGTGCGTATCCAGAAAACGAAACTCCCCCGCCCTGGTGGGGCGGGGGAGTGTAACAATTGATGTTACCGCTAGGTGGCCTTCACCTTGATGGTGCCGGTGCCGCCATCGGGGTTCACGATCTTTAGGGTGTAGGTCTTCCCCTTGGTTAAGGCTGTGCCATTTACGGTAACCGTGATCTGGCTGCCGTTGACGTACTTGACCTTGGTTGTCGTCCCGCTAATGGTTACGACGGAACTCCGGTCGAAGTTCGAGCCTTTGAGGGTGAGCTTGGCCGTCGTGCTTGTCGTCGAGAGCTTGCCTGCGGTCACCTTGCCCGCGGGTTTGAGAATGTTCAAGCTCACTGACGTGCCGGCAATCTTGATGCGCGAGCTCCCTTCGTTCAGGCTCGTGGGCGACAGCTTTCCCTTGCTGAAGCCGTAGACCTTCAGGCTGTTCTTGCCGCGGGTCTGCACCAATACGGTGAGACTTGCCACCCCAGCTTGCTGAGCGGCGAGTGTCGTCACCTTAACCGTGCTGCCACTCCGTGCGCCAGAGTCTAGGCTGTACGATTTATACTTTTTCGTTGCGTCGTAGACGTAGATTTTTGCCTTGCTCGCTGATTGGCTGGCGACGAGGTCATTCTTCCCATCCTTGGTGATATCTGATAGCAGGAGACTGATGGCGCCGTTGTTGCCATACGGTGTAAGCGTCTTCACGAGTTTGCCCTTGGTGGTGTACACCTTCACACTGCTAGTGCCCTTCTTCAGGTTTTCACTGGGAGCGGCGAAGACGAGTTGGCCAGTCGTTCCACCGAGGTTCGCAGTCGAGACATTCAGTGCGGTTCCGGCGAAGGCCGTTACTTTCTTCGCGGTTTTGCCGCTGCCAATGGTGAACGTCCCCTTGTTCTTCCCCGTACCCACAGTGACGGCCGTCGTCGCTTTGGACTTACCGTTCGAGGTTGGGCTCCACTTGGAGAAGTGGTCGCTGGTCACCGTGAGGGTGTTATTAGCGATATCCTGCGTGGCGTTCGACGGGGTCTTCCAGGTGTTTGTGGTGTCGTCGAAGTAGCGGGGGAGCAAAGCGCTTTCATCCACGCCCGCGGCTTCAAGCATTTTGTCGGTGTACTTGAAGGTGATCGTGACGCTGGAATTGAACTTGGTAATCTCCGCCCCGGTCGAAGCGTTGATGGCCTTGAAGTCATAGCCATACCACGCCGGTTTAGCGTCCGCTTGGCTCATGAGGTTGGCGGTCGGCGTGGCGGTAATGGTCACGTTCCCGCTCGTGGCGAAGGCAGACGCGCCCGCCACCACCGTCGTTCCATCTTCCAGAGCCATGGAGAATGCCTGGGTGGCATCGGTGGTTTGCGAGACTGGATTGGGAATACGGAAGTTGCTGTTCTTCGCGAGGACGAAGTTCTGGGTGATGATTTTTTGCGAGCCATCCACCACAATCGTCACTTCCTCGCTGCGGAAGAAGTCATTGCCCGATGGGGCGTCGCAGCCAATGTGCCATACACCCTTGGTGACGTTGATTTCAAACTTCCCACCTTGGGCTTGGCCGCCCGAGAAGTTACCAGATTCTTCCCAGCCGTGGCAGAAGCCGAACTGGCCACCACCGACGACCTTCCCAGTAATCTTGGCATCAGCCTGGCGGAGGGCGAAGGTGAGGTTTGCAGTCCTGGCGCTTCCTCGGAAGTCAACGGTTTGCGACTGCGCCGGCATCCAGGGTGAGCCTGGAGGCGCATTCACGTGGACTTCGTACAGATGGCCGCTGAGCAACGTAATCGTCCCAACGCCTTTGGCATTGGTTTGTGAACCGGTGTGCAGGACATTTTTAAAATCCTCTGGCCGCGGTCCACCACCTTGCGCGCGGTCACCCGTGTTGGTCGATTCACCTTTCACCGTGCCTTTGAAGAACGAGACACCGGTGAGACTGCCACCCTGTTCTCCTGGTGGCGGTCCAAAGTTTTGGCAGGTCTTCTGGTTCTCGGGCTTGGAGCAGTACGCCTTACACTCGGCGTCCGTCTTGCACCCGCCCGGGCCGGTCTGCGGCTTGGACTGACCCCCTGAACCCTGTTCGGGCCCCTTGAACTTCCCGCACTCCGCTTGGTTCTTCGGCACCATGCAGAATTTCACGCACGCGCCAACGTTCTTGCAACCGCCGGGGCCGGTCGAGATATCGGGGAGCTTCATGCCTTCGCACGCTTTAATCTGTTTGGCGTCCTTCTTCTGGTACGCTTTCATGCAGACCTCAAACGGATCACCGGCTTTGCCGTTCTTGTCTTTGAACTGCGCGCCGCCGAGATCCTTTGGGCCATTGTTGTTTGGTCCACCTTGGTCGCCTGGCTTGCCGAAGAGCTCAATTTCATTGCCGGCATCCACGAAGGTTTGCACTGGCGCGCCGGTGGGGTCAAGGACGGTGATATTGATCTTTGCGTCACCGACGAGGGCGGTAATGTTCTTAACTACGTTCTCGCCCGCATGCACTTCTACTTTGTCCTGGCCTTGGTTGGCGTTGAGCAAGCCCGTGCCGTCGCTGAAGTGGTAGTTGAACTGGTAGGTGCCAGCCACGACCGAGACTTTGTAGCTGCAGTCGCTCTTGAACTGCACCCCCCGACCGCCTTTTTCGGTGCTATTCACGAACACATCACCAAAGCTGAATTGGCCAGCCGGCGGCGTGCATGTGGAGAGGGGGATACCATTCTGGTCCACGAGCGCCCCGTAAATGGAGGAATTGTTCTTCTGCACCCTCAAGGTTGCCGTCGACGTACTGTTGGCAACGACCGAGACGGTCGGTGCTTCGGCGACCGAGTACTCGGCTTCGGGCGGGAGGTGCATGCCGAGCTTCACCAGGGAGAAGACTGACGATGGCATCTTGATTGTCGCTTTGCCATCGAACATGAGTGGGCCGCCGAAGTTCTGGCCTGGGCCGAATTGCTCCTCGCCAGCTTTCTGCGCAAACACGTAGCCATTCAAGCCCGTGGCAGGCGTGCCGTCTTCCTTGATGACGCTCACCAGAATGGTCGCGTCAGCTTTCACTACCGTGATGTCTCCAAAACCAAATGAGGAAGTGTCCGTGTCAAGGGTTGTTTCCAGAGGTTTGCCGTTGTACACGTACGATGGTAACCCGGCGTCTTCGGGGCGTTGGAAGTTATCCACGTTGACGTTGCAGCGTCCGGCGAGCATAGGAATGTCAAAAGTGCCATCCACCAAAGTCGTGAAATTTCCGTTCACCCCAGGTTGCGGGCCATTCTGCACCCCGGCGGCGCCGGGAGCCATGCAGAAGGCATTCATGCGCACACCCGAAATTGGCGTGCCGCTGCCATCAATGATGCGGCCGGTGAGGTGGGCGGTTTTGGCTTTCACAATTAAGTTCGCCGTGATGGTCTGGCCATCGGCGATGACCACGGCGGTCTGTGCTGCAGTCAGGGTTTGATCTGGGCTCCAGAAGCCGATGTTGAATGAGCCAGCGGGTACGCGCATGGTGTAGCTACCGCTGATAACTTGGGCATTGCCCCCACCCCCCGGACCGTTGGTAGACCAGGCGTTGATATTCCCTTCCGTGACCGGTGCGCCGTCTCGGGTGACGGTGCCGGTAATAGTGGCCGTTGCTTTGGTCACCTGGAAGTTCACGGTTCGGGATTCGACTGTACTGTCGTTGATAAAGGATAGCTCGTACGGTGGTTCGTTGTACGACCAGTCGGCCCCTGCCGGAGCACCCAAGTTCATGCCGTACGCTCCAGCGGAGGCGGGAAGCGTGATCGTGTACACGCCGCTTGCGTCAGTAGTTCCTGACCCACCCATGCCCCCGGGGGTGAATGGCCAGGCATTGACGTACGCGCCAACGACCGGGGTCGTCGTGCCTTTGTAGGTGATTGAACCCGAAGCAGTCTTCGGTCGTTCTTCGGCTCGGGCGGTTAGGGTTTGGGTCATGTTCCCCCCGAATGGCCCGAATAGAGTGGCCAGCACAGTCAGGGCGCCGAGAGTGACCCGGACTGCGCGAAACGTTGTTTTCCGCATAAAACGCTAGGTTAAGGAATAGAGAATTAAGCCTACCGCCGACTGACGGGAGGAGAAGAAAGCGTTGTGAGATAGTTTGGGTTCACCCATGGAGTTGCCGACAAGCAGACGCCTTATGGGAACGTTGAAGCTTCTGATTTTTGCCTGAATAGTATAGCACTTTTTACGATATGGGGTACAATTTTCGTCAAGTGACCAAAAAAACCGCCTGAGTTAGGTGGTTTTTCTATTTGTCATTGCGGGGAGTAGCAACGACGAAGCAATCCTGCTATTGCACAATCAACAGCAAGATTGCCGCGGGCCGCTGTTGCGACCCTCGCAATGACAGTTAGACGTCCAGTATCACAGGGATAATCATTGGCCGACGTTCGGTTTTCACGAACAGGAACGTGCCCAGGTTGTCGCGAATGCGGGCGCTTAGGTACCCTTCGTTGGCCTGCGTGCGCGAGTCAACATCCTTGAGTAAGGCCTTTACCTTCTTTTTTATCTCGTCGATGAGGCGGACGTTGGTCTTGGCGTAAACAAAGCCATTCGTGATAATGTTCGGCTCGCCCACCAGCTTGCCGGTGCTGCGATCCACTGTGGCAACAACAATGACCATGCCCTCACTCGCCAGGTTCTGCCGGTCGCGCAGAACGACGTTCGACACATCGCCCACGCCCAGGCCGTCCACGAACACGTAGTCGGTCCGGACTTTCTGGGGCAGGAGCTTGGGTTTGCCCTTCGTGAACTCCAGCACGTTGCCGTTGTCGAGCACGAAAGTTCGCTCCTTGGGGAAGCCTTCGCGTACGGCCAGCTTCTGCGCTTCCTTGAGGAAGTAGTGGTTGGCGTACACAGGCAGGAAGAACGTCGGGTGGATTTGGTGGAGCACGGCGAGCATGTCCGTGGCTGTGCTGTGGCCGCTGGAGTGCACGTCCATGATGTCGCTGTGAATGACATTGTCCGAAAGGCGGTAGAGGTTGTCTTTGAGCCGCTGAATGGTGCGCTCGTTGCCCGGGATGACGGACGAGGAGAAGACGATGGTATCCGTCTTCCGAATTTTCACCGAGCGGTGGTTGCCATTCACAATCCTGGAGAGGGCGGCGTTGTTCTCACCTTGCGCGCCGGTGCACATGACGATGACTTTGCGGTCGGGGTAGTCGTGAATTTTTTCAATGGGAATCATGAGCGCCTCCTTCACCGCGATGTAGCCGAGCTGCTTGGCAATCTCGACGTTGGTCTTCATGCTGAAGCCATCCAGCGCCACTTTCTTCCCCAGCTTCTGGGCGAACTCCAACACGTGTTTGATGCGCTCCAGCTGGCTGGAGAAGGTGCCGATGATGATACGGCCGGGGGCTTCGCGGATGAGCTTCTCCAAGTTGGCATACATGACGCGCTCGGGCACGCGTTCCTTACTACTCAAGGAGCCGAGCGACTCGAGCATGAGGATGGTCGGCTTGGGCAAGTTCCGCAGTGCCGAGTACTCAATTTTCTTCCGGTTCACGGGATCCACTTCGTACGTCCAGTCACCGGGGTGAATGACCGTGCCATGCGGCGTCTGCAGCACCACGCCGACTGCATCCATAATGGAGTGGTCCACGGGGAAGAAGCTCACTTGGAAGCCGCCGAGGCGAACCTTATCTGTGACGTTCTTAATGACGATGGAACGCAGGCGTTTGGAGGCGCCTTTCTGGGTGTCCTCCATGCGGTGTTTCACCATGGCGAGCGTCAGCGGACGGCCGACGACCAACGGGTAGTTGAGCTTCTCCAGGAGGAGCGCCGAAGCGCCGATGTGGTCCAGGTGGCCATGGCTGAAGATGACGCCCCGCACGCGGCTCTCCTTGCCGTGGAGGTAGGAGAGGTTGGGGATAATGTAGTCCACGCCGGGCATGTCTTCCTCGGGGAATTGGACACCCATATCCAGGATGATGATGTCCTGGTTGTACTCGAAGACGGTGCAGTTGCGGCCGACTTCTTCATTGCCGCCGATGGGAATAATGCGCAGCGTGTCCTTCGGCGGAAGGCTGACGTTGGGTTGGGGTGGGGCGAACCGAGTTTGGTTCGGGGGAGCTGGTCGATTTCGATGTCGTTTTGACATTTGATAATTTATAATTCAGGAACGAGAGTTGCAGAATTTCTGCGATGAGCTTTTTGTATTTTTTATCGGGGTCCCCACCAGCGTGGCGCGGAGTTCCGCAGTAGCGGAACGAGCGCGCGGTGGTGGGGCTAAGCGAGGCTTCAGGTTGGCCCCCCTTCGCTCTTTGAGCTACGGAGGGCAGCCTTCGTTTCGTAAGATAAGTATTGATTGATGTGTAAGCTGGCTTGCCAGCCAAAGCTCCGAGTGTAAACGAGGAGCGAAGGCTGGTGCCGCGGGGGAGACTTGAACTCCCATGGGGTTGCCCCCACACGGCTCTGAACCGTGCGTGTATACCATTTCACCACCGCGGCCTAGGTATACTTTCAGGATAGCACTGACCTCTAGGGATTCCACCCCGCCAGGCATTAAGGGCAAGGTATCGGCGGGATGTCACCCCTAGGATGACTTCACAATTGATTAGCTGGTCTCTAGGGATTCCAGTGCCAGACTCGATTGGTCTTCACGTACCAGTCGGTCACGTCGAGGAAGCGGTTCGTCGCTTCGAGTAAAGACAGAGGGGTGGTCGACCGCAGGTTATCTTTCTGCACGATGAGAGCGAACGATTGGTAGAGGAAGATAGCCGGGGCATCGGCCATCAGGATGGTGTCAGCCTTCTGGTACGCCTCGGCTTTCGCCTGTGGGTTCACCGTCAGCTGCCGTGCGTCGGTGAGGAGCTTGTCCAAATCTTTGTTGTAGTAGCTTGTCAGGTTCAAGCCGGGGTCGAAGCTCTGCGTGGAGTGCCAGAACGGGTAGAGGTCGAACGTGCCATCGTAGCGGTCAGAGTACAGGATGGTATCGAACGTTCGCCCCTTGATCATTTCTTTATTGATGACCGACGTATCCACCGCTTGCACCTTCACCTCGGCACCGAACGCTGTCCACTGTTCGGCGAGCGCGCTGGCGGCATCGGTGTACTCCTTCACATCTGGTACTGCTAGGGTGAATGAAAGTTTTTGGCCTTTGCGGGCGTACACGCTGCCGTCCTTTGCCCAGCCCGCATCGGTTAGCAGCTTGGCTGCGGCATCGAGGTCCTGCGTACGTGCAGTCGGAGGATTGTTTGCTGCACCTGGCATACCGGGCAAGAGCGCGCCATTCGTCGCTGGTGCTTGCGGCCGTGCTCGCTCGATGACTTGGGCTTGGTCAGCGGCGGCACGTAGCGCCAACCGAACCTCCCGTCGGGCGAAGAGCGCATTCTTCACATTAAAGTACACGGCCACGACCTGCGGTAGTGGTTGCACAACCGTCTTCGTCCCACGCAGCTTTTCCGCCTTCGCCATTTGCTCGGTACTTACCAGGCGTAAGCCGTCCGCTTGCCCGTTACTCAACGCATCTATGCTCGCATCCGCGTCATCAACAAAACGGAGCTGCAGATCCTTCAGCCGCGCTGGCGTTGGGGTGTTAGAGAAGCGTTCCAGTGCGATACTGGTGACCCCCCCGGTCTTCCCTTTCTTCCGAATCTCCTTGAACTTGAAGGGTCCGCTACCAATGGGTTTCAAGTTGAAGTCGGTCGTGCTCAGGGCTGAGGGGGGAATGTCGCTCCAGATGTGCGCCGGCAAGATGCCGACTGCGAGTACGCTCTGGAACGTGGGGTCGACTTTCTCGAGCGCGAAAGTAATGGTGTTGTCATCCGGTGCATCTACCTTCACGCCGCGAACAGTTGTGTAGCGGGGGCTGGCCACGTTCGGGTCTTGCAGCATCTCAAACGTGAAGCGGACGTCGTCTGCCGTGAGTTTCTCGCCGTCATGCCACTGCAGGCCAGGCTTGAGCTTGGCGGTGTAGGTCTTGCCATCGTTGCTAACCGTCAGCTCGGCTGCCAGGTCGTTGACGTACGTCCCATCGGCGGCCAAGCGCAGGAGCCCGCTGTACACCAGCGGCGTGAGACTCATGTCGACGTCCGAACTGGCGAGGGCAGGGTTGAGGAAGCGCGGCGACCCGACGATTGCCTCGGTGTGGTTGCCGCCGATCGTCGGCTCGGGAATCCAGTGCCGGCCAATGTAGCGGATCACTAGGATCGCGGCCGAAGTGAAGAGCAGCACGATGGCAATGCGGAAGAGCACGCCTTCGCGTTTGCCCAGGTAGCGGAAGATATATGAGAATTGCGTCCACGTCGGCCAGCGGGAGTCGTTGAGGTTTTGTACCAGGGCGTGGTCGGCGTCAACCGAAACCGCCGGTGCAGACGTTGACCGGTGGGTGAAACGGGCGGTGAGTTTCCGTCTAATGGGAATCAAGAACGAGAGGGGATTGCGCACAAATACTTATGAATTTTGCGTGCCAATGATGAGCGTGACCAGAGCAGCACCGGCGAACAGGACGCCCAGGACAATGGTCGAGAAAAAAAGGACGCGCTCGGCGCCCCGCTTGGTGCGGTACACGTTGCCTTCACCGCCAAACACCGCGCCTAAGCCTGCGCCTTTCGCCTGGAGCAGGATGGCTATAGTGAGGAGCACGGCGGTAGTAATCTCCGTAATCGAGAGGATGCGCTGCCAGTTCATATACGTAGGGTGCAGACTACAAGATTGTGCAGGATTTGTCAACTGTCGCAGGCGCGTGCCATACTACAGCCGTATGCAGCAACCAAAAGGCATCGCAGTAGTACTCGGCGTCCTCCTCGGCCTTGTGGTCGTCGGGGTAGTCGTGGGTGGGATATTGTTATTCAAAGGTGAGTCCAAAACGCAAATCCCAGTAGTAAATACGAACACCGCGCTGCAGCTGGTTTGCAATAGTGATGCAGACTGCATCTCCTATTGCGGCGGTGATTCTAACTACCAGCCCATTTGCGGCGTGACTGTTATTGGCGCAGCAGGTTTTTGCACGTGCCGTTCCATCGCTGGGTCAGCCGTGACGACCGGGAACACGAACGTTACGACGAATACGAATACGAATGCCAATGCAAACGTGAATGCATCCACCAACGCGAATACGAGTAGCACGGTTAGCACGACGTCGTGGAAGATGTATTCTGATCCACAAACACGTTTTACATTTCTCTACCCAACTGACGGAGTCATCAGTACAACCGAACTGCAAGTCAATCAACTGCTCGCTATTGATGCTTTCTCGAAACGAGACGGCCTGCTTGAGCTGATGCGTGTGTACGTTTTTAGTAATCCAAGCAAGTTGACTTCGGCGCAGTGGGTGGCAAACATTAAGAAAGCCGTAGAAGGTCCCCCTGGTTACGAGACTACCTTTGCTGACCGTGTGACTTCAGAAAGTGTTACAACGTTAGATGGCTTGCCAGCAGTGAAGCTTGTTACCTCACAGACCGACCACTCTAACGCGGAAGTGTACATTGCTGCAGGCACTAACATTTTTTTTATCTCTTACGAGACTGATGGTGCGGGGAATGACTCATACACATCCGCAGATCGAAAAGTCTACGAAACCATCCTCTCCACTCTCACCTTCACGAAGTAGGGGATTAGGAAATATAGGGGTCGAGCTTGCTCGACCCAGTTATGTGGGTAGAGTAAGCTCTGCCCCTACGCCTTGGATTTTCGTTTGGCGTGTAGGCGGACAATCTGGAACACTCGTTTGCCCTGCACGGCCATTGTGGGCTTTTTCTTTTTCTCGCGGCGTTTGGTTTTGAGTTCAAGGCGTTTTTCGAGGTCAGTCATAGAGGATTACGAAATACGAAAAAATATACGTCCCGCCATGGAGGCGGGATCCCGCCCACTTTTCTTCTGACTGCAATAAGTGGCGGGAAATATACGAATTACGAATGAGGGATTTCTCTATTACTCTCCCACCTTGGGGGGAGAGTGCCCAACGGGCGAGAGAGGGGCGGGGAAGGCTATAAATGCGAAATAATTTTCTCCGCAAGCTTAGGCCCAACGACTTTTGCGATGTCGGCCTCGGTGGCCTGGCGGATTTTTGCAACTGAACCAAAGGCTTTCAGCAGTTTCTTCTTTATGGTTGGGCCAACGCCTGGGATAGCATCCAAGGCCGAGCCGATGCTGGCTTTGCGATGCTTGCCGCGGTAACCGGCAATGGTAAAGCGATGGGCTTCGTCGCGGATGCGTTCAATGAGGAAGAGTCCGTCCGACGGGTTCGGCAACTTCTTCGGTGGTTTATTCAGCCGGAAGATGCGCTCGCGGTCACCTTGCTGCGGCTCGTGCGCGTGGCCCGCTTTGGCGAGGGCGATGATGGGAATTTCGATCTTGCCGAGTGCGCGAGTGACAACGCCGAGCTGGCCGGCGCCACCGTCGAGAATGATGAGGTCGGGGAGGGGCCAACTGTCATTGCGAGGAGTCCCGCTATTTGCGGGACGACGCGGCAATCCCACTGTATCATCGGGATTGCTTCGCCCCGCTGCTGCGAGGCTCGCAATGACAGAGGGGGCGTGGCCGTAGCGTCGCACCAACACCTCACGCATCATCGCTGGGTCATTGGCGCCTTGCACCGTCTTAATGGTGAACCGGCGGTACCACTTCTTCTCCGGTCGGCCGTTCACAAACGTTACCATGCTGCCGGTGGCGTGCTCCCCCTGCACGTTCGCCACGTCAAAGGCTTCGATGCGCTTCGGTGGTTCAGTCAAATTTAGCGCAACAGCCAGCTCGCGCAGGCCTTTTAGCAAGCGCACGTCGTCTTTCTCAAAGCTGGCTTTCTGCTGGCGCAGGAATTCCGCGGCGTTGAGTTCGCTCACTTTCATGAGTTTTTTTAACCGGCCGCGCTGCGGGATGAAGGTTTCAGCATCAACTGCAGTGTGAAAGGCAGGGGAGAGAGTGAGCGCAAAAGGCAGAGCAATTTTTTCCGGCGGGTCGGTTACCTGGCTGTAGAATTGTTCCATAAAGCTAGCCACCACGTCGTTCGGTTTTTCATCTTGCACGTGTTGGAGGAGGAAGGTTTGGCGATCCAGGATTTTCCCATTGCGAATGAGCAAGCGATTCACTGCCGCCAAACTACCAACAGTTGCGTAGCCAATGCAGTCTACATTCACGTCCGCGGGCATAATGGCGTTCTGCTGCTGCATGAGCTTGTTGATGGCGAACACGCGGTCGCGGGCCACCGCGGCTTTTTCGAATTGCCGGTACGCGCTAGCGGCCTTCATCTGTTTCTCCAACTCCTTCCGCACGTCCTTGGTATCGCCACGCAAGAAGTGCATGAGGTCGTGGATAATTTTCCGGTACGCTTCTCTACTTGTCTCATCCGTGCCGTGGCCCAGGCAGCGGTGGAGGTGGAATTCGAAGCACGGCTTTTCTGCTGGATTGCCACAGTTTTTGTAAGGGAATATTTTTTTGAGCAGTTTGAGCGTCGAGTACACAGTACTTGCCGAAACGTACGGGCCAAAGTACCGCGACCCATCCTTTGTCAGCCGTCGCACCGTGGTCACTGATGGGTACGGCTCTTTCAACGCTACCTTTATATAGAGGAAGTTCTTATCATCCCGCATCACAATGTTGAACGGCGGGTGCAAGCTCTTTATCCGCGTCGTCTCTAGCATGAGCGCCTCGAGTTCGTTGATAGTTACAATCGTCTCCAGCCGAACGATTCGGCTCACCATTATTCTCTTAGCAGGTGAAAGTCCATTACCTTTTCTAAAGTACGACGGCACGCGCGACTTCAAGCTGGTGGCTTTACCCACGTACAGCACCTCGCTTTTTACATCGAAGAAGGTGTACACGCCCGGCTTAGGGGGCAGGGTTTGCAGTTGGCGGCGGAGGGCGGGGGACATAGATTCATTGTATGTAGAATTGACATAATAATCTAATAATGGTAAGTCAAAGAACTCTGGGACAGTGTGGTATACTCAATTTCTCAATATGGCAATCCTTAAAGTACTGCGAGACCAAGTCGTGAAGGCCTTTTATGGCAATGCCTATGTCCCAAAGGGGCTATGGAAATTAGAAAATTATTTCCGTCAGTACGATGGAATTGAATTTAAATTTGAAAAAACCGACGAAGGTTTTGTAGCCATCAGTGAGAACTTTCGGTTTGGTTCAATCATTTCCTCGGGTCGTAATCAAGAGGAGCTAGACCGCAACGTGAAAGATGCAATATTGACCTCTTTTAGCATTCCATCGTCTTTTGCAAAGAAGGTAAATATTTTCCGACAAAGTTGCGCAAGGACGTGCTGTACTACACGTTGAAGGAGATTGAGGAGAAGTTTGGGGTTACTTGGGAACAAATTAGTCGGGAGTTATAATCCATCAAACTTAGTTTCTAAAAGCGCTCCCCGCAATGAAGGAGCTGTTTTACATTGGTCGTTTTCCTACCCCTTGACCCCTCGACGAACTCGGGGTCAACCCCGAGCAAAGTTGAGGGGTTGACCGGTCTTGACAGCGGTGATACACTGCTCGCACTTTGTTGCCGTATTTTTTCTTCCGATGGCAGATATTATCAGAATTCGCGGGGCGCGCGTCCACAACCTCAAGAACGTCTCCCTGGATATCCCGCGGAACGCCTTTGTAGTGTTCACCGGCCTTTCAGGTTCGGGCAAATCCAGCCTGGCGTTTGACACCATCTACGCCGAAGGCCAGCGCCGGTACGTGGAATCCCTTTCGGCGTACGCCCGACAGTTCTTGGGGCTCATGGATAAGCCAGACGTCGACCAAATCGACGGCTTATCCCCGGCAATTGCCATTGACCAGAAGTCCGTGACGCACAACCCGCGCTCCACCGTAGGTACGGTCACCGAAATTTACGATTATCTCCGCCTGCTCTTCGCGCGTGTCGGCATCCCGCACTGCCCAGTCTGCGGCCGCGAGGTGCAGCGCCAGACCACGGAGCAAATCCGCAAGCAAATTCTGGCTTGGCCGGCCAACACGCCCATCCTAATCCTGGCGCCCAAGGTGCGGGACATGAAAGGGGAGCACAAGCACGTCTTCGCCGAAGTTCGGAAGGCGGGCTACGTGCGCGTACGTTTGGACAACATTGTCACGCCCTTGGATGAAGCGGAATCCTTGGAGCTGGATAAGAAGAAGAAGCATAGCATTGACGTGGTCATTGACCGGCTGACGCTCGGCACGGAGCTGGACAAGCAACGACTTACCGAATCTTTGGAAGCCGCCGGCCGGTTGGGGAAGGGTTTAATCATCGTGAGTAAGCAGGGTTTAGGTGGGCACCCCGCCAAGGGCGAGAATATTGGCAGCCGGCGGGGCGTCGCTTCGGGCAGGCCCGGTAGTGGCGCAGGGCCTAGCGCACCGGAGCTCCGAAAGATGACGGACACACTCTTCAGCCAGCACTACGCCTGTCCGCACGACGGCACGAGCTTGCCGCCAATCGAGCCGCGCAATTTCTCGTTCAACAACCCGCACGGCGCCTGCCCGGATTGCACTGGCCTCGGCACCAAATTGGAAATTGACCCCGAGCTCGTCATCCCGAACCCCAAGCTCTCCATTGCGGAAGGCGCTATTCGGCCGTGGTCACGCAGTGCATCGAACCAGACCTGGTACATGCGCGTGGTCGAGGCGGTGGCGCGGGAACAAGGCTTCAGCCTACGCATGCCGGTTAAGAGCCTGCCGAAGAAGGCGATCGACGCCGTACTCTTCGGAACGGGCGACCAGGAGTACGATGTGAACAATAATTCCGGCACCGGCAAAGTACGCGCGTTCATGACTAGTTACGAAGGCGTCATCCCGAACCTCATGCGTCGGTATAAGGAGACCGACTCGGACTACATCCGCACAGAAATTGAACGGTACATGCGCGTGTGGCCCTGCCCAACGTGCAAGGGCAAGCGCCTTAAGCCAGATGCCCTGGGCGTGACTGTGGCGGGCAGGAACATATCCGAAGTCACGGCCAGTACCGTAGAGCTGGCGGGTGTATTCTTCGATAGCATTGCTAAGCCGAAATCACTGACTGATCGGGAAGCCACGATTGCCAAACAAATCCTGAAGGAGATCCGCGCCCGCCTCGGCTTCTTGCAGAACGTCGGGCTGGACTACCTCACCTTGGACCGCGCCGCTTCCACGCTTTCCGGCGGCGAGTCACAGCGCATCAGCTTGGCCACACAAATCGGCAGCTCGCTTGTGGGTGTGCTGTACATTTTGGACGAGCCATCCATTGGCCTTCACCAGCGCGACAACGCCAAACTCATAAAAACCTTGAAAGCACTCCGTGACCTCGGTAACACTGTCCTCGTCGTCGAGCACGATGAGGAGACGATTCGTGCGGCGGATCACGTGGTGGACATCGGCCCGGGCGCCGGGGAGCATGGTGGCTCGATCGTGGCTCAAGGTTCGCCAAAAGAGCTAGCGCGAAACCCGCGTTCGCTCACGGGTCAGTACCTCTCGGGCAAGAAATTCATCCCCACCCCCAAGCACTACCGCCGGGGGAATGGGAAGAATCTCACCATCAAAGGTGCCAACGAGTTCAACTTGCATAACCTGACGGTAAAAATGCCGCTGGGCATGTTCGTGTGCATCACCGGTGTATCTGGTAGCGGCAAGTCCACGCTCATCACCGATATCCTTTCCCGCGCGTTGGCGCAGGAGTTCTACAATGCCAAAGATTTGCCAGGTAAGCACGATGGCATCACGGGCATGGAACACCTCGATAAAGTCATCACCATCGATCAGTCGCCGATTGGCCGCACACCGCGTTCTAATCCGGCCACCTATACCGGCGTGTTTACCCCCATCCGCGATTTGTTCACGCAAATGCCCGAGGCGAAGGCGCGGGGTTTTGGGCCTGGCCGGTTTAGCTTCAACGTCCCCGGCGGCCGGTGCGAGGCGTGCGAAGGCGACGGCCTGGTGCGCATTGAGATGCACTTTTTGCCCGACGTGTACGTGGAGTGCGAAGAGTGCCATGGCAAGCGGTATTCCAGCCAGGTGTTGGAAATTCAATACAAAGGCAAAACCATTGCCGACGTGCTGGCCATGACGGTGGAGGAAGCGCTGGAGTTCTTCCGGAACATTCCCGCAATTAGAGCTAAGCTCCAGACGCTCATGGACGTGGGTTTAGGGTATATCCACCTTGGCCAGAGTGCCACCACGCTTTCGGGCGGTGAAGCACAGCGCGTAAAGCTCGCCACGGAACTTTCCCGCCGCGCCACCGGCCGCACGCTGTACATCCTGGATGAGCCAACGACTGGCCTGCACATCGATGACGTGAAGCGACTGCTGGGCGTGCTCAACCAACTGGTGGACAAAGGGAATTCTGTTCTCGTCATTGAGCACAACCTGGAAGTCATCAAGAGTGCTGACTGGATTGTGGACCTCGGACCCGGTGGGGGTGACAAAGGTGGGAAGCTCGTCGCCGAAGGTCGGCCGCGCGACGTGGCCAAGGTGAAGGCCAGCTACACCGGCCAGTACTTGAAGCACGTCGTCTAGAAAAAAATAAGCCTCTGACGCGCAGAGGCTTATTACTAGAAGAACTTGAATTTCTTCTCTTTTTTGGTTTTTTCGGCTGCAGCCGCTTCTTCCCGGATTTTGATTGCGATTTCTTCTCGGTGAACGCTTACCATTTTTGGGGCTTCAATGCCTATTCGGGTTTGACGGCCACGGATGCCGAGGACGGTGATTCGAATATCATCACCGATTGCGATCGACTCCCCCAACTTTCGGGTAAGAATTAACATTGGGGTGACCTCCTAATCCTATGGTCAAATGTGCAACGAGAGCCTGAATAGCTCATTTTTTATGTTGGCGGAGTATACCAGATAGCATTTTGGTGTCAACCCCATGTTATAGCCCATGTTATAGCCCAGCACCGGGGCATTTGCTCCAGCCCGCCCCCGACGGTAGCATGGAGGCATGACAGCACTTGAGAGCGCCATCCTGCGAACCGTTGCGTACTTCGACCTCTTCAGCTACCCGCTCACCAGTTGGGAGGTCTGGAAGTGGCTGTTGCCAGCTGTCATTGCGAGCCCCGAGTATGTCGAGGGGCGCGGCAATCCTGCTGATGAAACTAAAAGCACGATTGCTCCCGCCTTCCTCGCCACAACGAGTTCGGCGGGCAGGTCGTCGTTTCGCATTAGCGGGACTCCTCGCAATGACAATAAGTGGAACCTGATTGATGTTGTCCAAACTCTCGAGTCAAGTACTATTAAAGAAAAACTTGAGCAGAGGACTGGCTTCACCTTCCTCCGCGGGCGGTCGGCAATTATCAATGACCGGCAGGAGCGGTATCGGCTAGCGCTGGAAAAACTGGATCGGGCAGCGCACTTCACCCGAACGCTCGCGCGGATCCCGTTCGTCCGCGCCGTGTTCGCCTGCAACTCGCTCGGCTTTGCGAATGCGCGTGCGGAGAGTGACATTGACTTCTTCATCATCGTACAGCGCAACCACGTTTGGGCAGCACGTTTGCTCGCGGCTGGCTGGGCCAAGCTCCGCAAGCTTCGGCCCATGCCTGGGAACCGGGCGGATAAATTTTGCTTGTCATTCTTCTTGGCCGATGATGCGCTCGATGTTTCTTTGCTTCGCTTGGCAACCGACCCGTACCTGACCATGTGGGTGGCGACCCTCGTGCCGCTCTACGATCCAGGCAATCTGCACGCCGCGTTTTGGCAAGCGAATGCGTGGGCGCAGCAGGCCTTACCGAACGCTGCGCCGAGGGAGTTAGCACAGCAACGGCGCGTGCATAAATCTATTACCGCGCGAATTCTTGCCCCGCTCGTCCGCTCGCGTGCATTCGAGCGAATGGCCGAGCGCCTGCAACGTCGTGCGCTCGCCCCGAACCTCCGTGCACTAGCGAACCAGGATACCCGCGTGATTCTTAACGACCACATGCTAAAGTTCCACGATAACGACCGACGGGAAGAGTACGCCCAGTCGTTTGCTTCTCGGCTTGCCGCACTTGGCCTATGAGCAAGCTCGAACGAATTCTCGCTCTTGGCCTGGGCATGTATGTTGCCTTGCTGCCGTGGCAGACGCGGCTCATTCTGGCGCAACCCAAACTCGGCGCGCAGCCAGTTGAGTACAGCGCCTTGAGCTTGTACGCAACAGATATTCTCCTCCTCGCAATTGCGTTCGGCACGCTGTTCATCCACAAGCGGGTACGTGGCTCTAAGAATCTCTGGACGGCAATCGTTGCCCTCGTCATTATCGTGGGCTGCTCGGCAATTTTTGCCAACCGTGCGGAAGTTGTTCTGTACAGCGTGCGCACGCTTTTTATGGCTGTCATGCTCTGGTGGCTGGTGCAGCAGCCGTGGGTACACCTGCGTTTTCTCCTCGTCTGTTTCCTGGGCGGTGCTGTGCTCCAGGCGCTCTTTGGTATTGGTCAGTTCTTGGTGCAGAGCAGTCCGGCATTCAGCTGGCTCGGTCTCGCCATGCACGACCCGGCTGCGTCGGGCACAGCAGTCGTCGAAGCGAGCGGCATGCGCCTGCTCCGGGCGTACGGCAGTCTGCCGCACCCGAATATTCTCGGCGGGTACCTAAGTGTAGCGTTACTCGTCGCGTTCGGCTTTTACCTGCGTGCGTATGATGAGGTGCGGGCAGGATTTTCTCGGTGGACGCGCGAGAATGTTCGGCGCCACGTGGAAGGGCGTCAGTGGTATGTGCGACAAGCCTGGCGGATTGCCGCTCTCCTCGCTGTACTCACTATTCTCACCGTCGGTTTGCTCCTTACCTTCTCGCGCTCGGCGTGGCTCGGGTTTGGCACTGGCTGGCTCGTCGTACTCATAAGTTTGCTCGTGCTCAAGTGGCCATGGGGGTGGCAGCTCTGGGCCAAGTGGACGTTCTTCATGGGTGTCATCGCCACGTTTGTCGTTCTGGCAGTTCCGTCGGCATTCACCGCTCGTACGACAATAGAGGGTAGACTGGAGCAGCAGTCCATTTCTGTGCGGCAGCAGCTGCTCACCGACGCGTACGACCTCATCAAGCTGGAGCCTTTGCGCGGCGTTGGCTACGGCAATATGGTCGTGGCGGTGTATGACCGGCTGAACCGCGCCCGGCCGAGCGTGTTCGATTACCAACCCGTGCACAACATCTACCTTTTGAGCATAGTGGAACTTGGCGTCCTTGGCGGCTTGGTCGTTCTTGCATTACTCTTACTCGCGTTACGAACGTCGCTCGTTCAATTTTTCCGGACAAAAAATTGGATAGCCGTCATCGGCCTGGCATCGCTCAGCTGTTTACTCGTAATTGGTCTCTTTGACCACTACCTGTGGACGTTGCCCGTCGGTGCTGGGCTGCTGTGGCTGGTGATTGGAGTATCTTCAAGAGACATAACGTAAAATCTTATGCTTGTATT
>JAUYFT010000003.1 GCA_030689605.1 bacterium | reverse complement strand
TCATGCTGAATAGCAATGCCGCCAGTCTTGGCGTGCCTGCTGCCCACCATTAACTGGGAGGATCAAAACGTAAACGGAGCATTACCAATATGGTGCTCCGTTTTTTTATTTCTTCGCTCGACTCAAAGCCTGCAGCGCTTCGGTGACGTTCCGAACCGGCACGAGCGTCGCCTTCGACTTACCCTGGTGGACGTTCGGCGGCACGAGGATGGTGGTAAAGCCGAGCTTCACGCACTCGCTGATGCGGCGGTCGATGTACGAGACGCTACGCACTTCCCCACCCAAACCGACCTCCCCAATAAAGGCGGTGCGGTCTGGCACGGGCACGTCTTTTAGTGACGAGGCCACGGCCATGCAAACGCCCAAGTCCACAGCTGGCTCACCAATGTGGAACCCGCCGACCACGTTGAGGTGCACGTCCTGGTTGCCTAAGGCTAGCCCGGCGCGCTTGGTGAGCACGGCGATGAGGAGCTGCAGGCGCTTGCTATCAAATCCTGAACTCAAACGCTGGGGGTAGCCGAAAACGGTGGGGGAAACCAAGGCTTGCACGTCCAGGAGGAACGCCCGCGTGCCTTCCAAAAACGGCACAACGGCTGAACCGCTAACGTTTGCCGGCCGCTCGGCCAAAAAGCGTTCCGACGGGTTTGGGACTTCTACCAAACCTTTCTCGACCATGTCGAAAACGCCAACTTCATCGGTGGCGCCGAAGCGGTTCTTGGTGGCGCGCAAGATTCGGTAAGCATGATGCGGGTCGCCCTCCATGGTGAGCACGCAGTCCACTAGGTGCTCTAGCACGCGCGGGCCGGCAATGCTGCCATCCTTGGTGACGTGGCCGATGAGGAGCATGGGCACGTGCAAATGTTTGGCCACGGCCATTAACTGCACCGTGGCAACGCGCACTTGGACAATCGAACCCGCTTCTGACGGCAACGTGGGATCGAAAAGCGTCTGGATGGAGTCAACGATAACCAACGCCGGCTTCGTTGCCTCAATAGTCGCCAGTACTGTTGGCACGTCGGTTTCGGCCAGGAAGTGCACCAGGGGGGCGCGGATGCCCAGCCGGTCGTACCGCAGCTTCACCTGCGCCGCGGATTCTTCGCCCGAGACGTACAGCACGTCTTTCCCAAGGCCAGCGGTCACCTGCAAAGCGAGTGTTGACTTACCAATCCCCGGCTCACCACCCAGGAGCATTATGGAACCAGGCACAATCCCACCGCCGAGCGTCCGGTCAAATTCGGCTATGCCCGTGCTCACGCGCGCCGCTGGCGCAGCGTTCAAGTCTCCAAATTTAACAGTCGTACCGGGCTTACTGACGGCTGTGCGTTTGCCTTTGGTTATCGCCGGGGCTGCACCTTCCACAATCGTGCCCCACTGCCCGCACTGGTTGCAACGCCCTTGCCACTTGGGTGATTGAGCATCGCAGTTGGTGCAGGTGAAGATGGCCTGTGGAACCTTCATGGGAGTAAAGGCTTTAACTTGCTCTGAGCATCGAGAACTTTGAGGTAGTAATTCCTGGTCTCTTGGTACCCAGTGTTCACCGGGCACTCCCACCACGTCTTTCCTGGACAATCCACGCTGCCACAGTTTGCCCCCGAGCCGCCATTATACGCGGGGATGATGAAGTCAATACTGCCGTTGATGCAACTGGTTGCCTGCACGTATGGTGGCTTGCACTGTGCCACCGAACCATCCTTCCGAATCGCGGTCTGCGGGCACGTATCGCTCGCAAGTTTCTTCAGATACGCCACGCCCGCGGTTATGCCGATGTTCGGGTTGAAGAGTTCATCGCAGGTCTTCCCCGCGGTTGCCGGCAGCAACTGCATAATGCCGCACGCGCCCGCACTGGACTTCAGGTTCGTCCGACCTCCAGATTCCACGAAGATGATGGCGTAGATAAGGTCAAGAGGCACTTGACTAGTGGCGAGTGGGGTGATTATGCTCCCGTACTTCGCTTTCATGCCGTTAGTTGGATCGTTCAGCCAATTAGCCAAATCCCCAATCGGCACCGAGCCGAGCGTTGCCCCGCGGAAGTCGAAAGCCAGCTCCGTCTCGTACGCGGCTATACGCTTGGGGACTGTTTTTAATTCCAGGCTACTAAACCTAATGAGCTTGGGGCTAATGGTGAGGAGCAACAGGTACGCAGCGAAGACCAGAAGAATACCGACGAGAGCGGAAGAAATCTGCTCTTTCGCATTCTGCACCCGGCCCCGGTCACCCCCGGCCGTCAGCCACATTAGCCCACCGTAAAAAACCAACACGGCGGCCAGGATGCCGATGGCCGAAACGACGAAAACGTACAAGGCGGCAATGTACTCGCCGAGCGTCGCCCCGGTTATGATGATTTCCTGCCCATTGAAGAGTTCGGAGCCTGGAAGTGGAATTTGGGGCTTGAAGCGAACACCCGTAGTATCAACCGTGCCTTTAATTACCGGCTTCTTGCAGGAGAGCTCATCGCACGAAAGTGTGGAGGCTTGACTTAAGACTCCAGTACATTGCCCTAGGAGGTCGGGCTGTTGGCAAGAACCGTCAACAAGTATGCAGCAACGTGTGTCGGCATTCGCCGGTGTAGGGCAAGTGCCAATGTCTATGTATACACCAATACTTGAGCATATTTGCCGCTTTGTTAAGTCACTAGGTCCAATGAGTTCGGCGTCTGATATACACCTGCCATTAAGGGTAGATGTACAATAACCAGCCTGTGCTGGGACTGGTACAGTAACAAAAACGATGCCAACGGCGAGAACGAAAATAGTTAGCGCCCGCCGCATCACAAAAGCTCTTGAATAGCCGCACGAAGCGTGGACTCGGTGACGATGCCGACGAAGCGCTGGTCATTTACGTAGGTCGTCGGCACCTCGGTAACCAAGAGGCGGCGCCCTTCGGCCAGGCTCTCGTCCACGCGCGCCCGCCCATCACCCCGCTCCATGCAGCTGGCTAAGGCAGGGGCATCAAGCTCGCCTTCCTTGGCCAGTGTCTCGTACGAAACTGTACCGAGGTCGGCCTGGTGAGCGAAGAGCACGTCGTACATCTGCCAGAATTTCTGCTGGTCTTGGGCACAGCGGGCAATTTCCGCAGCACGCCGGGCGGCCTGGTGCGCAGGCAGGGGATAATCCTTATGCACCAGGCGAACCTTATCCTGGTATGCCGCCAGCACACTCTTTAGCGTTGCCACCTCGGCTTTGCAAAACTCGCACTGGAAGTCGGTGAAGACAACAATGTCAATTTTCGCGTTTGACTTCCCCACGAAAGGATCAGTGTCTAGCACGCGCGGTTTCGGCGACCCGCCGGGTTGCCGCAACACACTAACGGCGAAAAATCCCAGCGCCACAACAGCGAAAAGGGTGAGGGTACCAAGCCAGAGATTCTGCTTGGGCAGCATATACCTACTTGACGTTCAGCGAGAGCACGCGGCCGGTTGATGCATCGGTAAAATAGAGCTTCTGCTCATCCGGTGACAAGCCAAGGTTTAGCGCCGAAAACTGCCGGCTGCCATCCGTGCCCACGGGTATGGCGAGCTTCTGCACGCTGCCGCTTTGCAAATCCACCCGATAAAACGTGTCGGCTAGGTTGGCGGCTTGATCCCGGTAAATACCGCTGCCGGCTTTTAGCTGACCCGCGGCAGGCACGGCACAGTAGAGTGATGAGCCGCTCTTGGCGAACGTGCACTTATCCGACCAGGTCTGCAAATCCAGCGAACGGTTGTCATCGCCGATTGTCTCCCCTTGCCCGTTAACGATATGCAGCACGGGATTGAAGTTAGAGTCTGCACTATAGGTGCTGTACACCATGTACTGCCCGCTCGGTGACCACTGGCCTTCAAATCCCCGACCATTCGTAATGGTAGATTTAAAGTTCTCCCCGTTCTTACCCACGAAGATTACCTCTTGCGACGTGGCATTCAAGCCCGGGGTAAACGTTGCAACCACCTGATCATTCGGCGACCAGCTAACCTGCACCTTGTCCCCATTCTCCCCCAAAGATTCAACGGGCTTAATGCTCGTGCCATCGGAATTGGAAATGACCAGGAACCGGTCGTCAGGGTTTGCGGCGTTGAACTTAAAAGCAATCTGCCCGCTGGATGGGGAGAAGCTGAAGTTCTCTCCCTCCTTTGGTAGGGTGGCCTGCTTCTTGGACTCAAAGTCGTAAAAAATCTTGGAGTCATCGGGGAAAGACACAATCACTTGGTTTTTTGATGGGGACCAGGTGACGGACTCGGCATCCGGGAACTTCACGCTAGAGAGCGGGACGAGGTTGCCATTGGCATCGAGCTTGTAGAACAACCCCGTGGCTTTGTCGTAGTAGCGGAGGTTGCCTTGGCTGTCCACCACCGTCTGGAAGGCATTCTGCGAGACCAAGGTCTGCACCGTCGTCTCGCCGCCATTCGCCACCGTGCTCGAACCGGCATTTACATTGGCAGTGGCGTTCGTATTCCGACCATTCACATTCGGCAACACGCCGTTGGTGTTCCCCGTTGGCCGGTTGACGTTGCCGTTGATGTCTGGCAATACGCCGTTAACGTTCTCGTTACCGTTTGTCTTCGGCGTGGTGGACCGGAAGAAAGAAATGTACAGCAAAAAACCCAGCACGAGAATCCCTAAGCTGAAGGCAATGATGAGGAGGACGCGTCTATTCATACATGAAGTATAGCGGACTTCCCCCTACAACGAAACGCAAGTAAGATCGGCCTTAGCGGGCTCTGCATTGGGCTTACAGGTTCCTGCCGGAGTTAATGGCCCATCACAATTTGAATCGTAGGTGCATGCTTGACCCACCTTTGAACCACTCTGGCAATACTTTTTCGCGCAACCTATGGCCTGAAATGCTGTTTTATCTTGGGTTATATCGGAAACGTACACCTGTTCAGCAGTACTATCGCACTTTGCTTTAGGAACCAGACTTAGAAGTTCCGACTTGGCTTGAGCATCCACAAGTAGGAGTTTCGCTAGCTCCGATACTGTGGATTGGGTCGATGCGTCAACCCAAAGAGGGCAAATAATATTGTTCTTTATTATATGGTCACACCCCACCCGTGCGTATCCCGATGGACATACGAGTAGTGGCCGCCATACGCATTGATCAAGATGTAATAATTCATACCAACTGGTATCAAAAAAACCACACTTTGCTATACCAGGTACAGTGTACTGAGAGCAAGTACTGGCGCTTGTTGATAACCATGGAGTGCTTGTGCAGACCTCTTGGGAATTCTTGCACTCGCCATCCTCCAAACCAGGTGGATTGGAGGAGTCTTTTTTCGACACGCAACTTTCTGTTTTAGAAGGCAGAACAAGATATTCGCTCGTTGTGTCACGGCAAAACGTTCCGGCGCATTTTTCACTCGTCAACCTCAATCCTGGTACCTGCTTGTAACTGTAGTCTGTCCCGCACATAGCCGTGGTTACTTGATTGCCAGCTTGGTCAATGATTGGCAAACCACAAGCACCAGTACTGGCACCTGGGCATGCTGCATCAGTGGTACAAGCTTGGCCAGAATTCGTCCCACTCAAGCACACTTTCGTTGTTGGGCAGGTGTTGTCGAAGCTCACTAAAAACGTATCCGCCACTTTCAAAACTGGCGGGTTTAGCACCACCAGTTTGGGGTTTATGGTGTATAAAAGTGTGTACGAACCAAAGGCAATGAGAATGGCAATGAGCGCGGCGAAGATGGTCTCCTTGGCACTTTTCACGCGGCTAGCGTTGCCCCCGGCCGTAAGCCACTGCAACCCGCCGTAAAACACCATGACCGCGGCGATAATGCCAATGACACCCACGAAGTATTTGTACAACCCGCCAATGTACTGGCCCATGTCTTTCACGTAGTCCTTCTGCAGGCCGTCGCTAGAGTCGGTGCAGGTGACAGTGATGTTTGGAATCCCCACCTGCAAACGAACCCAACTCTTCTCAATTTCTGATGCACTCACGCCGCTTGGCAGATTTGGACACGTGAGCGTCGCGTGTGCACCGTTGGGCAGCGCAAACGCCAGCATAATTGCGAGGCAACCAACGATGGTGGCGTGACGGTAGCTCATGGGTAAAGGAGATCGTAGAGAACCTTTAGGCCAGTTGGGCCAAAGTCGTAGATGAGCTTGGCCTTTTCCCAAGTCGATGAGGTGAAAAAAATGGCAACCAAGGCTATGATGACGAAAATAATGGTGAGTACGACCAAGATAGCGAGTGCCCCGGCCAGGTGGCTAATGAGCACACCAATACCACCGCCTTTAAGCGTGTACGGCGGAATAACATTAACCCCACGGAGCCGAACCGGCACGACGCTGGCCATGACGCGCATGAAGAACATTAGCAAGAATACCCACGGCGAAATAAAAACCTCTAGGGCAAGAGTACTTGTCAATAATGACGACTGCCAGCTATCTACCATGAGCGTGTACTGCTTGTTCACTGCCGTTTTCGCCAGGTCGCCTGGTTTTGCAGCAGCTTGGGCAGTGCTGGGCATCGATCGAAGTTTCTCAGAGAAGTTTCGCGTCCGGGGGGCTTCACTCTTCGCCCCCAGGGCGCCTCGCTCGGCTCGCGCCTGGCGCAAACCATCAATATCCCGCTCCACGGCGCTTTGGGGCGTCTGCGTGACGCTTGGGTCGATTGCCGGTGGAATACGCAGTGCCTGGAAACGGGCGTCCCGCAAATCCCGTGCAATGGTAGCTTCACTTGCCATAGTTAAATTGTTTTACTGCTTCGGCCCCCAGGCCAGGCGGGCAACTTTCCACGCTCCCTGGCTGCGCTCGAAGTTCAAGGTTAGCGCTTGCGGGTAAGTATTAGTTTCGCTCACCGTGCCACTCGTCTCCGCGCGCTGGAGCGTGACTTTTACCTGGGCAGTGCCCGCGCTAAGGTCGAACTGCTCAATAGTGGTTATGCGCGCCACCGACGTAATCCCTTTGTAAAGCGACGTGTCGGCTCGCTTGGCCTGCTCGGCCGCAACAAATGCTTCCTGTTGCGCCTTCAGCGGCGGCGCCATGTAGAAGTACAAGTCCGTAATGTTCCGAAAGTTGTTCTGCGTCGAAAAGCTGCCGTAGATGCTGGCGAAATCCGTGGCAATGCGCTCCACGGCCTTGCGCTCGTCCAGTTCACCGCCGGTTACTGACGTGTTTCCGCTAGAGCCGGATCCGGCTCCGCCGGGCAAAATGACGGTATTCACGTTCGGCACTGAAACCGTGGCATTCGTGTTCGTCTTCGGCGCGGTGGTGCGGCGCTGCAAGAAAAGCACGACAAGCACCACAATGACGAGAACTAAGATAGTGCCGCCGAAAATGTAGAGGAGTTTGCGGGACATAGTGGTGAACGGTTAGGTGGTGGGCGTGTGCGACTCGTTGAACTCTTTCTTCGCGGCTTCAATTTCCAGGAGCTGGCGCGGGTCTGACGTAATAATTTGATCTTCGGTGTAAGAAGCCACAACTTTTATGGCGGCGTGTTTGGGGCCGGCGAAGAATATGCCTTCACCCACCGCCGCTTCGAGCAGCAGGTACTTTTCCCCTTGGGTTAGGAGGAAGGTTTTGGCCACCATATCAAT
>JAUYFT010000023.1 GCA_030689605.1 bacterium | reverse complement strand
CTATGCCCAGCAACGTGGCAATGATTATAACCGCGCTGCCCGGTAACTTTTTAATTGCTTCCCACATAACTATTAACCCTCTTTTCTTTTTTTATTAGATCGACGCATCCCCAATTCTAGGACTTCGTCAATGACGAAGAGTCCAGCGACGATTTCACCGCTGTTCCGCTTCAGCCACTGCATAATTTTCGCCCATGGTACGTTCGCTTTCGACTTGTCCGCCTCCGCAACGGCCGCCCCACTGGCAGTCATGACGATCGGAGTACTAAAGGTGAGTCCACCTTGGACACCACCTGCGCTGCGTGTACCTCGTATACCAGATTCGCTCAGGTTACTAATCCAATCGCGGACTTTAGTAACCATTGTTCGTGTGCCTTTCCACGTCTCCTCACGGAGTGAAACAACCGCGTAGAGAATTGCACACGTCCAGGCAAACGGCAGAAACGCAAACATCCAGAAGAAGAACCAGAGGATACTCTTTACGGGATGCGTTTGCGGCGGTACCGATTTCTGTGGCTTTGCCGTCCCGTAGAAATCATCCGGATTAGGGATGTAGGCGGAACGAACCATTGATTCACCAGACAGCGGCTGTTGCCCAAACGTCTCCGTCAGTACGGCATCGCGCAAACCGTTTGGCTGCGCTTGGCGATACGCGTACGGTAGGTAGATGAAGGTAAAGGCAAGTGTACCCAACGTAAGCACAAGCAAGATAGTCCGCGCGCGTCGGTTGTTGCTATGCAACCACCAACCCGCGAGGGAACCAAAGGCCGTACCCAGGGCAATGTTCATACGGGTAAACATCCCGAAGCGAACCGGCTGGTTATTCTTCCCGTCCATGCGCGGTAGCAGCTCAGCTGCGCGCTGCAGAGTGGACGTATTGCTCCCCACCATCGCGCGCCATAGGGTGACGACGATGAGCAGGGAAACGCTTGCGAGGACAAGGAGACCAAAGAGGGTTCCGATTATCCCCATAATGCTCGAAAAATCAATCCAGAAAAACATGATTCCTACTCCTTCCTGACTTGCTTGTCGCGGGCAGAACAGAAAGCCTCGCGGAAATTCCGCGGAGCCTGCATCTCTGTCGCGCGTGATTGAATTGGTATCGGATGACGGAAGAAACTTAACTTCTCCTTGCCATCTTCAACCAGTACTCGGTAGCGGGTTTCGCTGCCGCGCGTGTCCATTGGGAATGTGAGTTCCGCAATGCCACGATCATCTGTCTCATCTGACTGCGGTTCACCACAGGCATACCCATTCACCTTCAGACCCCGAAGTGGTACGACTTTTACGTCGTCCCACACCGTTAGCTTCAGCGTGAAGTGTGTCGGCTGGCCGGTTGCCACAAGCACCACGGACTCGTGTATGTCGTAGGCAACGGCGCGCGCCGGTTTTATTTTGATTGGCTCCGAACGCGTACCGCTGGAAGGTGTTGCAACCGTGAGCGTGTATGTTCGATTGTACTCCAGCGTCCGAAACGTCGTTGGTGCAATGCCCTTCGGATCCGTGAGTACCGGATCGGGGTGTTCATTGTTAAACGTGAACGTCACGGGTACGGGTGGGAGCACCCGACCGGCAAGACTGAGCACACGGGCGGCAACTTCCAGGCACAGTACATCGCCGTCTTTGAAATCGCGCCACTTCACCTCAACCCGCTCGGTGTTCACGGGTTGTTCCACAGGAATATCCTGCGTATGCGTGAGGACTTCGCCCGTTCCTGTTGTGCACGTCACATCGAGACGTGGTGAAAGTTGAGGATCAACACCCAGGATTTCAACCAAGGTGAGTCCTGCCGTTGTAGGAGGAGATGTAATGGGTTGGCCGTAAATCGTGCCGGTAAGCTCTGTTGAACCTCGGGGTATGTTGAACCAAAGGCGTAACGTGAGCAATCCTTTCACGAATAGCCACTCTTTCTTGCCAAGCCCAAACCGTGAGGGTTTTGGCTCATTGTCTTTGTCTCTTCTTTGTGTTTGTGCCATGCTGGCTCCTTTTCTGTATAGCTGTTATTCATTTTTCAATGTTCATCCACCTTTGGGGTGGAGCTATTACCACAGGAGGAGCCCATGGTCATAACGCCGCAGGATAACATGGAGTGGACTTTTTGTCAATGTGTGCGTGGGTGTGGGATAAAAATAAAACGCCGTGTTCGTACACAGCGTTTTTCATAAAGAGAGTATCCCTACACCGTTACTGGTGTTGCCATCGGTGCGGGTGACGGCGGAACCGTAGGTGCCGATGGTTGCTGGAGGTTCGCGAGAACCGCCTGGAAAATTTGGCCGATAACACTAAGATTTTCCGCGCCAATTTGGTTGTTATCCAATTGGCGCATAGCCACGTAGTGAGAATCGAGCTGCGCGCCAGGGTGCTCTTTGGCGAACTTAGCGGCCGCCTCCGCGATTTGCAGAGCGCGGTCGACTTCGGCAGAGGTTTGCAAACGGCGCACTTGAATTTCTCGAATTTTCTGCTTCGCCTCATCAATGTGCACCTTCTCCTTTTCGATTGGATCGTAGTCGTCAATGGTAAAACTGACGATATCCAATGCAGTACTCGCAAATTCTGCGCTCAATTCCTCGATGACGAATTGCTGCAGTGCTCTGCGTGTTTCCTTCACCCTATCGTCTGGAGTAATGTCGATGTTCTCACCCGCTTTGATGAGCGCATCCACAAACCGGATGACGTGGTACCCGAGCACCTGGCTGTGGGCTTTCGTCCCGCAGAACGTGCTCATGGCTTGCTGGGCCTTCTTAGGAACCAGGGCGTGCACGGCCTCTTCCATGCTCAAGTATTCTGCGGTTCGGCTATCCATCGAATATGGAATGACACGATGCAAAATACTGAGGATTGACGTCCGAAAACGACCATCAGATCCGATTGAGATGATCTGACGCAGGCGGTAGCGGACGATTGCGCCTTTCGTAATAATCTTAAATCCATCGCCGCAGCCAAGGTCTTCCGCAGGAAGGATTGCCACGTGATCTTTGACTTCTAGCAATTCTAGCCGACAACCCAGCGGAACCACACCGATGCCCTCATCGAAGACCCATCTGGTTCTCGAACCGAGAAAAATCAGCAGACCCACGTGAGCGATTGGAATCGTTTTCTTACGCAGCATGACGTAGGCCACAAATCCCGCGCCGATGAGAAATAGAACGAACAGTGTCATACCCATTAAAGACTCCTTGTCTTAGGTTTATTGTTGTTGCTTTGACGCGTGACCGTAGCACAAGAGGGTTCCTACGTCAAGCCCAAGGGGAATATTCCCGAATTCACTAGTGATCGACTGAAGGTATGCAAACCGTGATTGTACACAAGACGAGAATGTCTCCCAGATGATCCGTTCGTTCCACACGCGCGCCGACGCGCTGCAGGTCATTCAGCACGCGCTTAGCCGGGTGACCATAATTATTCTTTGCTCCAACCGAAATTACCCCAAGTGTTGGCTGCACGGCTTGTAAAAACGCAAGCGTCGAGGAATGCCCACTCCCATGATGGCCGACCTTCAAGACCTCGGCGGCAACGTCACTCCCCTGCTTCAGTACCTGCTGTTCCACCGTGTCCGGCGCATCTCCGGTGAGTAGCATGTCTTGGCTCCCAAACGATATTTTTACAACGACCGAACGTTCGTTTGTGGTTTTCGCGCTTTTCAGCCCCAACGCTGTTGGCCACAGGACGCGCAGGCGCACATCGCCGTAGTCAAACACCTGCCCAGCCTGGGCTTCGAGCACTGGCACGTGCTGGTCATCGATTGCAGCGAGGAGTCGAGCGTACGTCTTCGTCTTCACGGTTGCGTCGCGGTTCATAAGCACGGCCTGCACGCGGCCGCTCGCAATGAGGTTGGTAAGCCCAGTCACGTGGTCAGCATCGGCGTGCGTGACCACGACCAAGTCAATCGTCCGGTCAGTGACGGGTACGTGGTCATCAACCTCTCGGAGAAAATCGTTTTGCTTGCCGCCATCCACGATAATGGTCTCGCGGCTTGGCGTCCGGATAATGGTACCGTCGCCCTGTCCCACATCCGCAAACCACACGCGGAGGGTCGTAGGTTCACGTGACGACCAAAAGCCAATACCCCCAAGAAGGATTAAAACCCCGCAGGCTAAAAAAACTATGCGTCTAGTCGAAGAGGTGCCGGGCATGGCGACGGCCGTAAAGGAAGAGAAAAAATGTAGTTAGCAAGGTTAGCAGTATCGCATCCCGCCGGGCGAGTGTGAGGCTTGCGGCAGGGAGACGCGCAGCCGTGGCGGTAAGCCACTCGACAATTCGAAGTAACGTCCATGCTGCTATCCCGGCAACTTGGCCAAGCAGTGGCACAAGCAATCCGGCTAGGCCGGTGATGGCAACGCTCACCATGATGAACGGCACGAGCGGCACGACGAGGAGGTTGGCGAGCGGTCCGACGAGCGAGACCTGCTGGAAGGTTAGGAGAATAAGGGGCATGGTCGTGAGCGTCGCCCCTAATGTCGCGCCGAGCAGTAACGCACCGGGGATGCGGAATCGACTTAGGTAAACAGTAATTGGTTCACTAAACGCCACCAGCCCGAACGTCGCCGCGGCCGAAAGCTGAAACCCAACGCTCCCCCACAGTAGCGTCGGATCCCAGACGATCATAAGGAGCGCCGCCGCGCAGAGCGTATTCGTCCCCCCGGCTCGACGACCCTGGGCCATAACCAGCACGGCGAGGAAAGCCATAACGGCGGCGCGGATCATCGATGGCTCGCCCCCGGTGAAAATGGTGAAACCAACGGCGACGCTCACTGTGACAACCACGCGCCAACGACGGGAAAGCAGGGTGAGGCCGAACATGGAAAGAGCGGTGAGGATGAGCGATAGATTAGAACCCGAAACCGCCACCACGTGTGTCACGCCATCGGTGCGGAAGTTCTTGATTGTCTGCTTGTCTATGCCATCAGTTACGCCCAGGAGCATCCCGGCGCCGAGCTGCGCTTCCCGGTCTGGAATCGCGCGGGTGAGCGCGTGGACGAATGTGGCACGGCCGCTGACTAACCAGGCGGGTTGCGGGATGGGAACGGGAACTGCATTCACCGCCCGGACGGCCATAGCAGCCATAAGCAGGATGGCTAGAACAAAACCGCGCACGCCGGCGCGCCAAACAAGGATCGCACACAAGAGAACCATGAGGAAAATACCTTGCGCCAATATACCAGGACCGGGCGTAACCAGGGTGATGCCTGTACTTATGGCGAGGGTGGTAATGAAAAGCCAACGGGACGGGGTCATAGGGCGACCGTCCGCTTGTCGATACCAGTCTACGGAACCTTTATGCCCGCTGTCAACTTGCAGCCGTACGAGTCGCATGGTAAGGTCAGGTCGAAAAAAAAATAGACCCTTCCCAAGGAGGAAACCATGAACATCGCGATTCTAGGCAACAGTACGCCCGATCCGGTAGCGGATGTATTCGCCGAAACCTTAGCCGAGAGGTTATCCAGTCCGCGGCCGCAAGAAGTGAGCAGAAACAGGACGCCCCGACCGCACCACAAACTCGTGGTTACTGGCTCACGATCCGGCATACCCGAAGCCGTCCGTCGGGGCGCCCAACGGGCACCCTCTCGGCACGTTTCAATTCACTATGTTGAAAAACTGCACGCAGACGTTGAGTCCGCTTGGATCCAAGAGGGGTACTACCGGTTCCCGCACAGCAGCTTCGTCGATCGTGCAAACTTCGTAAGCACCACATCGGCAGTGATATTCTTCGATATCAATCGAGCGAATGTCGGCACCGCACTTACCTTGCTCCACGAACAGCGCGAGGATACGGCTAAGATTCTCACCCACCGACCACCCCGGCGCATACTGCTGTTCCGAGACGCAATTTTTCACGGGCGAAATAGCGACCCCCGGCTGGCCGAGCTCACGCACCTCTTCGGCCGCTACGTGGATGCCAGTGATCTCTCACACCTGAAAATCTTCCACAATTTGGAAGACGCCGAAGAACTCATTGACGCGTTCGAGGCGACATTGCAGGATTTATCCTCGCACATTTGATCTTTCAGACAGTCCACTCGGGCTGTCTTTTTTTACTTCTTCCGGGCCTGCCAACGCAGGTAGCCTTCAATGAACGGCTCCAGGTGGCCGTTCAGCACGTCGTCTGGATCGGTTGTCTCCACGCCGGTCCGATGATCTTTGACGAGCTGATACGGCTGTAGCACGTAGCTTCGAATTTGATTCCCCCACGCCGCCTCGCTGTAGGCGCCACGCAATGCCTGCTTCTCATCCTGCTGCTTGTCGATATCAATTTGGTGCAACTTCGCGCGTAAGATCTTCATCGCCGTCTCCTTATTCTGCTTCTGCGACCGCTCGTTCTGGCAGGCTACGGTAATGCCGGTGGGAATGTGGACAATGCGGACGGCCGAGTACGTTGTCTGAACGCTCTGGCCGCCGTGTCCAGAAGAGAGGTATGTATCGATGCGTAGATCTTTCTCATCGATTGGCTGCTCTTCCACATCGGCAAACTCGGGCAAGACCTCCACGAGCGCGAACGAGGTGTGCCGCATCTTCTCCGCGTCGTAGGGCGAAATGCGGACGAGCCGGTGCACGCCAGCTTCCGCTTTCAGATAACCGTACGCCCAGCGACCGCGAACAATAACCGTAGCGCTCTTGATGCCTGCCTCTTGACCTTTAGATTCGTCGACGACTTGGGCGCTCCACTGCTTCCGTTCACAAAACCGCAGGAGCATACGCAGCAGCATCGCCGCCCAGTCCTGTGCATCAGTGCCACCGGTACCCGCGTGCACGGCAAATATGGCATCACGGTCATCATAATCCCCGGCGAGGAGTACTTGGAACTCGAGGCCATCAAACTGCTTTTGCAACAGCTTGAACTGTTGGGTTATTTCCACCGTTAGCTTTGCGTCATCACCAACTTCCCCAGCCAAGTGGCCGAGGTCATCCAGATTTGCCTTCAACTGCTGCCACTCCCCTACTTCCTTACGCAAGGCTTCGGCTTGCTGGCTTACGCTGCGCGCGTGTTCTTGGTCATCCCAAAAATCGACTTGCGCCATCTGGTCGTCAAGCTCACCGAGCTTCTGCCTGCGCTGGTCGAGGTCAAAGTAACCTCCAAGTCGAAGCAAGCTTCGCCTGGAGGTCGCGGATGTTGTCGATGAGGCTGGGCATGAGGCGAGTGTAGCACGCTGCCCAACGTGAGCAACTCTACTGCTTGTACTCCTCCAGCGTCGCGGTGACCGTCTTCTCCTGACCCTTGCTCAAAACTTTTAGCGTAATGGTATCGCCGGGCGCACGCTTCTGTATTTCCCCGGCCAGGCTATGCTCCGTGTCGAGCTTTACCCCGTTGATTTCCAAAATGATGTCGTTCTCCTGCAATCCCGCTTTATCCGCTGGGCCGCCGGGAATAATCGCGAGCTCGTCCTTGGTCGTCCCGCGCTGGATGAGGACACCATAATCAACGGAGAGCTTGTTCTGATCTTTTAGCGCCTTTGTGATTGGAATGTACCGGACGCCGAGGTAGGGTCGGACGATTCTGCCCGTCTTCTTCACGCTCTCGAAAACCGTATTGGCTTGGTTAGCCGGGATGGCAAAACCGATGAGCTGCCCTTGCTGGCTCACCGCGACGTTCACACCAATAACCTGACCGGCCAGATTCAGAAGTGGCCCACCCGAATTCCCCGGGTTGATGGCGGCATCGGTTTGAATAGCGTTCTCCAGCGTCTCGGACGACTGCCCATCACCGGCGGTAATACGGCGCGCCAGACCCGACACCACGCCTTTCGTCACGGTATTCCGGTACTCGCCAAGCGCATTACCAATGGCAATGACGGTCTGGCCAATCTGCAAATCCTCGGAATTACCAAACTCAATTGCGGGCAGGTCTTTGGCATCAATCTTAAGCACGGCCAGATCATTCACCGGATCAGTGGCAATGACTTTTGCGGAGTAGCTCTTCGCGTCGTTCGTGAGCACGGTGTAGTCTGCCTGCGCGTCATCCACCACATGCTTGTTCGTCATGATATAGCCGTCAGCCGAGAGGATAAACCCCGACCCCCCGCCGAGTTCCTTCGTCCCTTCCGACGGCTGCTGGCCATTGCCGAAGAATAAATCAAAAGGCGAGAGGCCAGCCCCAGATTGATTGTAAATTTTACTCAAGTCCTTGGTAATAATAATACTCACGACAGACTTCTGTACCTTCTCAACGACATCAATCGTCGCAGATTCCTCCTCCACCTTTAGCGTTGTCGAACTCCCGCTGCTGGACGAAGCAACGCTGGTTTTGTTAAATGTTCGGTTGAACCAGGAATCAAAATTTCCTGAAGCGAATGCCCCGCCGAGTGCCCCCCCAATAGTGCCCAGGATGAGGCTGAGGATTACGGCCAGCGTTAACGCCGACTGCGTATAGCGTGGCTGGGGTTTTGGAGCGGGAGTCATGGGTGTATCGGGCATATACGGACACTGTTAAAATAGTACGAGAGTACTATACCACAAGCTGTAGTAGGCGTCACCATGGACGTTGCAGGTATTTTTAAAGCTGTAATCCCAAAATCTGAAAATTTCCTGAAAAAACCAAAAGCAGCTACAGTTTACTAGCCTCAAACTTACGCGTTCCCGTTAGGAGTACTCACCGATGCCGCTGGAGTATTCGTGTTTCCGGCAGAGCCGGACCCGGCTCCGCCGGGCACCGTTGTGGCGGCACGAAATAAATCATCAAGCGATACAAAACGGTATCCGGCTTGTTGAAGTGCGGCGACGATGCGGGGGGTAGCTGTGGCGGCGAGATCACTCCCGGCGTGCAGGAGGATGATAGCGCCGGGTTTGGCGAACCGAGTGATGCGGTTCGTCACGCTTTCTACCGTCGCTGTGCTCTCGATATCCAGCCCGTCAACCGTCCAGGTGAGCCCACAGTACCCGGCTTCGCGCATGGCCGTGAGTGCCTCGGGTGTACTCGCCCCATAGGGAATCCGTGCGTACGGTTTCGTCGTCACGTTCGTCACGCTCCGGATCAGATCGTCCGCAGCCTGCAGCTGTGCCTGCACTTCCGTAGGCGTGAGCGTGGGAAAACGGAGGTTATCGTAGGTGTGGTTGTAAATGGGAAAACCGGCGTCGTGAATTTGCTGCACGCCTACTTTGTCTTTCTCCACCAGCTTGCCGGTGATGAAAAACGTTGCCGGAACGTTTGCCGCTTTCACTGCGGGCACGGTTTTCGCCAAATCGCCAGGGGCAGTGCCGACATCGTAGGTGAGGGCAACAATTTTTTGCGTTGTAGCTACCTCACTGATGACGCTGGGGCAGGAGGCGGTAGTGAGGGCGGCAGGCTTCGGCAGGGCAGTTGCTATATTCGTGTTCTGGCTTACATTTCCGCCGGAGGCGGACCCGCCTATGGCGGGAACATTTGCAACTTTCTTGCCAGCCTTGGTGTACGCCACGAATAGCAACGCCAAGGCGATAAGGATGATAATAACCATCAAAGGCCGTCGGCTCCGTCCAGCCTGACGTCGAGAACCCAGAGAACGGGTTGTCCCGCCTGAATAGCGTCGGTAGTTACGCATGGCCGCTAGTGTACGCCCAAACCGCCTGGAAAGCAACGCACCCTCGCAGCTGCGAGGGTGCTTGGAGAACGGTAAAATTCCTTACGCTGCCGAGGCTCGAACCCGCCGTCGTTCCCAGGCAAAAGCCAGCTCGGCGATGCCAAAGAACACGCCGACGTACACCAGGTCACCGGCCAAGGTATTCCGAAGGAACGGCAACCCTGCGACGTACGCCTGGGTCAGGCCGGTGAAGTTATGCGCGTAACTGGCACCATCGCCGATTGCCCACACGGCGCCGTTGGTTATGAAGAAGAACAGCGCTGAGCCAGCGAGCGCACCCAGAACAATCCGGCCGGGCTGTTTCTTCTCTTTCACCCACCAACCAATAATCCCAATGAGCGCCATACTCCCCCAGGTGAAGAACACTAGGTTGTGCATACCCAGGAAAATGTCCGAGATAACCATGGCGATGACGGGGGCGAGGATCGAAGCGCGCTTGCTCAAGTACACCCCGCTGAAGAGCGCCACGGCAGCCACGGGCGCGAAGTTTGCGGGGTGCGGCCAAAACCGCGCTGCCGCCGCAAACGCAATGAGCAGAACGAGGACACCGTTGGTAGGGGTAAGGTACTGTCGGAAGCGCATGGACGTTACGTTAGAACGAGGTGAGCTTCCACTCCAGTACATCCGTCGACTTCGTGATGTACGTACTAGCACCGACATCCGAAGACTTCCCGTTCACGAGGAACTGCCAATACTCGGTGGAGCCAGCATCGCGACAATTAATGCCCGTCACGTACTCGCCCAACCCTTCGGCGGTCTTGGTGCTGGTCTTAGGGAACTTGCTCTTCAGAAGCTCAAGGGCGTTTTTTCCATCTTTACCGGCATAGGTAAATGTCGTGGCAACGCTCTGGCCGTTGACATTGGCACAATCTTTGTACCCAACCGTACGGTTCTGGTACGCGTACGTACCGACACCGGCGAGGGCAGCAATCACAATAATACTCAATAACGGAATGCGGAAACGTTTCAAAAATTCCATAACAATATTAGGTTAGATTATTTGTAGCAATGAATTCGTAATTCGTATATTCGTATCTTTTTTCGTAATTCGTAAAAACCCGCGACATCAGGGCAGTCGCAGGACGGGTTCCATCCTTGTTCGACCTTTTCCCGAAGGATTTGTCTTCATCCTGCCCCTTTGGGCAAGATAGGCGTTGGACTCCCCTGCGCCCATTGCTGGGCCGGGATACCATGGCGGGACCGTACCGGAATTGCCTCATCCCGAGCGAAGTCGAGGGGCGCACCGGTTTGCCTGGCTAATTTTCAAAGCTCCACTACTATACCCGACCCTGGCGGTGATGGCAAACGTGGTAAATTACAAGTACTTCTGCGGATCCAGCCAATCCACCAACGTGCCTTTGGTGCTCACGTAACCCTTCCAATTTATTGTTGTGCCTTTGTGCAAACTGAAGTGCAGGTGCTTGCGCTCGCCATTCGTTTCGGACGAATAGCCCGTGCCCAGCGCGGCGAACTGCGTACCGGCCTTGAGCTCTGCACCGACCTTTACGTTGATGGATGACAGCCGCAGGTGGCCATAGAGCGCCGTGACGGTTTGGCCAGCTACCACGCACTGCTGCACCAGCACGCCGCCGTAGCCCGACACGGTCTGACGGGCGCGAACTTTGCCCGTGCATGCCGCAACCACTGGTACGTCAACCTTGGCCTCGCTGGCAAAGGTTTCATAATCCAAGCCCGTATGGTAGCCCGTGAAGCGTTCGGGCTGTATCGGAGAAGTTTTCGGCGTGATGTACGTACCGAACGACTTTTTGGTGACGCGCTCGGCTCGACGGTCGAGCGGGTCTACCAGCGCCGCGACTGCCTGCGTGTTGGTGTTCGCTGTCACTGGTGTGACGTTGACGTTGGCAACGGCATTCACATTTACTGGTACAGTATTCACATTAAAATTACTGACGGCGTTCCCATTGGCAACGCCCTGATTCACGTTCAGCTGCACCGTCAGCGAGGTACACGCCGTAAGCACGCCAAAAACGGCGACGACACTGATGCCGAGGATCAATCGTCGCATGCTAGTAGTCAATCCCCTTCACCGCAATAAAGCCTTTGTAGTACGGGTGCTTCACCATTCGCATTTCCGTTACTACGTCGCACAGCTTCAGGATAGCGGGGAACTCCTGGTGGCCTGTGAGTACCAGGTGGACGTTCTTGGCTTTGGGGTGCTGCCGGCGTTTCTGCAAGAACGCCACGAGCGTAGAAACGGGAAAGAGCTTCTGCTCGAGGCAGGAAATCACTTCGTCCAGGACAACGAGCTGGTACTCCCCTGACGCAATGCGAACCCACGCTCGGTCGAGCGCCTTACGCGCCGCCACTTGGTGCTGGCGCAGGGGTTTTCGGTCGCCCAAGATCCCGACGAACCCTTCCCCGTGTACCTCGACGACAACGCCGAGCTTACGGAGCGCTTCCTGTTCCCCGGACGGCCAATCTGAACTCTTGTAGAACTGGAGAAACAACACCTTCCAGCCATACCCAGCCGCTCGGGTCGCAACGCCAACAGCAGCTGTCGTCTTCCCCTTCCCATCGCCAATGTAGGCAACCGTGATGCCGTGGGGGAACGGCCGGAGGCGTTTCGGGGCAATGCGCTTTACAGGTTTCACCATACCGTGTAGGGTACGGAAACCAACACGAAAAGACAACTTGGACATTCGCCCCGCACAGCTTTCTGCGCCAGTCCCCCCTCCCCCCCCCTGGCCAGAGATTCTGCTGCGGGGCTTTTTTTCTAGTACAAATGCTTGACCAAAAAATGCCTTGACCGAAAAACTTCCTGCCGGTAGGCTAGCGGGAACACTAACCGCAACACCACCGTCTGGCATAGGAACCACCAGGCATAATCTCGAATAGGAAGCGCCAATCTGTAGAAAGGCGCATAGCTATGCGAGTGTTTTACACCTTGACGCTCACCAATGCCGTCATTCGCGGCAAGAAGTGGGAGAAGCTCGAGGTACGCTGGAATGAATTCCACATCCCCCGCGTACCGTACGCCATTCCGCTGGCCTGGGCTGCCACGCGCGAGTACGTCCTCAAGTACATGCCCGACGTCACCGCTGTTGAGGAAGCGCATCTAGAAATCGCGTTTCCCTAGTCGCTCTTTGCCCGCCACACACCACCCCGCATTCTGCGGGGCAAGTCTGGCGGGCTTTTCTTTTGGTGAACCCGGCCCGCTCTTTTTTATATCCTCATTACAACGCGGAGTACCTCATCAACCACGCCAGCCAAATTTTTATACACGTCCGTGTTCCAGAAACGAAGAACTTGAATACCTAGGTTTTCTAGGTATTTCTGCCGCTCAGCATCATATGCTTCCGCTTCCGTGCCAATATGCGTTTCACCGTCAACCTCAATGGCCAAACGACGTGCCGAGCAGTAGAAGTCAACGACATATTTTCCAATGCTCACCTGCCGACGGAAGGTCAGACCTGCAATCTGCTTTCGACGCAACTGTTGCCACAAAATATACTCGGCTTTAGGCATGTCGTTCCGCAACAGACGGCGTTTTGTTTTCTCGTTACTTCGATTAATGAGGTGAGTCATGCTCCGAGTATACCCTACTCCACCCCAACCCTCCCCTTCCAAAGGGGAGGGAGGAAGTTTGGTTATTTCGAAACCCCCTCCTTAACAAGGAGGGGGCAGGGGGTAGTTGCTCGCAATCCTAGCTACACCCCGTGGTCTCACCGCAATCGAGACACAATATACATGTCCCATTTCTTTTCATTTTCATGCTCCCACAGGCCACGCACTGGTCGCCGGTGAAGCCCTGCTGCCGTGCTTCGTCCTTGTCCTGCATGCCGAAGCTCACGTTACTCTTGGCGGCTTCTTTCTGCGCCATGGTCTGAACGTTGATGGGCAAGGTAGCTTGCTGCGTCGATGTCGGGGTGTGGAGGTCTTTCTCGTCAACCTTGACCTCGGGCTTTATGTGCACCAGGTCGTTGCGACCCATATACTCGAAGCCCAACACGCGGAACACGTAGTCCAGGATGGAGGTCGCCATCTTCACGTGGTCGTGACCCTGAACCGTGCCGGCTGGCTCGAAGCGCGTGTAGGTGAAGGTATCCACGTACTCCTCCAGCGGGATGCCGTACTGCAAACCTTTGGAAATGGAGATGGCGAACATAGAGAGCAAGCTGCGATAGGCCGTCCCCTCTTTGTACATGTCCACGAAAATCTCACCGATCTGGCCGTTATCGTACTCGCCCGTGCGGAGGTACACCTTGTGGCCGCCGACGTAGGCCTTCTGGACGAAGCCGTGACGCTTGTTCGGCAACGCGTGGCGGATGGCCTGGCCGGCAGACTGCGCGGCTCCGGCGTCACTCACCTGCTTGGGCGTGACCTGCTCGTTTGTCTCTTCCTCGGTGGTCTCGGCTTGACCCAGGTCATCTAAGCCGGAGAGGGTGTTGAGCGGCTGCGAGAGCTTGGAACCATCACGATAGAGGGCGACCGCCTTCAGCATGTACTTCCAGCTCTTCTGGTAGGCGGCCTCGATGTCGACGAGCGTAGCCTCGTTGGGCATGTTGATGGTTTTGGAGATAGCACCAGAGATGAAGGGTTGGGCGGCGGCCATCATCTTCAGGTGCGCATCGTAGGCGATGAAGCGCTTACCCTTAACGCCGCAGCGGTTGGCGCAGTCGAACACCGGCAAGTGCTCGGGCTTCAGGTGGGGCGCGCCTTCGATGGTCATAGTGCCGCAGACGTACTCGTTAGCTTCGGCTACCTGGCTGTCCGAGAAACCGAGGGCGCCGAGCACGTTGAGCTCGCGGTCTGCCACCTGCACATCACTAAGGCCGGCACGCTTGAGCGCTTCCGCCCCGAGCGCGAAGGGCGTGAAGGCAAAGCGGAGGTCGAACGCGGTCTTCAGGTTTACTTCGACCTTTGCCAGGTCGGCATCGGTAAAGCCCTTCTCGCGCAAGACTTGTGGGTTAATGGCCGGGCAGCCGACAAGTGTGCCGTGACCCTTGGCGTAGTTTTCTATGTCTTTCACCTGCTGGTCGGTGTAGCCCAGGTGGTGGAGCGCCTTGCCCATGGACTGGTTGGCAATCTTAAAGAACCCGCCGCCCGCCAGCTTCTTAAATTTCACGAGTGCGAAGTCTGGCTCGATGCCCGTGGTGTCGCAATCCATGATAAGGCCGATGGTACCGGTGGGGGCGATGACCGTGGTCTGCGCATTGCGGAAGCCGTGCTGCTCGCCCAGGGTGATGGCCCGATCCCAAGCCAGCTTGGCGGCGTCGCCCAGGTACGGCGGGCAGGCGCTGTGATTGATGCCCTGCGGGGTAATGGTGAGACCTTCGTACTCGTCCGCCGGCGCGTTGTAAGCAGCGCGGCGGTGGTTGCGGATTACGCGGAGCATATGCCGCTTGTTGCGCTCGTAGGCCGGGAATGCGCCGACCACGCTGGCCACTTCCGCGCTGGTGGCGTAGGACTCGCCGGTCATGATGGCGGTGAGGCTGCCAGCGATGGCGCGCGCTTCCTCGCTGTCGTACGGGATGCCCATGGTCATAAGCACGGTGCCGAGGTTGGCGTAGCCTAGACCGAGCGTGCGGTAGGCGTAGCTGCGACGGGCAATTTCCTGGCCTGGGAACTGCGCCATGAGCACGGAAAGCTCCAGGGTGACTGTCCACAGCCGGATGCTGTGGCGGTAGCTGTCCACGTCAAAAGTACCGGTATCGGCATCCAGGTACTTCGCCAGATTCATGGAGGCCAGGTTGCAGGCGGTGTCATCCAGAAACATGTACTCGCTGCACGGGTTGGAACCGTTGATGCGGCCATCCACGGGGCAGGTGTGCCACTCGTTAATGGTCGTATCGAACTGCAGGCCTGGGTCAGCGCAGGACCACGCCGCGTAGCCAATCTGGTCCCAGAGCTCACGCGCCGGGATGGTCTTCACGACGTCGCCGGTGACGCGCGCGGTCAGGTTCCACGGAGCATTCACGCGCACCGCGTCCATGTACTCGTTGGTGACGCGCACGGTGTTGTTGCTGTTCTGACCCGAGACGGTATTGTACGCGTCGCCTTCGAAGTGTGTATCGAGAATGGGAAAGTCAATGGACGTCTTGCCCTGTTTCACCAGGTCTAGCGCGCGGGCAATGTAGTTGAGCGGTACTTCGTGGGTGACGGCTTTGCGGACAATGGCTTTGAGCGCCGGGGACTGAGTGAACGCCGTGGCGCCTTCGGCGTGAGCCGTGGCCATGATCTGATTCAGGTACTTGGCGTTCAGCTTACTACCCGTGACCAGGTCAGCCACCTTCTGCTCTTCCTTCACCTTCCAGCTAATAAACTCCTCCACGTCGGGGTGATCGACGTTCACGATGACCATCTTGGCCGCCCGGCGTGTGGTGCCGCCGCTCTTGATGGCGCCGGCCGCGCGGTCGAACACGTTCAGGAAGGACATCATGCCAGACGACGTCCCGCCACCGCCGAGCTTCTCGCCGCGGCCGCGCAGGCTAGAAAAGTTGCTACCGGTGCCCGAGCCGAACTTGAAAAGGCGTGCCTCGCGAGTCATGAGGTCAAAGATGCCACCCTCGCCGACGAGGTCATCGGAGACGCTCTGGATGAAGCAGGCGTGCGGCTGGGGGTGGGTATAAGCGTCTTCGGACTTCACCACCTCGCCCGTCTCGGGCACGACGTAGTAGTGCCCCTGCGGCCGGCCGGTGATACCGTAAACGGTGTGCAGGCCAGTGTTGAACCACTGCGGAGAATTCGGGGCGCTCATCTGATGAATGAGGAAGTACGCCATTTCATCCTGGTAGGCCTGGGCGTCTTCGGGCGAGGCGAAGTAGCCATACTGCTCGCCCCACCAGCGCCAGCACATGGTCATGCGCTTAACAACTTGCCTGGCACTCTTCTCTGATCCGGTCACCACGTTCCCCTGCCCGTCCAGCACCGGCTGCCCCTGCTCGTCGAGCACGGGTACGCCAGCCTTGCGGAAGTACTTCTGCGCCAGAATGTCGGTGGCCACCTGCGACCAACTGGTCGGCACTTCCACATCGGTGATCTCATACACAATGCGGCCGTCAGGATTCTTAATAACGGAAGATCTTTTTTCGTAACTAAGCTGATCCAACGGATCCACCCCCACGATCGTGTGGCGACGCGTGATACGCAAACCATGCGCGGGATAATTTACCGTGGCTGTCTGGGTGGCAGGATCGCGGAGAGTGACGTGCGGCATGGTCGCAGGATCGTTAATTGAATGAGGGGTGTTGTGGTGTTAGCGCTTGGCTCGACGATTGTGCCCGCCTGCCGAGGACTGGGTGCGCAGGCGAGGCCGAGGCCCGTCCGCCATCGGCTTCGCCGTACGGCGCTGCCGGGCGGGCTTAAGGAGGCTGTGGAGTTCCCGCTGGAAGGTCTCGACGTCTTTGAATGACCGGTACACAGAGGCGAAGCGGATGTAAGCAACTTGATTGGCTCGCTTCAGATGCTTCATGAGGATGTCCCCAATGTCTGCACTCTTGATCTCCTGCCGGCCGGTGATCTGAATGTCCCGCTCGATGCGGTTCACCAGGCGTTTAAACTCGTCCTGGGTAATGGGCAACTTCTGAAACGAGCGCCGCAAGCCGACTTCGAGCTTATCCCGGCTGTACGGTTCGCGCCGGCCGTCCCGCTTGATAACTGTGAGGTTCAGAATTTCCGTCTCCTCGACGGTCGAGAAACGAAAGTCGCAACGGGTGCACTCGCGGCGGCGGCGGATCGCCATGCCATCCTCTATCAGCCGAGAATCCATGACCCGGGTATCGAGTTTGTGACAGGCGGGGCACTTCATAGCGTGGACGAGAAAGCTATAGCCGTGGTCTGCCCGCAACGCCTCGCGGCGACGCGTGGCAGGCGGGGGTCACCATCGTACAACGATACGGACCTCTCGCCTAGGGAGGCGACAGGACTTTACGAGGAGGCAACGGCGGGCTACTCGCCAGCGAACGCAGGCAAGCAGCCGAACGTGGTGTTGCTTTTGTGAAAGAGGCGCAGTCCAAGCGGTCGCGCTCCCCCGCCGCCCGTTTCTTTCGGGGGCGGGCTAGGGCTCGACGCCCTAGCTTTGCCCCGTACCGAAGTTCCGCGAAGCGGGACGACTGGTGCGGGGTAATACTAGATGTAGTGTTACTAAAGGGTAGTATACCACTACATGTAGTGTTGTCAACCCGAACCTAAAAACGGCACCAGGTGCTAAGCCGCATGGTTACTGGGGTTTCCCGGTGTCGCTTTAGGAACGTAATGCCGACACTGAAAATCCCTGTGGATAGTTATATTACGAAATACGAATGGTTACTTACGAATGTACGAATTACGAATTTGCCTTTCCCTATTCGTATTTCGTATATTCGTATCTTTTTTCGTAATTCGTATACTCCTCACATCATCTTCCGCCGGATGAAGGCTGGAATTTCTAGATCGTCTTCCGGTTTCTTCGGCATTTCCGGTTTCGGCAATGGCGCGGCGGGACGGGCGAGAGGCGCGACCGGGGTTGGTGGACGTTGGGTGGGCATTGGCCGAGGCGGCGAGTGACGCTCGGGCTCCTTCACCGGCTCGTAAGTATCAAAACCGGTTGGGGTAATCTTCTTTGGGAGAGGCCGAACGGTTGTCAGTGGACCTTTGCCAAAACCCGTGGCAATAACCGTAATGCGCACCTCACCTTTCAATGACTCATCAATAACGGTACCAAAAATGACCTTAGCGTTCGGGTCAACCGAGGCGGTAATGACCCGGGCGGCTTCATTAACCTCGTACATCCCTAAATCTGGACCGCCCGTTACCGTGAAGAGGATACCCTTGGCTCCATCAATGGAGAGCTCAAGGAGCGGACTGTCAATTGCGGCTTTTGCTGCATCCACCGCTCGATTATCCCCGGTGGCTTTCCCAATGCCCATGAGCGCCGAACCAGCGTCGGCCATGATGGATTTCACGTCCGCAAAGTCTACGTTAATGAGCCCCGGGATGGTGATGAGTTCGCTGATGCCCTGCACGCCCTGGCGGAGCACTTCGTCCACCGTGCCGAACGCGTCCAAGAGGCTGGTCTTCTTATCAATGATCTGCAAGAGCCGGTCATTGGGAATGGTGATGAGCGTATCCACCCGATCACCGAGATCCCCAAGCCCCCCGTCCGCAATCCCCTTGCGCTGGGCGCCTTCGAAGGCAAAGGGCTTGGTAACGACGGCAACGGTGAGCGCGCCGACGTCTTTGGCAATTTCCGCAACCACGGGCGCGGCGCCGGTACCGGTACCGCCCCCCAGGCCGCAGGTAATAAATACCATGTCCGCGCCCTTTAGAGCTTCGTGAATTTCGTCCTGGCTCTCCTCAGCGGCTTTCCGGCCAAGCTCTGGATCCATGCCAGCGCCGAGGCCGCGCGTGACCGTCTTGCCAATGTGGATCTTTGTGGGCGCCTTGGAGTGGTGCAGGGCCTGCGCATCCGTGTTAATCACAATAAACTCCACCCCTCGAATTTTCGAGGTGATCATACGATCAATAGCCGAACCCCCAGACCCACCAACACCCACGACCTTGATCTTTGCAAAAGTTTCTATATCCGGCTTTATTTCCATAGTGCTTCGAGCCATGACGATGCTTAAGAAGTAATGTTCTTCACCCACCCCCGGAGTTTACCAATAACGTCGTTCACCGTCGAAAACTTCGACTGGCGGGCGCCGCCACGCTGGAGGGCTGCCCCCCACGCGGCAAGGCCGACTGCCGTAGCGTACTCGGGTTCGTGCACTTTGTCGATTGCGGTGATGAGGTTTAGCGGATTGCCCACAGCAGCCGGCAAGCGGAACTCCCGTTTCGCCACTTCGACTAACCCTGCGAGTTTCGCCCCGCCGCCGATGAGGATGAGCCCGGCGGGGAGCAAACCCGACCGGTCGACCTTCTGGAGCTCCTTGTCGACCATGCTGAATATTTCGGCGACTCGGGCTTCGATGATTTCGGCCACGTGCTTCCGCGAGACGACACCCGATTCCTTCGGGTCAATCTCGGCAAGATTAATCTCATCACGCTTCCCTACCTCTTCGGGCATGGCCGTGCCAAAGTCCAACTTCACCCGCTCGGCAACGTCTATGGAAGTGCGGAGACCAATGGCAATATCGTTGGTAATGTGCCCCGCCCCCACCGGGATGATGCCGGCGTGCAGCACGTCACCTTCTTCAAACACCATCAGGCTGGATGTAGAGGCGCCAATGTTGAGGAGGGCAACGCCAATTTCCTTCTGACGCTTGGTGAGTACCGCTTCAGAGGCGGCCAAAACGCCCAGAACCAGTTCATCAATTTCCACGCCGGTGCGGTACACGCACTTCGTGAGGTTTTTCACCTGGGCGGTTAGCCCTTGAATGACCTGCGCGTCCACTTCCAGCCGGATGCCAGACATGCCAATGGGGTCTTTTACCCCTTTCTGATTGTCAACGGTGAAAGTACGCGGGATGACGTGGAGAATCTCGACGTTCGATGGGCTGACCATCGTCTGGGAGGCTTCAATAACGCGTTCGACATCTTCTTCCCGAATCTCACCATCGGCCTTGGCCACCGCAACGACGCCGTGGACTTCCTGGGATGAAATGTGCGTGCCGTTGATGCCGACGTACGCGTGCGTCACCGGCACGCCAGTCATGCGTTCGGCTTGCTCCAGGGCACCCGAAATAGACGAGATTGCATCTTCAATGCTCGTGATTGCCCCCTTGCTAATGCCGTCGGCACTGTGCTCCCCCACGCCCAGAATCTGAAGTTCCGAACCACCTTCGGTCGGGGTCGCAACAACGACGCGGACGGTCGTCGAACCAAGATCAAGGCCTACGAGTGGAGCTTCACGTGACATAAATAGTGGCTTTTAGTATACAGAAAAACGGCCGGCCGGACAATTAGGAAGCGGCTGTCGCGAGGTAGGGCCAGAAGATGAGCAAGCCCACCACCAGGGCGATGATGGAGGCCACGAAGACCGCGGCAGCCATGGCGTCTTTCACGGCTTGCGCTACTGGCGAGAGGCGGGCGCTGACCAGATCGGTAAGGTGTTCGACGACGGTGTTGATTAGCTCCAGAACCAGGACGGCGGCAGTCATGACAATTAGAATTACGGCATCCCGCGTGGTGACCCCCAGCAGCAACATAGCGACAAGAACCACCACCGCGGCGAATACCTGAATGCGGAAGCTCTGCTGCGTGCGGAACGTGTGGGCTAGGCCGCGGAGGGCGTACCGAAAGCTGTTATGCAGGCTCTGGGGGGTGATGGCGACCATGCGGGTGGGGCTAGGTGAGGTAGGACTGCGTGCACGCTTCCATGCGCTTCGCCGCTCGATCGGTGCTGTGCTGGTAGCCGTGCAAGTGCAGCAGGGCGTGAACGAAGCGATGGCGGAGCAACGCGGGTAGGGATTCCCTGGGAAAACGCTGGTGGAGGACGGCGGGGCAGATGATGATGTCCCCGCTCCCATCCAGGGACTGGTGCGCGGGTGCGGGAAAGGCCAAAACGTCAGTTGAGCCACTGCCGTGGTGGTACTTTCGGTTCAGCGTGCCTATCCGCTGGGGAGTGGTTAGCACTAACGCGACGCTCGTTGTTGACCCGGCACGCTCTCCGCGCTGGACGCGCCGGAAAAGCCGAGCCCACTGGACAGCCGGCAAGCGCTGCCCAGTTTCGTTAATTACCCGAAACTCCATGCCCTACGGCGTCACGTTGAGGTTCGACGCGCTGTTGGTGTTTAGGTTACTGTTGACGTTGCTATTCACGTTCGTATTCGCGTTCACATTGGCATTGGCATTGGCGGTGTTCGTGTTCACGTTGACATTCACCTTTGACGGATCAACGACGAGGCTTCGGCTGATCATCTCGAAAGTCGTCCGCGAGTCGACGGTTGGCTTAAGGCCGTAGCTCAAAGAGACGATATACACCTGGTTCCCGTTGGCGAAATAGTACGCCAGGCCATCCGGGCTGATGATACCAGTGCTCTTGCCATCCCACGACGTCGTATCGACAAGGGACGTGGCATCGACGCTCGGAGCCTTGGTGATGTACCACTGCTTCGCCGTAAGTCGGGCGATGTTGTCCTCCACTGCGTAGCTCACCGTTTCATCACCAATTGGGTTAGAGAGCAGCTCTTCGGTACTGCTGCGGGCGACAATAGTCCAACCCTTCGGGTACAGGACGCTCGCGCCGTACAGCGGATTCGTGAAGCTCATGGCAATGCTGCTCGCCGAGATCTTGCCACTACCTTTCGGGTTGTACCCCAGTTTCACTTCGCTGCCATCGGGGAACCCATCACCATCCGTATCAGCGACGCTCGGGTTGGTAGTGAAGGTGGTTTCCTCTGCATCCGTGAGGCCATCTTTGTCGGCATCGGCACTGGAGGCGGCAGTCGGGTTGCTGTTCACGTTAGTGTTGACGTTGGCGTTAACATTGACGTTGCTGTTCACGTTGCTATTGGCATTGGCGTTACTATTCGCATTGCTATTGAGGTTGCTATTTAAATTGCTGTTAGCATTGGTATTCTTATTCGCATTCGAGTTAGAGTTCGTATTGGTTACCGGGGTGTTGGTCACCAGGTTCGTGTTGTTTGTATTCGCGGCATTCTTGTTCAGCACGCCCGTAAACATGAGGGCGGCAGCCGCGCCCAACGCAACCACGACGATTATGCCGATGGCGATAATAAGCTTGCGGCTACTCCCCTTCCCGCCTCCGGGTGCAGGCGGTTTGCCCATGGTGGATTTATTCCCCAAGAATCGTTCCGGCATGCTGTGCACTTCTAGCGGGGTCGTAGGGGGGGCGGGCGGCTGGGCGGAGGGGGTATTCGCCCCAGGGGGGGTAATAGATTCGAACATACGCGTGGGGCGTGAAAGGAGAGAAAAAATTACGGGGTGAGCTTCTGGCGTGCCGCCTCGAAATCTAGGAGCATGCCGGTACCATTAGGATTATACCCTTTTTTCACCTCGGCACCATCAGGGTTACCGTCGCCGTCAGTATCGGGCTTAAGGGGATTGGTCTTGTACACCTTCACTTCATCGTAGTCGCTCAAGGCGTCGCCGTCGGTATCGGCTACCGTGTCTTTCGTGCCTAGCTTCTGCTCTTCTTCATCCGTGAGGCCGTCGCGATCTTTGTCGTTAGTAACAATGTCCGGTGACGCTACAACCTGCTCTGCTTGGGTGTTGGTACCCACAGCTGCAACATTGACCGCCGCATTTACGTCCTTGGCGGGCGTATTTGCAACCGGCGCAGGAGCAGACCGACGCACAAACACCACGGCGGCCGCAATACCGATGAGCAGCACGATTGCCCCACCGACCAACAATGGCCAACGCGAACGATGCAACTGGACGCCCCGAACTTCCGGAATTGGCACGGCCGCTTGAGGAATAGGCTTTACGTACG
>JAUYFT010000021.1 GCA_030689605.1 bacterium | reverse complement strand
AACCCGGGTCTCAGCAATGCGAATGCCGCATATTACCACTATACGATATCCCCAGCAGGCATAGGTTAGGAAGGTTAAGAACTTAATCCCGACCCCGTTATAACGGGTTCAAGGATCATCACCCTGACGCTACTGCGTCGAGGGCGGAACCACATACCCATAAATGCTACTTGTTTTCAAATTGTTCCACGTGGAACATTTATTATAATAGGCTGTTACTATTGGTCTAATTGACAACTGCGGGCAGGCACGTTGAACATATATAGGTCCTCCTGCGCTCTTGCGAGCTACGGAGGACAGCCTTCGATTAATCGTCTTTAGTAATGGATACTGTAAAAACAACATGGCTTGCCAGCCGAAGCTCCGCCGAAGGCGTGAGCGAAGGCTGGTGCCCCTACCAGGAATTGAACCTGGATCTACCCCTTAGGACGGGGTCGTTCTATCCAATTGAACTATTGGGGCGAATTACGGCGGGCGGGTCTATCCATTGTCAGCCAGAGGCTGATCCGCCTTCGGTGGAAGTCCCGTCTCGCCCCAAGCGGGACGAGGATCCACGATTACGCTCGCGTAATCGGGACTACAGGGGCAACTTTTGCTAATTCTACTGCTGTTTTAGTGTCGCTAAATGTATTTTGCTTGAAATTGATCGAATTATTGTGGTATTTGCATCTAAATATGCAGTTACTCCAAAAATTATTGCTATGAAAAGAACAATGAGCCCAAGCATACGCAAATCTTTCTTCACGAACGGGTCATTAGGTTGTTTCGGTATATCCATATGATTAGCTCAATGAGTGTAGCGAAAGAAGTAAAGGGATTCAATTGGCTTTCCCGGAAACCGGAGAGCGAGTACAATAGATGCACTCACAATAGCCTATAAATCTATGGCGATGTTCAAATCTGATAGTAGCACAGGCAAGCAAGGAGACACGGTTATTGGCGCCGCGGTAAAAGTTGAGGGAAACTTCGTAGGCGAAGGCAATGTCATTGTCGAAGGCCAGCTCCAAGGTACGCTCAAAACCAAGCATAACGTGATGATCGGTTCGGGCGCCATTGTGAAAGCGAACGTCGAAGCGCAGGATGTTCACCTAGCGGGCGAGCTGCACGGCAACGTAAAAGTTTCTGGAAAGTTAGTCCTAGCAACTACCGCAAAGCTGAATGGGAACATTGAAGCAGCCTCACTCACCGTAGAAGAGGGCGCGACGCTCAACGGCAAGTGCGTCATGACCGCTGGGGCAAAAGTCGAAGCGTAAGCACCCACCTTGCAGCATGTACACCTACATTGTTGAGGCAGAAGCGAACACGAAAAAGTACGAAAGTGAACTCTCACGCATCGAGTCGCGGCTTATTCAGTTAGAAATTTCTGGCAAGATTGAGAAACTAACGATCCTAAAAAGCCTGAAGGAAATTATTAATGATGCGGTTCGTAGTCACAGCGAAACCGTTGTCCTCATTGGGTCAGACAAACTGGTCAATGATGCAATGTCGACGCTGGCAGACGCCGACGTAACTATTGGTATTATCCCGGTCGGGGACAAGAACACTATTTCTGAAGCGCTAGGCATACCCAGCGGAGCTGCCGCCTGTGACGTCCTCTCCGCCCGCATCACCGCCACCCTAGATCTAGGTAAAGTAAACAACCGGTACTTCCTCTCTAAGCTCTACGTCCCGGCCGGCTCAAACGTGACGCTGGAGTGCGATAGCAAATTTCAAGTGTCGGCGCTCACTCCTTCTACCATCGACATTGCAAACTTCAGTGACGAAAGCAACCCCCGCGACGGTCACCTCGACGTCGTCGTCCGACCCGAGGCATCGCGGCGCTTCTTCGGCCGCAGCAGCTACTCTAGGGCGAGCGTGTTCCCGTTCAAGAAACTGACAATCCGCAGTGGCTCCGACAGTCTGCCGATCATGTCCGATGGTGAAACAATTATTAAGACTCCTGCCACCGTGGAAATTGCTCCAAAAAAACTTAAGGTTATCGTTGGCAAGCATCGAAGGTTCGCCTAACACGTCGTCATGCGTAGGAAACACGCCACCTTGCCGGTGGTTTTTTCTCGTCCAAACCGAGCAACCATTGACCCAGCACCACTTTTAAGCAACAAAAAGTGGTGCTGGGTTGACGGAAAGCCCAATTTTCCGTAGAATCACGGCACTTCTATGAATGTCACTGAACTCGCTCGACGCCTCCGCATCCCCGTCCAAGACCTTCGGCAAGCTTTGCCCCGGTTAGGTTTTGGCATTGGCTCCAAAGCGCACAAGGTTTCGGATGTCGTGGCGCAGGGGATTATCAAGAAGCACAAGGATGAGCCCGCGCTGTTTGAGCCAGAAAAAGAAGTGGATGAAATTGCGATTGCCGAGAAGACGCAGGTTACTGGCCCCGTGGAAATTCCTTCCCGCCTAAGCGTACGGGAGTTCGCCGCGCGCCTGGGCAAGCCGGCACCGCTGGTCATATCACACTTGATGAAGAACGGCATATTGGCCACGCTCAACGAAGAAATTGATTTTGACACAGCGGCAATCGTCGGCTCGGACTTCGGCGCTAACGTTACACGCCAGAAGGAGCAAACCACGAGTGAACGAGAGTCTAACCTCGCCGAAAGAGTAGTGAAGATGATTGCCGATGACACAGGTAAGACCTTTACCCGCCCACCAGTCGTGGTGGTCATGGGCCACGTCGACCATGGTAAAACCAGCTTGCTGGATACCATTCGTACTACAAAAGTTGCCGACAAAGAGCACGGCGGCATCACCCAGCACATCGGCGCATACCAAGTCATACACGAAGGCAAACTCATCACCTTCATCGACACACCAGGGCACGAAGCGTTCACGGCCATGCGCTCCCGTGGCGCCAACGTCGCGGACATTGCCATTGTGGTCATTGCCGCCGACGACGGCATCAAACCGCAGACCCGCGAAGTGCTAAACATAGTGGAGCGCACCAAAATACCGTTCATTGTCGCCATTACGAAAATTGATAAGGACGGCGCGAGCGAAGAGAAGGTGAAGACCGACCTCGCGGCCATTAACCTGCAGCCGGAGGATTGGGGCGGCAAGGTCATGACCGTCGGCGTTTCGGCAAAGGCCGGAACCGGTATTCCGGATTTACTTGCAGCCATCAATCTTGTCGCAGACGTTGAACAAGCAAAACTCCTTTCCAATCCAAAGGGCAAGCTCGTCGCTACAGTCATCGAATCGCATGTGGACCAAGGTGAAGGCCCGGTTGCCACCGTTCTCATCCAGAACGGCACGTTGCACCAGGGCGATTTCGTCGTCGCTGGTCCAGTGGTGGGCAAAACGCGCAACTTAAAGAACTGGAACGGCCAAATTGTTAGCGAAGCTGGCCCATCTATGCCCGTGGTCATCCTCGGCCTTAAAGCCGCACCGTCAGTCGGTGATATTTTGGAATCGCCAGATGATGAGAAGGCCGCGCGGAAAATGATGAAGCAGCAGGAGTCTGGCCTGCGCCTCATGCAGATGAAAGCGCGCGAGTCTGCCAAGACCGCGTCGGTCATTGCCGGCAAAACTGCAGAGGGCATTACCGTAACGAAACTCCCCATCTTCCTGAAGGCAGACAAGGTTGGTTCAATGGAAGCCATTATCGAGAGTCTAAAGATCTTCAGCTTCCCCGAAGTACGCCCCGAAGTTGTCGGCCAAGGCCTTGGTGATATTACCGAAGCCGACGTACTACGTGGCGAGCAAGCCGGGGCGTGGGTACTGGGTTTCAATGTCAATGTCGGCCCGAAGCTCGTCTCGAACGCGAACACGAAGGTAAAGAGCTACACCATCATCTATGAACTCCTCGACGATATTAAAGTCGGCTTGGAAGAGAAGGTTGGATCGGACATTGTGGAAGAACCCGTTGGCCAAGCGCGTGTGCTCAAAGTCTTCCGCAGCGAAGGCAAGACTGCTATTGCCGGCGCGAAGGTGACCGAAGGTGTGGCGAAAGCCAAGGCAATAGTCCATGTCTTCCGCGGTGGGAAACCACTGGGCTCGGTGAAATTGGAACAGTTGCAGCAGAACAAGCAGAATGTCGGCGAGGTGGGCTTGAACCTGGAGTGCGGCTTGAAGCTCTCGGGCTTCGCCGGCATCACCGAAGGCGACACTCTAGTATTCGTGGAAGAGAAGCTGGTGAAACGGAAGTTGGAGGGGTAGCGGTTACGAATTACGAAAAAAGATACGTATATACGAAATACGAATGGAAGACGTTACTCCTATCGTTATTTGTACTTCATAGGGATTCGTATTTCGTACTTTCGTAGAATTCTCATTCGTAATTCGTAATCTCATGGCCTCCAAACGCGTCAACCAATTGAATGCCTTACTCCAGCAGATGTCTTTTCCCCTCCTCTCCCTTCGGGAGAGGATGCCCAAAGGGCAGGTGAGGGAATTACGCACATAGGTATGCCATCAAAGCGAGTTCAACAACTAAACTCATTGCTCCAGCAGAAGCTGGGGGAATTACTGTTGACCGAATTCACTTTCCCGAAAGGCGCGCTGGTGAGCATCACCCGCGTGGAGACGACGGGGGATATCCGCCACTGCGCCGTGTTCCTCTCGGTGCTGCCCGAAACGTTCGAGGCTGGTGTGCTCGCCTTGCTCAACAAGCGCCTACCGTTTGTGCACCACGAGCTCATGAAGGCGCTCACCCTCTCCCGCATCCCCACGCTCCACTTCCGCATCGAGACCCGCGGCAAAGCTTCCGGAAACATTGAGGCCTTGCTAGACAAAGTGAAGGCAGAAATGCCGCCGGAGGAAAAGGAGTAAACGATACCGTTGGTAGGGAGCAGATTTCCTAGATATTTCCATAGTTAGACGCCACGCCCGCGAGCTAGTCTTGACGCCGTGGGTCGTTCATCGTACACTCCGTTACTTATCTATGTCCGACCACCTCACCACATTCACGAAGATCGCCGACGCTATTAAAGGCGCCAAGGAAATTTTGCTGATTGCCCACCAGAAGCCTGACGGCGACACGCTGGGCGCGAACTTGGCTATGGCCAACTGGCTGCGGGACGAGGGCAAGCACTTCCACATCTTCTGCATTCACCCTGTGCCGCCACACTACCAGTACCTCCCGCTATGGCAGCACGTGAAGAGCACCGAGGATGAGCTCGAGCACATTCCCTTTGACCTCGTCATTGCACTCGATTCATCGAGCTTGTCCTATGCCGGAGCTGAATCACTGCTCTCAAAACTGAAGGGTAAGCCGACCATCGTGAATATCGACCATCACGGCACCAACCCGCACTTCGGCGACCTCAACGTGGTGGATGCCACGGCGTCATCCGCGTGCGAAGTGGTGTACCGATTCTTCACCCACGTTGGCGGTCACGTCAGCCGCGATATGTCCACCTGCTTGCTCACCGGCATTCTTACGGACACCGGTGGGTTCTCCAACCTCGCCACGACCCACGAGGCCATGGAGATTTCCGGTGCCTTACTCAAGCGTGGCGCCAAGTTCAACGCCATCACCAACCACACGGTCCGGAACAAGACGGTAACCACGCTCAAGCTGTGGGGTCGGGCACTGGATCGACTCACGCGCCACGCGAATGGTGTCGTTAGCACAGTCATCACCCAAGCTGACTTGCTGGAGTGCGAGGCAACCGAAGAAGATACCGAGGGTATCTCCAACTTCCTCAACGCCCTACAAGACGCAAAGATCATCATGGTCCTGAAGGAGCAGGACGGCCAGGTGAAAGGCAGTTTGCGGACGACTGAACCGGATGTGGACGTGGCAGCTATGGCCAAGCAGTTCGGTGGCGGCGGGCACAAGAAAGCTGCCGGCTTCAGCGTGCCTGGCAAATTAATTCATACCCATACGGGCTGGCGTATAGGGGCAGCTTGACTAAACATTCACTTGCAGGCTGGCCTGCCATCCGAAGCTCCGAATAAAGTGAGGAGCGAAGGATGGCGCATTGAGGCTGTTTAATTATTCTTGTCACCTCGGGTTTGTAACTTGTCATCTCGGACTCCGATCCGGGATCTTGCGTTTATACGGATGAACGACCTGATGTATGTTCTGTTCTCGAATCGAATCACGGTATGCCACCTTTTCTGGCGTCAGAAAAGGTGATCCAAAAGAACGTTGGGGGCTCCACATGCTCATTATATTCCAGTCCTTCGTGAGTGTTTCATTGTACGCGGTTACGCCCCCAAACCCCCGGACTTCTAAAATAATTAGAACGTGCGATTCATTTAGTAATCAGGGGTCCGGCATGACGATACAATTACCACCCCGCCTCGGTCTGGTGACCTCGACATCCCTCCTCAACGGAGGGGAGACTTCAAGGTCTCCCTGTTTGCCTCTCCCCCTTGGCCACGGGGGAGCGAGAGAAGTTCCCCTTCCGCCGATGCAGGGGGTAATTCTCGTATGAGTTCGACACGACACAAGTTTCACCCCTCCTCAACCGAGGAGGGGAGGCAGACCAAATTGACTTACGCCGGCTTAGATATAATCTTATCCACAATCCCGTACTTGCGTGACTCTTCGGCAGTCATGAAGTTGTCGCGATCCGTATCCTCCTCAATTTTTTTCAGGCTCTGCCCCGTGTGTTTGGCGAGGATGATGTTGAGACGGTCCTTAATCTTCAGAATGTGCTCGGCGCGGATCTTAATATCTGACGCCTGCCCTTCGGTGCCACCCATAACTTGGTGGATGAGGATCTCGGCGTTCGGCAAAGCGAGGCGCTTGCCCTTCTTGCCGCCGGCGAGGAGGACGGCGGCCATGCTAGCAGCCATGCCCACGCAGATGGTACTCACGTCTGGCTTCACGTACTGCATGGTGTCGTAGATTGCCATGCCCGAGGTGACGGCCCCGCCCGGGGAATTGATGTACAGTTTTATATCCTTGTCGCGATCCTGACTCTCCAAGAGCAGGAGCTGGGCAATGACCGTGTTGGCTATCCCGTCATCAATAGCATCGCCCAGGAAGATAATGCGATCCTTGAGCAAACGCGAGTAAATATCGTAGGCGCGTTCGCCAAATTGGGACTTTTCAATAACCGTGGGAACCAGATACATAGGTTTTCGAATAAAGGTTAGGGTACGCCCGCCAAAGGCGGGTGCGCCTCCGGCGCAAATGTACCATAATTCCCTAAAATCTGCCTACCAGTGTATTCCCAAGGGAATTCCTATGACCTTTGCGGTCTAGAAAACCTTGTGGTAGAGTAGCAAAGCTACGTTTTAGACAGCTTTCATCTCACCCATGTCATACCCATCCACACACCCCTATGTCTGCAATAAGCAATACACTCCCAATTTGGTTTTGGTTAGGATTCCTGCCCGTGGGCACACTCGGCGGGATGCTCGTCGGGTATTTCGCCCGTAAAGTTTGGGCCGGCAAGCAAGTTGAAGGCGCTGAAGCGAAGCTGCAGAAGGCGTTGGAAGAAGCGAAGAAACAAGAGCAAGAATTCCTCTTCAAGGCCAAGGAAAAAGCCCTGAAGGTTA
>JAUYFT010000012.1 GCA_030689605.1 bacterium | reverse complement strand
TGCAATCGTTGGCCTTATCGTTATTCTTCTCTCCTGGGCCATCGTCAACTTCGTGGTCAAGAGCACGATCAACGTGACGACCTAGGTAGTTTTTCTCTCGTAATACTCAAAAAACCCCTGCCCGCACCTGCGGGACAGGGGTTTTAGGTTGCCGCAGCGTGAATGCTACACTAACTTTATGCAACGACGCACAGCATATATCCTCCTCGCCATTCTTGGGGTGCTCACCACCGCGTGGGTTCTCACTATTGCCGCGGCAAAACTCAATGCTGGCGCGGCGAACGCGCTCGACCTGGGCATCTACACGCAGGTAGCGTGGAACACCGCGCACGGTCACCTCTTCGCGTTCACCATCCACCCGCACCTCTACCTGGGCGACCACGTCGAGTTCCTCTACGCGCTCGCGGCAATCCCATTTCGAATCCTCCCGTCGCCACTCACTCTTGTTGCGTTACAGTGCTTCGCCGTTGTTGGCGCAGCGTTTGCGCTCTTCGGCTTCGCCCGCCGATCGCTTTCAACACTAGCTGCGTTCGGCTTCAGTACACTCTTCCTTCTCAACCCTTTCACGCTCAACGCGCTGACGTTTGAATTCCACGCGGTGCTCTTTGGGCTACCCTTTGCTTTCCTTGCCGCGAGCGCGTATCACGACAAACGCCTCGGCTATTTCTGGCTGTGGGCTAGCCTCATGCTCTTCGCGCGGGAAGACCTCGCACTCCTCTTGGTGGGCTTTACCCTTCTTGCGCTGTTTGAAAAACAGTCACGGAACTGGTGGCTGTGGCCCGGGCTCATTGCAATTTTTTGGTTTATCAGTGCGGGTATTCTCGCAGGTGCCATAAATGGCGAGGGGTATAAATTTTTAAGTTTTCTCCAACCGAACGGCGCGCACGTCGGTTCGCTCGGCAGCGGAATACTCGCTACCTTCAACCCAGCGAACCTCCTCGTCATGGTGGCGCTCCTCCTCCCGGTTTTAGGGCTCCCGTTCTACGCGTGGCGCTGGCTGACTCTCCTCGCTTTGCCACTACTCGGTATTGGCCTCGCGGGCTTTGGCTCGGGCGACCTCGTCCTGCAAACACACTACGCCGCATTCTTCCTGCCTGGCCTCTTCTGCGGCACGGTGCTGGGCTGGAAGCGCTTCTGGGAGAAGCCTCCCCTGTGGGTACTCGCCTTGAAAGAGCATGGCCGACCGCTCATCACCCTCACGCTAATTATTGTCAGTGTGTACAGCCTACTCACCTTTGGCCCAACCATTTCGGCAATTCGAGCCTGGCGCCAGGTAACACCAGCCGAACAGAAAAAAGCTAAGGTTGCAGCCGAATTGGCGTATTACAACCCTGACGCTGCCACTCTGGCCGGGTACAGCACGCTCGTCAACTTCAGCACTCGGGCACGGGTTTACGCAGCCCACTACGCCTTCCTCGGGAAACGGCAGTTCAGCGACCGTGACTACCCAGTGCCAAGCGACCTCTCACTCGCCGTGCTCGATGCGCAAGACTTCGTGCTGTACCAAATCCAATACGCGGCAAAGGAAACTCGGAAAACTGAATACACCACTGGTGCCGAACGATTTCGCCAGATCCTCACTGACCGCGGACTTCACTTGAGCAACGTCAGCGATACCCTACTCACCTTCAGCCATACTGGTGCCGACCTCCTCCCCGCCCTCGTCACTCGTGAGCAGCGCCAATCATTAAGCGGCGTGGAGTTTGCGTTCAACACCGCAACGACACCACTTGACGTAACGACTGATGGCCAGGTCACGCTTGCACTTGAAGGACAAATCGGAAACCCTTCACTCGCGAACGTCCAAGCCCGACTCAGTTGGCTCGATGCGGAGAACCACGTCGTCGAGACGCGACTGCTCCCGCTCGGGTACGGACTGTGGCCGACAAGCTCGTGGCAAGCCGACGAGCTGGTAACGACACGTTTCACGCTCGCGGTGCCGACTGACGCAACGCACGGCACAGTTCAGGCACTCATACCCAAAGGTTACCTCGCCCTCAACGGTTGGCGGTCGGCTGTGCCGGTCATTGATAAAGACGCCCAGACTTTCGGCGAACCGTTGAACCTCACGTTGCAGCACTAGTTGTCGGCAGTACTATTCGTAAAGGTGTACACCAGCGCATCATCATTCTGGTACACCAGTGCAGCAGTAGACCCAAGGTGCTGGAGCGTTTCAACTGCAGTAGTGTCTGTTCGTCGAACAACCGCCTGGGTGATACCACTACCGGATACAAATTGACGAGCCGTTTCATTCGCTTGTCCATCAAGAAATGCCCTCCCGAGTTCAATTTTACGATCGAAATCAAAAGTCTGACTGCCCTGCCCGTAGTATACGCGGAGTCCAGACCAACCGGGGAAAAGATTTGCATCGAGAGGCCGTGCCAGTATGACAGGATCGCCACTTGTATGATCTCGAAGCCAGGTGAACGCTTCGGCCAGACCTCGTGGGATTGAGGTAGGTTCGGTTCGGAACGTTGCGTAGTACGTGTCCACGAATATACGATTTAAACTCGTGACGAAGAGCGCTACGATGGCAAACGACGCCACCGCGGCCACAATTGCAGTACGCACTGTATCGCGTTGGACTGTCCGCACTAGCCACGCAGCACCTCGCTCCACACCAAGCGCACCGAGGATGGTGAGGGGAATAAACCAGCCTTCAAGCATGCGGCGCTGGTAGGGAAAGTGCGGAAGGTAGACGAGCAGGGGCACGACTGCTGCCCAAGCGAGAACGAGAACGGCGCGTGGATGTACGACTCGACGCAAGTGCCGGACGCCAAAAATTGCGACAATAATGGGCAGGAGATATGCAGGAAGGTACCACCATAGGTCTGGAGAAATAGTGATGTTCTGCTCCACCCAAGCTTCAAGTGCGGGCTGTCCAAAAAATAGAAAGCGCATTGCCACGAGCGCTGTAATAGGCAGGACGAGGACTTGTACCATGCGGACCACGAGCAGACGGAATGGAATGAACGTGCCTTTTGGGTAAATTAATCTATGAATAAATAGTAAGGCAGCAATAACGGCCGTCAGGATAACGACGTCGTACGGATGTATGACTGCGAGAATGGTTGCGAGACCTGCGGCCACCCACGCGGATTGTCCCCGCGGTTCATGGAGACTTCGCTCAAATGCAATAAGGACGCCAAGCAATAAACACAGTGCCATGAGAAACAGTGGATTGTGGTAGAGGGTGAGGAACGGGAAGGCTTCTGGTACCCACTGGTCGACGGGAATGGCCAGATTTTGGACTGCGGCGGTCATGTCCGTAATGGGTACGAGTGCACCGAAGCCAGTCGCAAAGGCAATGACAACCATCGTCAACTTTCGAGTCTGCGGTCGTGGCAGCAGTGGGGTAATGAATGCGTACGTAAGAATAAGAAATAAAGTACCAAAAACGACCCGGGCTAACTGATATATCGCAACATTGGATAAGTGGAAGAGATTGGCAAACTGGCCAAGGATAAACCACTGGGGAGTAAACATTGCCGCGTCCTGTGGCTCACCAGTATAGAGGTTGCGCGTGGCCGCCTTGCCTTGCCGTCCCTGCTCAATGAAAGAGTAGTAGATGGCAACATCACCGGGTGTCAGGCTGTGTATACCCGTGTACGTTCGGCTCTTCGGGGTAATGAGCACACCGGCAACGTACGGCGCGCTGGTAATAAGGGCGACTGCCAAGCAGAGCCATACCAGGAACCGGCGATCGTCAACGGTGAAGGTCATAGCTGGTGCCGCACAATCGCCCAGCGGAGCCGAGCCAAATCAACAATGTACACGAAAATTGTGTGCAGTACCTTCACTTTGCTCTTCCGGAGGGCCGGCCGGGTCTCAACCCACGATACTGGAATTTCCACAACCCGCAACCCACGACGTTCGGCACGGACAAGGAGTTCGGTATCGAAGAACCACTTCGTATCGCGGACGAGTGGCAGGAGCTGGAGTGCCACATCCTTCCGAATTGCCTTAAATCCACACTGGGCGTCTCGCGTTCTTAGGCCAACGAAAAGCTTCGTGAGCACGTTGTACCCAATCGAAGTAACACTGCGGAAAACCGATCGCTCAATCTTTGCGCCTGGGGCGTAGCGAGAACCAACTGCAATATCCGCGTGGTCATGCGCAACTGCATCGACAACCGGCTTCACGGCATCGAGCGCTACCGCTAAGTCCACATCCATGTACAAACTGACGTCATAGTCTAGGTCGGTCCAGGCGGTTCGCAAGGCAATGCCGCGACCTTTCACGGGTACGCGAAGATACCCAAGGCGCGGTTGCTCGTTCTGCAAGTCGGTCATTACGGCTTGGGTGTTATCCGAAGAAGCATTATCAACGATTACTATTTTCCAATCGTAGTCTGCGAGTGCCTTGCTAGCGTACGCTGCCAGCGTGCGGACGCTCCACGGTAGCACCGTAGCCTCATTATACGAAGGAAGGAGGAGGGAAAGCTTGGTCATACGATCTGCTTCTGGCGAGCCATACGGGCGTACCACACTACAGTCGCTATGAAGAGCCCAATATTCACCAGGGCAATGATGAATGAGCCGCCCCAGAAATTCCCCAACGTCTCTGCCCGCTCAACCCGGAGAATGAAGTACACAACTAAGAGGTTCCAGGTGAAGGTGACGCTGAGTGCACCAAAGAGCCATCGCAATTTTCGGAGGTGCGGCAGGAGCGGCAGTGCCAAGAGGAACCATGGGAATAGGTAGCGCTCGTGCATTTCGGTAGGGAGCATGAAGAAAGCAAAGGCCAAAAAGGCAGCGGTCAACCATAGCCCTTCCGGCTGCGGCAAGCGGTACCGAAACCAAAGTGCAAACACCACCGCACCAACAAAGAGGATACCACCCCACAAGACAAGTGGGGCTCCAAAAAAGTGCACGGTGTCCGAACGGGCAGTCCAGTGCCCGCCAGATAAGAGCCACCAGAAATTATAGGCATTCGCAGAAGGGTACGGAAACTGACCCGCACTCCCGGTGAACACGGCAAACACCTCTCGTGCACGCCCAGTGAAAAGGAACGGAGAAAAAAGTGTCAAAATCGTAACAAGTCCAACTCCAAATGATCGCCAGAGATCACGTAGGCGACCATGGTGAACAATTTCGAAAAGTAGGAGCGGCAGGAGCACAACGCTCTGGAGTTTCACAGAAAACGCTATGGTGAAGAAGAGCGTTGCAAGGGCAAAACGCCGTTTCTCCAGCATCCAGACGCACAACACCATGAACAAGCCATTCACCGCATCAACCTGGCCCCAGATGACGCTATCGATTCCAGTGAAAGGGATGAAGGCGTAGAGAGCGGCAACACCCAACGCCCACTGCTCCCCATACCGACGCTTGACGATGAAAGCGAGTAAGAGGAGAAGTGCTATATCCGCCAAGATAGCTGGAGTTTTTATTATGAGTGAAGCAAGTGGTGTTCCAGCGAGCTCACTTGGCGCGAGCCAGTGGTGTACGTGGCTGGCGGCCCAGACGACGTAGAGGTACGGCGGGAGGTAGTTCGGTAGCGCAACGCGACCATACTGTGCGTCGTAAATCGGCGAGGTGTAGACATTCAGCAAACCATGCTCACGAGCACTTTGACCCCAAATCTCAAAGAGGAGCACATCGCCACGCAGCTCGAGACTCGTCACTGGCGCCACTGCAAAACGTACGAGTCCGGTAAAAACCGCGAGGCTAATGAGGAGTGCAGTGAGGTACGGGACGGGATGACGGTCAATCATAGCAGCTTACGGATTGGTTGAAATGGTCCAGGCAACCCCAACCTTCGCTAAGTCCTGGATGGGTATACGCTGGAGGATGTGCGTCCCGAGCGTCGATGGTTCATCGCTCCCAAGAATTTCAACGTAGAGTACGCCTTTTGCGGTGGTCCGACAAGTCTCACGTTCACAGAAAACGTACCGTCCGAGCTTGCTAGAAGTGTACCAATTCTCGGAGGTCTGCATGAACAGGTGGTCAGACGTGAGTGTCTCTGGCGGCCAAGGGGTGAGAAGCATGATGTAAATTTGCGGCTGATTAAGGTAGTCAGTGACAATCCTAACTTCCGGGGCGTTGGCGTAGGTAGTTTTGAGTGCCTGGACAACTGGCTGGATAGCCGGCAGGTAGCCACTGGTGGCTCCCCAACTCTTGTGGCGGAGCGCATACGCCGGTCGCCAGAAGAGTACCAAACCAAGCACGATAAGGCTAAAGGAAAAGGATGCTGTGGCAACACGGGCCTTCTGCCCTTGAAATTTGCTGGGTATCCTGTCCCATAAGGCGACAAAGCCCCAGGTACCAAAAAGGAAGAGCGCGCACGTCAAGCCAATGGCCCGAAGTTGGCTGGGATTGACGTCAGTCAGTGCTGCTGGGAGCAAGGCCGCTAAGAGCCAGCCAATTGCGAGGCCGCGAACAGGGATCCGAGGTGAAAGGTGTTTGGAAAAGTATAGGAAGGTTGGAATGCCAATGAACATCAGTAGCCAATCGAATGGACTTGTCGAAAGCAGCCCCGACGCCCAATGGACTGGGCTAATGTAGACGAGCATGTTCTTGATTGATACCAAGAGACCCAGTGCAAAACCATTGCTGAAGTTCGAAACTTGTACAAAACGTCCCAGTCCAACTTGGCCAAAGGACATCCAGAAAAGCGGCACAGCGAGAAAAAGTCCAACTGCAGCGGAAACGAAAAGGGGTTTACGAAATCGCAGCAATTGCTTCCACGTGCAAACGATGCAGGTGAGTGCGGCCAAAGGGATGAATACTTTCCCTGGACCATACCCGTAGAACCCAATACCCCAGGTAAGAGCAGAGAGTGGCAGCAACCAGGGTTTCCGTTCAAGAGCGGTGAAGTACGTTACGGCACCCAGGAGGAATAGCGTGGTTGTCCAAATCGCTTCATGGCCAGTTCTACTTACGGTGAGGTGCCACGGCGAAACCGCCAGGAAAAAACCCGCGAGTACACCGACACGCCAGTCACCGCTCAACCGTCGGGCTAGGTAGATGAGTGCAATGACGCTGAGCACGCCCGCGAGAGCGGAGGGTAAACGGACGGCCAGTACGCCCGGTCCCAACATTGCCGTGAAGGGAATGGCGGCGTACGCGCTAATTGCGGAAGCATTGTCTTCACGCTTACTGAACCCCTCGAGGGTTACTGGCCACCGGTGCCCATGCTGGTCGTGGCCAGTCTTGAGTAAGCTATACGCCTCGTAGCCACGCTCTGCTTCATCGACGTTGACGCCGTAGGGAATACTATCAAGCTGTACGAATCGCAGTAGCGCGGCGAGAACAATAACGCACAGCAGGAGTGGACGGAAGAGTGACTCTCGAGGGTGAACCATAGGATTAATTCGTTGCAATGCGCCACGCAAGTCCAGGGAAGCCACGCCAAGGAATGCGTTCTAGTTCCTTGGTGCCAACGGTAGTATAGGGTGCGAGCGCAATGTAGAGAACTCTGCGTTCGTCACCGTCACATGCCCCCCGCTTACAGAACGTCACGCGGCCCAACTTCGTTGTCCGGTACCAATTTTCGTCTTCCGCACTCTGGATGAAGACATGGCCCTGCTGGAAGTGCGAAGGATTCCACGGGGTGAAAAAAGCGAAGAAGATGTATGGCTGTGAGGTTCCAAAATCTACGAAGCGAACGTCAGCGTAGTTCGAGTACCGCGTATTCACGAGGTGCACGACCTGCTCGATTTCGGGTGTGAATATGAAACTGACGTAGTGGCCACCGATGTACCCGGGTTGCCAGAAAAACCAAACCCCAACGCTCGCGAGGATCACGCCTGATGTGCTGAGTGCGACGCGGACCACGGCGGTACGCCACCGCGAGCGCAGCTGCCCCCAAGCCAAAACGAATCCCCATGCCGCGGCGAGCTGGAATGGGCCCAGGAGGAACGCAACCCGGAGCTGATGGGGGTTATCATTCATGAATACGGCGGGTAGGATGGCGAGTAGGAGGAGCGCACCGAAGAGCACTCGGGGACGGGAGCTCTCAATGGTTGGCCGGACAAGCCAGAAGAAGAGGGTGAGGCCGACGAGCGCGCTTGCGACGTCTAACGGCCCAACAGACACGTGCCCCTGGAGCCATGTCCAGGGATTCAGGTACAGCCCAATGTTCCCGAGGAGCTGCTGCCACCAGGGACCTCCTTGGGTATTTGTGAAGATGAGGATCTGCTGCAGGCGTCCCGCATCGGTGAAGTGCGATAACTGAAGCTTTATGAGTGGGACGAGGAGAATGCCGCCCAAAATTACCGCACCGATGATCCAGCGCCAGTGCGTACGGAACGTACGCCACGAGAGACTGATGAGGAGGAGAACAGCCGTAGGAATGAATAGCTTCGCGATGGGGTAGGCGTACAGACAAGCTGCCCAAGAAATGCTCGCGAGGAGCAAGTAGTACGGTTTCCGAAAGCTCATGACCCAACCGAGGAGGCCCAGAAGGAAGAGGGTTGGCGCCCACACGACCTCATGCCCCACCCGGCTTAAGGTCAAATGCCACGGCGATACGGCGAGGAAAAAACCAGCGAGTAGCCCCACTGCCCAGCGTTTACTCAATTGGTAGCCAAGCAACATGGTGACGATGACGGCAATCGTACCAGCAAAGGCTGAGGGAAGGCGGACAGCAAAGAGGGTTGGACCCAGGAGTGCCACTGTTGGGAGTGCGGCGTACGCGCTTATTGCTGAGGCATTATCTCTTTGCTTGCTAAATGCTTCAAGGGTCAGTGGCCAACGGTTACCATGTTGATCATGGCCAGTTTTTAGTAAACTGTATGCCTCAAAACCTCGATCTGCTTCGTCCTGGTTCACGCCATATGGAACGCCATGAAGTTCCACGAAACGTAAAGCCACAGCGAGGAGGATGATGCCAATGAATGCGTATCGTTGAGTACGATTCATACGATCTGGGAATCGAAATAATTACCTCCCATTTGCAGAAATGACCCATGCGGCTCGGCGCTCACCGTACCCAGCGAGAGGAATACGATCTAGAACTTTCTCACCCACAAATGACCCTGTGGTTGCCTGAACAAATATCCCGTCAGAATGCTTTGCACACTCAGCCGCTGAGCAGAATATGTAACGGCCTAAGCGCGTCGTTCGATACCAACCGCTGCTCTGGACTACATTCACTCGATCTCTGGTGATCGTTCGTGGATCCCACGGGGTGAGCATCATTAGGTAGCTCTGAAAGAAGGTGAGGTTATCATCGAGAATGTACACAACCGGCTCTTGCACGTAACGGGTGGTGAGGAGTTGGACGAGCGGCTGCACTTCTGGGGTAAAACCAGGAATAACTGTAGCGTAACCATTATTCTGAGAAAATGCAGGGCGGAAAAAATCGAGGAGTGAAATCGTGCCGAGGATGAGGATGCAGACAGTAGCGAGTGGGCGAATAAATGATTTCGACCGGTGGAAGAGCATTTGGAGAAACGTCACGACGCCCCATGCTCCAACCAAGTGGAGTAAACCCACGAGCATGACGCCCCGCATCATATTGGGATTGAACTTTGTTAGTACGGAAGGGAGGATTGCGATGAACAGTAGTGCGGCTATGAGCCAGCGCGGGAGCTTGGCATTTGCAGAAGGACGAACAGCAATGAAGAATAGTGGCAACCCGAGCAAAGCCAGTACCCAATCGAGAGGTGTGGATGAAATAGTTGCGCGCACCCACTCAAATGGATTTATCCAACTGAAGATATTCGCAAAGAGCGCCCGCCACCACGGCATCGCAGTGTTTGTAAAAATGGAGACCTCTTGTACTCGGCCAAAGTCACTCCAGCCATTCAGGTTATGGAGCACGAGTGGAATGAGCAGCGCTATGCCAAAACTACCAGCGATGCCAAGCCACCAGGCCTGTTTCCGAAGCTGGGAACGGTACGCGAAAATTAGCAAGACAATACTCAATGGAACAACCAGTTTCGCCACAGGGTATCCGTATAAACATACCACCCAACTAAAAGCGCTGACGAAGTACCACTTCGGTGATCGTTGCGCGTGTACGAACGCTGCGAGGCCACCGAGGAAGAAAAGCAGTGCCCAAACTGCCTCGTGTCCGAAACGACTCACGAGTAAATGCCAGTTCGAAACAGCCAAGGAAAACCCCGCAAGGTGGACGACCCAGGGTGAACGCGTCAACAACCAGGCGAGCACCATGAGGACTGCCACGGTGAGCGTCCCGGCGAATGCTGCGGGGAGTCGTACTGCCAGAACGGTCGGCCCAAGCACGGCAACCGTAGGTATCGAGAGGTAGGTGTGGATTGCTGAAGCATTATCCCGCTTGGCACTGAATGATTCGAGCGTCATAGGCCAGCGATGACCATACGAATCATGCCCAGTTTGCACGAGGCTATAAGCTTCGTACGCCCGACTTGCTTCATCCTGGTTAATCCCATACGGGTAATCGGCCAGCGCGGTAAACCGTAAAACTGCCGCAAGGCAAAGAACCCCGAGAGCAACCAAGAGGTGCTTCCGCGTCATGTTTGGGCTTCAATAACTTTCGTAAACTTCTTGCTCCTCCAAATCGCCAGCTGGGTAGCAATGTACTCGCCGAGTGCACGGAGTATACCGAGGCCATACCGTACACCTGCTCGAAAACCAACCGTGTGCGCGTCTTTAAAATATCGCGTGGGAATAGGAATCTCCCGGATGCGGAAGCTATGTACTTTTAGCTGGATGATTAACTCGGTGTCGAAGACGAAGTTATTGCTATTCTTCTGAAACGGAATGGTCTCCAGCACCTTCCTGCTATACGCGCGGAATCCCGAATGGTACTCACTCAAGTGAAGGCCGAGGACGGCATTCTCAAGTACCGTGAGCGCAGCATTCGCGATGCGCTTCCACCAGGGCATGCCGCCACGCTTCGCTCCGCCTTTCCAGAGCATGCGGGAGCCAAACACCACATCGGCATCACCGCGTAGTATGGGCAGAACCATCTCCGGTACCAGCACCGGATCGTACTGGTGGTCTGGGTGAATCATGATGACGACGTCTGCTCCACGGCGGAGGGCTTCAGTGTAGCAGGTCTTCTGGTTCCCGCCGTAGCCGAGATTACACTCGTGTACAATCGGCTGCAGGCCAAGGCGTCGTGCTTCTGCCACTGTGCCGTCAGGACTAGCGTCATCAACGAGGATTATCTCGTCTACCCAGTCACTTGGGATATCATTAAGGGTACGCTCAAGCGTCCGCTCGGCCTCGTAGGCTGGTAAAACGGCAATAATCTTGTGCTTGGCACGAACCGCGGAGAGGTTCCACATAGTGCCCCTAGTCTACTGTATGGTTTGCCCTTAGGCTATAGAGAGAGTCATTTTATGCCGTTGAGAACGTAAATCATCATAGGTTTTGCATTCCCCACACGCAGGTTACGGAACTGATGGTTTAAAAATGGGTGGCGCGTTTCCGGTAAGTTATTGACGAAAAAATCTCGAATGGGGAACGTTACCTCTTTGTACGGTGCTGCACGACGAAAGGCATCGAAGTATGCGTACCCATTGAACTTCCAGAGTTGACGAGGAATAATAATATCTGGTTGGTACTTTATGTCTTCTGGAAGGTTGTTCAACGCTTGCCCGATAATGACTCGACTCTGTAGGTAGTACATGTACGCATGCTCTTCGTAATTTGTGGCAATCACTAGCTGGGCAGGATCGGCGTAGTGCGCACGAATGTAGGTAACGGTTACGTCAATTGTACCTTGGTATGGATTAATAATTTCATGTATGTGCCCAGCGATACTCTCCCAACTGAGGACAATAGGCACGATGACCGTTGCGCACAGTCCCGCAATAATCCCATGACGGAGACGGGGCCAAAGAGTAATTGAGAAAACACCAGGCAAGAGAGCATAGCAGATGCGAACTGCACATAGGAAAGCCATGACAAAGAGGGGCATGAGTACGAGGTAGTACCGTTGGTACAGGAGGAACGCCCCACTGACAATACTCACGGTAACAATAGCGAATAGCCACAGGACGACGAGCAAACGGGCGACGGCACGGACGTTTGCACGCAAATCGTCTGGAGCACTGCGCCACACGAGCATCGCTAGTGTCGTTGCAATGAGTGCGGGTATAAACATGGCATTCTGAGCTAGGTCAATGAACATTGTGCCAAAATTTTTCACATACTCTACGGCGCTAAAACCATTGATATCGTTGATGGCATGGCTTAACGTTAGCGTTCGGAAGAACACTATTCCCGGTATCACCAGGACACTTGCTACGACGAGCGGCAGGAGTTCCCGCGCAACCGCGCGCCAGCTGGTACGAATATGCCGGAGGGCGTACAAACCGAGGCAAGTGAGGAACGCAAAAAAGATTGGGTGAAATGTTAGGAACAAAAGGAGTAGGGTGATGCACAAGAGGGTCGCGTACTTACGATACGCTATACGTTCGAGGATACAGTATTGATTGACGAGCCAGATAGCGCAGGCAGTAAAAAGTAAAGCGAGAGCATAGTAGCGAACCTCTCGCATGTGGAGAATTATGGGTATGCACAACATGCACAACCCAACGAAAGCACTAAAAACAAGACCTCGACGGCGATGCGTGGCTATGACGATCCAGCCCATGAGCGCCAATGAGGCAAGAGCTGCGAGCGCGAACGGTAGTCGCAATATTGCCGTTCGTACGTATGGATTATCAAAGTGGCCTGCTACCCACACGGCGGGCGCAGCAAAGTAAAACTGGAGCCAACCCGTATTGAGGTAAGCATCTGTACGACGATCGTACGCTCTCGTCTCCGTCGATTCGTCGTAAACGTACACAACATTTTTCCCGTCATGTACCTTCGGGTAGCCAAATTTTAGTATGTTCTGCGCGTACATTGCCGTCTCGGCTTCGTCATTCCACATGAGCGGAGTTCCCAGACGTGCGAATACGCTCATCAAGAGCAACGCGCAGGTGACGCCGAGGGTAGCCCTAATGAACCATGGTCGATCGAAGAAATGTATATTACTTTTCATTGACTTCTGCGGTAAACGGAAATCTTTTGTTGTTCGTGCGTGGCAACACGCGAACCTGATGGAACTTCGGAGTCCACAGGAAACTCTTGAGCCGTGAGGAGCGTGTATGATTGCTGATATTGCTTCAGCCAAGGCCATAAAGGGTTGTCATTGTGCCATGGTTTTTCCCCTAATGAATAATTGTGCTCTACGACAACGAGGAGTTCGGGTTTCGCAGTTTCTATTTCTTCAATGAACTGTATAAACATTCTCGTACGGTACGGCTGTAGTTCAAAGAAGGGATAGGTGTACAGGTACCCCGTGACTGATCGAAGTCCCGTGTAAAAGAGCAATTCGGGTTCTGAACCAATAATTGCTACACGATCTCCTGCACGTATGAATTGCTCAAGCGTCGCGGCAAATGTACGATACACGGGAAAGTTTTGGTGTGGGTACGCATGAACAGAGTACTCAGTGGTGCTCACGCAGAACCAGTACTTCGCCTCATTAATAGGAATCCAGAGAAGAACAAGGACGAGCAATGCTGCGGTGCCACGCTTTGCCGTACGAGGGCTGTTGTGTTGTTGCAATAGGTGAAGGATTGCATACGCGCCAAACCCCGCACTCACGCACAGCGCTGGTAACCCGAGGATAAAGTAGTGATCTCGGAAGTAAAAACCAACAGAAATAGCAGCTAACGATGCAATGACCCAAGTAGTAATGAACAATCGCTCATGGAGCTTTCGCGTTTGAATGATCGAGAATATTCCAAGAGTCGCTAGGATAATTATGCTCCCGAGTGCAATGAATATCCCTGCTCCACTAGTAAAAAATATTAAAAATACCCTATTAATTGGCATGATGACGGAGTACGCTCGAGCATATGTCCAAACCCAAAAGTACATGGTTGAAAACTGTCCATTCGCCCAGACGTACCAAGTCAGTGTAACCAATGGCGCTACGAAGGCAACTCCAAGTGCAGATGCGTGAGCAACGGCTTTGCCTAATGGTTTTTGCTTTCGCGCGTACCACAGCATCCAGCAGCAAGACCAGAGTACAAGAAAGGCAGTGGGTTGCTTCATGACAACTGCTAAGCCGAAGCAAAGCCCAACAACAGCGGCGCGGTGCAGGGCGGGTCGCTCGCGGTACTGAAGCAGTACGAAGATGCCTGCTGCAAAAAAAAGTACGGCGTAGTGTTCGGTGTTTGCAGTAAATCCAAGTAACGAAACACTTAGTGAAGCAATAGCGTAACTCGCTCCTGCGATAAGTGCAACGAGCCGACCACCAAGTTTATTACCGATGCCAAAGAGGAGGAGGATTGTCAAAACGTTGACAAGCAATAGCCCAAGACGAATGCCTGATACGGTTTCGCCAAACGCGAGGAAACTCCCTGCATACATTATGGCTGTGCCAGGCAACTTCAAACTATACGCCCCGTCAAATGGTGCACGACCATCGAGCAAGAGTTGAGCAGTATAAGCATATTCTCCCTCATCCCGTTCCAATGGCACATCTAGCAGCCGCACACGTATGATTGATGTAAAGATTATGACGACAAGCAACACTAGCCAAGGCCAATTTCGACTAATAAACTTGCGCAGTACGGATGGCTTAGTTAAAATCTTCATATCTTCCAAAAAGGTAATTATAGTGATGACGCGGTCAGCGCTCTATAGCGCACGGCATTAACAAATTATGCCCACGCCCGGAGCATGACCACCAATGCATCAATATTCAGCATAAGCAGCAAGGTGGCTAGACCCCACGCACCATACTGGTGCAGGCGTTGTGGGACTAAGCGCTCGATGCCCACGAAACAGAGGATAATGAACGGAACAAGGAGTGGAAAGTAATAACGACCCTGATTTGGGAATTCGGGGTAATTGTACACAATGAGCGCACGCCAGAAGAGCAAGAGGTATAGACCTTCAAGGAAAAGTAGTGACACTAGGGGTAGGAAAAATATCTCGGGCGTGAGGAGGCTCACGGCACGACGTAAAGCATCCTTAATTAGCCGCACGACGCCTATAGCCGCTACGCCAACTAACAGCATAACTATGGTGAAAGAATAAGCGTGAAGCGGATGGACGAGCCAACCAAAAACCCCCCAGAATGAAATGAATACTCGCCATGGCCGATAAAACAAAGTAAGGTAAGTAAATCGACCAATGGTTAACATCGGCTGGCTAACTTCGGTGGTATACATCGCTGTCGCACCCGGGAATGCTGGCACAGTTACATATTGATGCCAGAGCAGTACCACGGTCGCCGGAAATATTACCAGAGCGACAATCGTAACCGCCCGAACCCATACGGTCAAACCAGTAATCTTCCGACAAATCACCCAGAGGAAAAGCGGTAAGAATATAACAAACGGCGCTTTTGTGAAGACCCCAAGGGTACAGAGGGTAGTAATAAGGACAAGGTGTCCTACGGTTAGACGACGATTACGTATGTGTATGAGCAACCAAAACGCAAGCGTCGCTAGAAAAATAAATAGGGTGTCATTATTTACGCCAGAAAAAATATAAGCGGCCATGGGGTGCCAGCCGACAGCCGCAGCTACTGCTAGAGCAAAACCACGCCTGGGCCGAAGCGTGAAGGCTATACCGTACGCAATAAGAAAAACGCCCAGAAAAAGAAGTACGGACATAAGGCGCATGGCAATGAGCCGGTGCTCCAAAGATGCGTGGTTGAAGATATTGTAGGGCATGGCGAGGAGTGCGTAGTATAGCGGCCCATACACTGATGCTGGATTCACTGGAGTGATGCCAAAAACCAACCGGTTGGGAAAATCCGCCGGTATTCCTCCGGCGCTCAACTGTATCCGCACAGCTGGGGGGAGAGGAAGTTTATCTTGATAACTATGCGCTATGACGGAGCGTGTTACTTCTGGCGATAGGTAGAGGGTCGCGCCAGCGCTCACCGGCAGCCGGCGTTCCTCCACCATGAGCTGCGTGTACTGAAAGTGCGCTGGCTCATCAGGCTGCTGCCAGGCAGGAACCAAAAATGCCAGGAGGACACCCTTCAGGGCAACCGAGAGGAGAAGGATGGCGAGTCCGCGAGAAGGTGAGAAGCGAAGCTGCATAGTCTTAAGAGGCGCGTACCTCCTCTTACGCCGCTGGGTCGTCCGCACGCGGCGAAGGAGCCTGCACCCGTTCTCGACCGTACGTCGCCCGCTTGGCGTGGTACAAGCTCCGCTCCGCGGTCTGCCGTACCCGGTTGAGCATGTCGGCTACGAGGCCGAGCGTGAGGATGCCGAAGCCAAACATGTTAAAAAACCCGCCGATGAAGCCAACGGTCTTATACGGGGTGACCATGCCTGTCTGGATGTAGTGGACAACGACGAATGCGTCGAGAATCAGACCAACCCCAAAGATACTAACGCCAATCCAACCAAAGACGCGGAGTGGTTTATAGTCAAGCACGGTACGGAAAATAATCGTGAGCATGGCGTACCCGTACCGCCAGAGATTGTTCGCGACACGGGACGTGCCGTGCGCTCTTTCGCCTCGCACGGTCACGGGTACCTCGACCACCCGGAAGCCGCGGAAGAGCAGGTTGAGGAGCGACTCGTGCGTGTACGTGTGCCGGCCAAAGAGATTGAGGTGCAAGAGCGCTTCGGCGCTGTAGGCGCGGAAGCCGCACGACACGTCGGCAATACGCTGGCCACTCAGACGGCTCACCACCCGCGCCACGACACGGTTTCCCCATCGCTTCCGCCCAGGCATGGTGGGGGTACGTGCAGGATCGGCAAAACGGGAAGCAGTCACCACGTCAGCCCGACCTTCCAGTATTGGCCGAAGGAGGAGTGGGATGTCAGTAGTTGCAAACTGCTCGTCGGCATCAATCGTTACCAGAACGTCAGCGCCCCGAACGAGCGCTTCGTGAACCCCGCTCTGGAATGCCGCACCGAGACCTTGGTGTGAAGACAGTGAAATAACTACCGCTCCAGCGCGGCGAGCGAGTTCGACTGTCGCGTCACTCGAACCATCATCAACGACAATAATTTCCACCACACTGTTGCCAGCAGTGGCCGCCCGCACTCCAGCAATGACATTCGCAACCGTGCGGGCCTCATCGTAAGCAGGAATGCAGATAACTACCTTCATAGCCGTAGGGGTGGAGCGGCAGAGTCAGTGCTACCGCCATCCTACCAGTGGATCTGGACGGTGTGAAGCGACGTGACCAAGAGCATCGTGCCCCACGCCACGCTGGTAGCGCCGACCCACCGCACCGCCTGCCGGGTAGGCAGCAAGGCCAGCACAGGCAGCAGCCAGAGCAAGTACCAGGTCTGGACGTACGGCGCAGCCAGAAAAATATACGAGGCGAGCACGATGGCCACGGCCGCGACGGGAGAAATGCGCTGCCGCCACGCCGCCAGGAACGTCCACGCGTACGCGACGAGAAATGCGAAGAGCCCGAGGCCTCGCGCGAGCACTTCCGGGTGCACTGCGCTGCCCCCGAGGTACGCGAAGATGAAGATGAGGAACTGCGGGAAGAACACGGGCTGGCTGAAAAGGCTCGCTTGCTGGCGCAAGCCATCGAACGTGGGCGCGCCAACCCAGAAGGGCATGAAGCTGACCACCAATAGACTGACGACCGCGAGGGCAAACCACGCGCCGAGAACGCGCCGCTTCCCGGGTGCGCCACTCGCAATGAGCACGGGCGCAACAATGAGTGGCACGAACTTAAACGCCGTGGCGCCAGCCAGAGCCAAGGCCGAACGCGCGGGTCGCCTAAACCATGCCACTGCGGCAAGCACACCGAGACCAACTAGAATGTCGTGGTGCCCATCGGCAACCGCGTCGACGAGTACAATGGGGTTGAGGGCGATGAGCGCCGCATGCATGGGCGAGGTCGCTTTGGCAATCAGCCACGCACACGTCAACACCCCAGCGAGGGCGAGGAGTCGGAAGCTCGTGAGCAAGGCAAAGGCGTTGGTGGTAAGGTGGCCAAGCCCACTGGCCATAAGGTTCCAGAGCGGCCCGTACGCGCTCGGCTGGCCACGCCACACGGGGGCTACGCCATTGAGGATAACATCCGTGCCAAGTACGCTCGGCGTCAGGACGTAGGGATTGCCAATTGCCGCAACTTTGGCGCCAGCCACGTAGGCGTACAAATCACCGGCGAATGCTGGTTGGGTGAGCATCAACGGAACGCAGAGCAGCACCGAGGAAAGGAGTACCGCACGCAAGGAAATAACTACTCCGGCCCGCGCGCGGTACAGGAGAAAGAAGAAAAGGAATGCAGCCAGTGCCCAGCCAGAAGCTCGTAGTGCAAGAGTGGCGTCAGCACCTAACGGCCACAGCGTGTGCGAATAAGCTCCGCTCACGGCAATGGTGGCTGTGGCAACAATACCAAGCAGCAACCCAGTGACATTCAGTGGGAAGAGCGTTACACGGTGCACCATATAGTCGCTTACCGTTTCTCAAGCAGCAGCATGGTCCACGGCGTAGGCTGCTTCCTTGTCCGGACCACGAATGACTGACTAACGAACCGTCGGAAGCCCCACGGCGTCCAGTGGTTGATATGGCCAGGGGTATTCCCCCACCCAGCCACGTACTTGCCGCGCATGAAGTTCATCACACGCCACAGCGGCTCGTTGGGCACGCTGATGATCGCCCACTTCCGTGTCACCCGGGCAAGTTCCCGCAACGCATCGGCTGGCCGGTCCAGGTGCTCCAGCACTTCCAAGGCAAACACTAAGTCCACGCTATTGCCTGGTCGCTGAAGGTCAAAGATTGATTCAACGCTGCACTGCACCGAGGGGTTCCGTTGCCGCGTGAGTTCGACGAGCGCGGGCGTCACATCCGACGCGGCAAGCTCGGCCTGCGGCAGAAACGTCCGGAGGTGTTGGGTGGAGAAGCCTTCGCCACTTCCCACCTCTAAAGCCTGGTGGACGTCTGCCGGAATCAACCGGTGGAGCGTCTCGAAAAACCGCCGCAGGAACATTCGCATGATGGGGTTCTTCGACTCGTACTTGCCGAGGAAGTCTTCTTCGGGCTTGGTGATGTGCGGTGCAGCAGTGGTCATGGGGTCGTTGGAGCTTGCCACGAGTAAATGCGAACTTCACTGTCTTCGTACGCTAGGCTCACACCGGGTACGACGCGGACGTTCTGATCCATTGCCGTGTGATCTTTTTCGATGAGAATCCACTTGGTATGAAAGAGGTCGAACGCTTCGCCGAGGTTGTCCCGCTGCTCGCCGAGTGTGGTCTTGGCCCACGCCCAGTAGCGCTCTTGATCTTGCCGGTAGAGGAACGTCGGATCCAGGCCAGCGATGTACGCGTTCACTGTATCGTAATAGAAGAGCACGGGGAAGTCATCCCAGTCACTGTGGAATACCACGTCGCCTTTTTGCGAGTGTTCGGCCAACCACGTCGCTGACGCTTTGAAGTGCGTGGCGTTCACGCCGGAGGTGAGGTTGTTGTAGTTGGAACGCTGGTCGCGGGCAATAATGTACGGAATACTCACGGCCAAGTACAAGCCGAGGAGGATGGTGATGACGCGTCGTTTCTCCCAGCTCTCCACGACAACGGCCTTCAATTTGTGCCAATCTGCGGCGCGCACGACGTCAGCAATGGTCACGGCCGCAGCCAGCGCCAGGAAGGGTACGGCGTACTCAACGTACCGCCTGGACTTCAGGGTGAAGACGGTGAAGAAGAGCGCGAGCAGCACGAGCGTCCAACCCCGCGCCGTCGTGCGGCGCAGGAACACAAACCCTAGGATGAGCGCAATGACGAACGGGATAACCACCACCACGTTGTTGCCGATGAATGACGTAATGCCGTACGGGTACCACTCCCCGCCCACGCCAATGACGTTGCGGTAGTTCACCACCCCAATCTGAATTGCCTGCTCCCAAAGAAAATTGAAAGTGTTGGGGAAGAATGGATTCGCAACTGTGCCAATGGCGGCACCGCCGAGCGCGCAGCCGAAGACCTGCAACGGCCGGTAGTGACGCAGGCCTTTAAAAGTCCACCAGGGCTTGTGGAGTACATCGCGAATTCGTCCTTTAAGCGACCAATGCTGGATAAGATCAAAAGCCATACTCACGGCCAGATAAATCCCGGCGGCGGCAATCAGCACGAAGAACCCGCCGTAGAGCAGAACGAAGAACCAGGCCATGAAGAAGCTCCCCCACCGCTTCCCGGCAAAGAGTAGCAGTATCCCGATGATAAGCGTCGCAAGTGATAGGCTCGGCGCTTTGGCCAAGCTCATGCGAAAGGTGAAGGGCGTCGCGGCGAGCAGCACTGCGCCCCATATCCAAGCTTGTCGAACACCTGCCCGCCCCTGCCCGAAGCCGTAGGCGTTGGCAGGCGGGCCTTGCCGCATGAGGAACCACACCACAGTGGTGATGAGCAAAGCGGCGAAGAAGACCGTGGCGAGCTTAATGCCGGCGAGCGGATCCATGAATGTGACGAATGGTACGAGCAGTACATGGTACAACCAGTGCTGGTCTATGTAGTACTGACCCAGCGTCGTGTACGGCAACCAGGGGAATTCCCGGACGGCACCCTGCTCGGCCGTGAGCACGCCCATGCGCGCGTGGTAGAAAGAGTCCGGGTCGGCAAACACGGGGCTGCGCTGCATAAGGAAGAACGCCACGAACGAGACGATGAACGTCCCGAACAGCGTCAATGTTGTGGCGTGCGAGCGCCAGTTGAATGTCATGTAGGTAGTATAGCGCAGGCTATTGTGTCTCCCCTCCTCGACTCCCCTCCTCAATTGAGAAGGGGCAGATACCAGGCTAAAAGCGGAGGTAGGCCTTTTAAATGGAGAAGCATAGATTACCAACAAACTCTTGGGGTGGTAATTGTATATACTGCGAAAGTACCAAAAACCATGCGGGGTGGTAATTCGGTCATGCCGGAGAGCACATCCGGCCTGCCTACCGGTAGGCAGGCATCTTGCGGTTGTACTGAGGTGCGACCTAGTGGCTTCCAGGTTGGTGAAGGTTAGTCACGTAATGTTTGCCCTTTCTGGCAGCAGAAAGGGCACAAAGACTGCTGGGGGCCTGCGACGGAACACTGGAAGGAAAACAACATTAGACCCACTGCCCAAACCCCATTCCGCCAGACACCTCAAAGCGGGTGCTTGCTTGATTTACGCGTGCCGCAGATTGTAGAGACCTACCACCGTCTTGAAGATATCATTGTAATCGGAGAGGGTGCTCCTGAATCGGTGGGCGAGAATACGGAACTGTTTCAAGGATGCGAACACATGCTCAACCAGAATACGTACTCTCGCATGTTTTAGATTCTCGCCGTGCTGTTGCTTGGTCAGGGGATGATGTTTCGATGATTTGTGGGGGACATGCAGCCCTGT
>JAUYFT010000011.1 GCA_030689605.1 bacterium | reverse complement strand
CACCGATTCAGGAGCACCCTCTCCGATTACAATGATATCTTCAAGACGGTGGTAGGTCTCTACAATCTGCGGCACGCGTAAATCAAGCAAGCACCCGCTTTGAGGTGTCTGGCGGAATGGGGTTTGGGCAGTGGGTCTTATGTAAGACGTTCGCCCAAGAGGGGATAGCTGCGCTGCAGCTGAAAATATGCTAGCGTACAACTGTACATTGCCTGAGCAGTTTTCATAAGTTTGCATCTTTTACAATGAGCAAAGTGCTTCCACACTTTGCTCATTTTTCTTTCCCTATGCAATCTAATCCGTACGTCTACCCGTATACCCCATTTCGGAACTTGCAGGATCGCAAGACGAAGGTTCGATTTGCAAAAGACATATATTTGAGCATGCATGAGGTAGCACGTGAACTCCTAAAGGTCTCGACGCCGAAAATCCCGCGCCGTTCTGGAAGTCTTGAGGATCGAATTTTAGCAATTTTTCTCAACCCGAATATTCGTTTTGGACCGCAGTCGTTCATTGTTAATAGTCGTGCTGAATGGCTCGATCGGATTCGCTATTTCACCAAACGGAAGAAGCGCATTGAACTCACGATTCTCGGTTTTCCATTCAAGACGCCAGTTACACTCAAAACGAATCGTACTCTACCTGATTTGGGTGAGGTATTAATGCTTCAGCGCTTGCACATAATTACGAATCTGGTGGGCAAAGTGTACCCGAAGGGCTGCCGGCTCACCGTTTTCACCGAAGGTCCTTTCGCCCCGTTCGCACACGTTACCCCTGGCGAAGCGCGACGGTACCAGCGCTCCCTTCAGTACCTTGCGAAAATTTTCAGCCTGACGGACACCCTACGGATAATTGATCTTGGTTCCTCCGAGCGTAGAGTTCCGGGATTTCGGAAAGCATTCACGCAGAAGTGTCAAGAGTTTGCAGCACTGCATGCTCGTAAAGAGCGTGACTTCATGAAGAAATACAGTAGTGCTTTCTCCTCAGTCTTTCACATAGTGAACGTCCGCAACGTACCGGAAGGAATGGTACGTGCAGCGTACCGTGCTTACGATGGACAACGGCCAATCTCGAGAGAGGCGAATAAATTGTTGCGCCGATTGACGGTGCAGACGACACGCGCGCTTATTCAGTATTTCGCGTACCTCCGTCTTCGCGATGAGTTTCGGCTCATTCCTCGTGCAGTCCCGCATGCACTTCCGCTCACTGTTTCACCGAAACAAGGACGGCTTGGCGTGTTACCGATTAACCGTGCGACGCAGATTCTCCCAACACATGGCGTGCCCGTGTACGATACGAAACGAAAATGTTTTTCTATCCGGTACCTCGATGACCTCCGGTGGGAGAATCGTTCGATAAGTAAAATCTATGTCTCTGGAGATGCGGAAAAACTTCCATTTTACTATCGTGTATATTAGATGATCAAAACGCATTGTACAGAATTTCAATTATTGTTGTTGTATGACCGTTCACGACTTACAGTCACCATCGATTCGTCGTCGCAACCTCACCCCCGAGGTTGCCTGCACGTGCTCGTGAACAGAATGATCTAATCCATATTCGTGGGTAGGAGCAAGCAACCTCGCAGAGGTTGTTTTTTTATCCCACACCTCCACTGTTGACGTCCTGCTGCTAAGGTGGTAAACCAGGGGGCACAAACCCACACTAACGACCGTTCTGCATAAGCCGCAAGAACGTGGCCTTATGCCAGGCAAACGACTCTCTGAAAACTCGATAAATCTAAAGACTGTATATTTACAGGAGGTTGTAATGAAGGACGTATTTGTTTTGGTCGGTGCGATAGCTGCAGGTAAATCTTATATCGGCAGGCTGATTGAAAATTGTTTTTATATTCCCTTTTTTGAATATGAAGACATTTTTATTTATAAAGGTAAATGGAAGTCTTTCAAAAATGAAGAATTATTTAGAGCAATGTCGAATATTCCCTCGATATTATGAAGAAGAAAATTCCCTGAGATTGACGATTGGAAAACCGGAACAAAATGATAAAATAATTAGTTGTCTTAAAAAATGTAAAGAGTATTAATATAATTACAATACAAAAGAATAATTATAATTATTATTATGATAAAAGCAATTATATTTGATTATAATGGGGTGGTTAAAGCAATAAATAAGTATTTTTTTGATGATGTAGAGTCAATATTTAGTCTATCTGCGGAAGAAAAAGAAGATGCAAAAAAATGACTCGCGATCTTTTTGAACAATTCGATAAGGGTTTATTGAATGAAGATAGTTTCTGGTTGAAATTTTCGCAACGTATAAATAAATCAATGCCGGTAAATGTGAAGGAGCTGGCTCGCAAATTATTTAATGAACATTTCGAACTTTATGAAGAGGTTGTTAATATGCTTAAAAATTTGAAAACCAATGGGTATGTTACAGCAGTTTTATCGGACACTTTCCCTTATATGGCCGATATTACTCGTGAACGTAATGGCTATGATTATTTCGATAAAGTTTATTTGTCCTGCGAAGTTGGTTTTGTAAAACCGCAAAAAGAATTTTATGAGTTGGCTGTCAAAGATCTTCTCGTACTACCGGGCGAGTGTATATTTATCGATGACAATGAGAATAATCTTTTACCAGCTGAAAAATTGGGGATGAAAACAATTTTAGCAAAAAAACCAGATCAAATTGGCGAAGATGTTTGGACAATTATAAAATCGGAAAATAAAATTTAGAGAAAATGGGGTCAGCCACCATTTATTTGAATTTTGGTTTATGATACGATGAATTTGTGTCAAGAGTAACAAGGACGGATGTTGGCGGGAAAGTGTATCATATTTTTAATAGAGCGAATGCTCGAGTACAGATTTTTAATGACGATGAAGATTATAATTTATTTTTTTGAATAAATATTACAGGAAGCGGTAGAAAAATTCGACATGCGGCTTTTGGTCATGCAACGGTTGGCGTCCTCTCTTCTGAAACGACGGCGAAGTCTGGCTTGTACGTGGACGCTCTGAAAGGTCAGGGTGCCGTACCGATTAGCCTAACAGTGGTACAGCAAGACAGTATTACCGAAGTCATCACGCACGTTATGGCAGGGCTGCAGAACTCAGCTGATGTGCAAGCGCTGCAAGCAATATGCAATGACTTCCAGTCGCAGGGCGCCTCAGCTATAGTCCTCGGCTGCACGGAACTGCCGCTCTTCTTGCAGCAAGAGCATATTACCCTGCCGCTGTACGATGCGGTGACGATTTGTGCAAAGGCCGCACTTATATGGGTTAAATAAAAAAAGGACCGGTACAGATGTACAGGCCCTAAAAAAGATTGGGGGTACGATGGGATTTGAACCCACGACCCTCTGATTCACAGTCAGATGCTCTAACCGGGCTGAGCTACGTACCCACTTTTGTTTTAGTAAGTTACCCTAGCATGCGTGTGATTTCCTGTAAAGCCCCACTCCATGGCGGGGTGCCAAGGAGGGGAACATTTATCTGTGTTTTTGTTCGGAAATCTTTAATAGTGAGTGATTGGTTTTGGACTTCTGTAGAGCCAATAAGTACGCCTAGGGGTGCACCGCGTTTCACTGCTTGCGAAATACGGTCGCGCACCGTCCCAGAAGTGAAGAGAAATTCAGCATTCAAACCAGCCATACGAAATTCCGTGACGAGTTCCTCGCACATTGCATTTACTTCAGACGTATCTTCCAATGGCACAACGACGACGTTCGTCATGGTGCTTACTGGCGTAATACAACCGAGCTGTTGCATCGCAGTGAATAGCCGGTCGAGACCGACTGACGCTCCAGTTGCAGGGTAACTGTTCGGACTGAATCGGGCGACGAGGTCGTCATACCGACCACCAGAGAAGAGGCTGCCAATGCTGGGGAGGTCGAGGCTGATGGTCTCGAAGACCGGACCAGTGTAGTAACCTAAGCCGCGCGCCACGGAGAGATCGATCGTCCACGCCGACTCCGGTACCCGTAGGTTCCGGACGTGCGTGATGACCTGTCGGAGCTCCTGCGTGCCTTCGCGGACAATGGGGATGTGCCCCATGAGCGCGTCGACTGCATCGAGTAGCGGCTCTTTCCCCTCGGCGATGAGATCGAGGAACTTCCCGACTTGCTGCGCTTCGGCTACGGTGAGGAGCTTCTCGATGCCGAGTGTGGCATCGCCGTTCTCGAGCAGGTCGAGCACTTTGGTTTTGCCAACCTTGTCTTGCCGGTCGAGGACCCGCAGGACGTCAGCGTTCTTCTCCGCTGAGAAACCGGCGAACGCCGAGAGGCCGTTGAGAATCTTCCGGTTGTTCACGCGTGTGCGGGCGTTGGGCACCTTGAGAGCCTGCATGACCGCGTACATGATCGCGACGATTTCCGCGTCGGCGGCCATGCTGGACGTGCCGACGGTATCTACGTCGCACTGCATGAACTCGTTGTAGCGTCCGGCCTGTGCCTTCTCGCCACGGAATACTTTGCCCATCTGGTACCGTTTGAACGGCATGGGCAAGCCTGGGTTCGCGGCAACGACGCGTGCGAGCGGGACGGTGAGGTCGAAGCGGAGCGCGCGCGTGTGCTCATCGTGCGAGCGGATGTGCTCGGACGTGCCGCGGGCGATGTAGATTTCATTTTTGAAGTACGGATCGCCGCCAGTGAGCACTTCCAGACGCTCCATGCATGACGTTTCGAGCGGGACGAAGCCGAAGCGTTCGAAGACCGTTCGAATGGCGTCGAGCATCTTCTGTCGCGGGAGCATTTCCTGCGGCAAGTAGTCGTTCACGCCACTTGGCTGCGTGGGCTTGATGAGTTTCTTGTCTGCACCCATGGGGTGACTCCTTTCACTATATTCACGTGTTTTCCTAGTATTCGGTTGGGAACGAGCTTTGGGGTATCCTAGCAGAAGTCCGGGTTTAGTCAAATAGAAAAGGACTGGCGAGCGGGCCAGTCCTCGGTGCTAGATGAAGGTTTGCAAGAGCTCTCCGAATGCCGTCGGCGTCGCGACTGCACAGGTGGCACGTTTTTGCAGTTTAGGGCAGTCATTCCCAACGGCGATACGCCACCGCGCCGGGAGCTCGAAGAGCTTCACGTCGTTGTAGTCGTTGCCGGCAATGAGCGTTTCGGAGAGGGGAATGTCAGACATTTCGCAGAGCTGGCGAAGTGCCGCTCCCTTCGACACGTGCCGACGCATGACTGTCTCGTAGCTCTCGTTGCGAGAAGCATTCACACACTTCGGGAAAGGGATTTTTTTCTCATCCTTCGGGAAGAACGTGAGCTTGCAGCAGCGGGATGCGGTGACGTGCGCCATGAAGGCATCGACGTTGTCGTACCGCGCGGCAACGAACTTCTCGGCGAGGAATACTTTCCCTGGGGAGGTCTGCATTCCTGGGTGCTCGAGGACGACGTACTTGTTGTCCTCGAGCTGGAAGAAGTCTACGCCCCGCACGTACCTTGGGAACATGAACTTCCGGACGATAGGGAAGGTTCGTGGCGCTACTGGACGAGCCAGCAGCGGGCTGCCATTGGCCTTGCATATCCTGCCCCCATTCTCCAGGATCATGGGAAAGTTTGGGGTGAAGGCACTGCCCAGGCATTTCTGGAGCCGGAAGTACCCGCGTCCTGTAGCGACCGTGCACTTCACGCGACGTTTCTGGAGCGCGTGCAGCGCACGCAGTACTGTCGCATCGAGTTCCCCATCAATCGCCATTACCCCATCGATGTCGGAGACGATCAAGCGTGGTCTTTTCAAAGGTATCCTCCTCTGTTGGTGTTCTTGGAAACGATAAACAGCTTACTCGCTGCTCGGTGAGAAGGCAAATAAAAAGGACTGGCGGTACGTGCCAGTCCAAGAATGAAATTACGAGATGAAGCTCGAGAGCAAGCGAGCGTACGCCTCTGCCGCAACATCCAGTGATGGGATGAGCACCCACTCACCAAACTCATGCGTGTTTTCGCCCTTCGGTCCAAAGTACGCAACAGGTACGCCCCACTGTTGAGCGATCATTGCGCCTTCACCGTAGCCGTTCATGTAGGCGAATTTCGGTGTAGCAGCAGTAACGTCGGCAACAATTGCGCCAAGGTCACTGAAGTCAATAGCCTTGGTATTCATGCCAACCTTATCGATCGCCACGCTCACAATGTCGGCCGTGCAATTCGTCGTTGCAACACAGTCGGTGAAGAGTCTCGTGAGGTCGCTCGCACTCGCCGTTAGGTCGCCAGGCCGGATATCGAATACGACCTCGACGAAATCAGCTTTCTTGTTCGGTACCACCCGTACCGGTGTCAGGCAGTTCGTTTTCGCATTGCCCGGAAGCGCCATTGCGTCGGCGTCACGTTGGCCACAGGTAATGCCCGCGACGTTCACTGCCGTGAGTTGCTGGTTCGGATGAACGGATCGACGCACCGCGTCAGCGTTGTCGATACGATTCCTGAAAGCGGTGTACGCCTTCAGGAATGCTTCGAATGCGTGCTTGCCAAGTTCTGGGTACGCCGCGTGGGCAGAAGCGCCCTGAACACGGGCTTTGAATTCTACGCACCCACGGTGGGTGTTGCGAATTTCCAAACCAGTTGGCTCGATGATGAGCACTCGTTTCGGTTTCCAACCCCAGGATGGCTGGGCTGCGAGCACCGCTTCCATGCCAGCGAAGTAGCGCTCTTCATCGACGTAGAAAAGCGCAGCGACCTTTTTCAGCGTGACGCTCTGAAGCGCAGTGAGCAATGCCGCTGCACCACCTTTGTTGTCCGCTGCCCCTAAACGGAGGTAGGTTTGATCGTGATACCGATCTCCGATAGTGAAGTTATCAACCCATGCTCCAGACGAATCGATCTGCGTTGAAGGCAGCACGGTATCCAGGTGCACCGCAACGAGGAGCTCAATGTCTGGCCCAGGGGTTTTCGCGAGAACCGAGTACCGTCCAGAACCGTCTTCGAGTGGTACGCGGGATAGTTTGAGGGTTGGCACGTGCGTGGCGAGGTAGTCTTCAACGAATTGCGCGTAGCTAACTTCGTCGGCTGCACGGTCGTTGAAAGTTCCAAACCATGATGGCAACGCGCAGAGCTGCTGGAGCAATGGGAGCACTGGCTCCGTAAGTTTCTGCATGTTCTCTCCTTGTTTTTTCAAAGTGACAATTTCCCAACCCTCCGCTGAGTGCTGGCTTTTCCTCACTGTCCTACCATGGGGTTTCCATTTTGGCAAATTTCCAAAACGAGAAGGAGTTTGACACCCCATGACCCTCTGCTAGGCTTGGGTGAAACAGACGTTTATGCCAAACGTACGTTGAAAACGGAAAGCTTCGCGTACATTGGGTACGCGATGCATGCAACCCGAAGGAGGGACCCATGGGTCTCATTCGTTTCACAATGGTGAAACCAGGCGGGAACAATACCGCCTTGGTTCACGACCTGATTCCCCGGCAGTACCACGGGGAAATCGCCAAAGAAGTCATCCTGAAGCAGGATGAGAAAGGCGAGCAGGTAGGGTACTTGGAATTGTCGACGCTGCCCAAAACGGTTTGCCGCCTGCAGATGATGGGTGGCGAGTTCTGTGGCAACGCCACGCGATCAACCGTTATGCTCATCACGAAGGCGTTCCTTACTGGTGATGTCGGATTGAATCCATTCGCCCTCGAGCACATTACGCGTTCATGGAATCGTCTGGATGTGCCAATGGAAGTCTCGGGCTTCGATGGCGTACTCCATGCTGAAGTCGTGCTGGATGACCAGAATCACATCCTGGACATCTTCGCCACTATGCCTGTGCGCCCTGAGGCGACCTGCACAGAGAAGCGCCAGCCCACGGTGAACGGGAAGCCGTTCGACGCAACGCTCGTGCACTTGTACGGCATCAGCCACCTGCTGATTCCGGAGAGTGACGGCATTGCGGGGTTGAATCGCGACGCACGCATGCAGCACGCTGAGCGGATTCTCACCGAAGAGAAGTTGCGCGACCTCGAAGCGGCGGGTGTGATTTTCTACACGGAACACGATGGTCAGTACGCTATTGACCCCTACGTGTTCGTGCGGGATTCCAACACCATGTACGCCGAGACAGCGTGCGGTACGGGAACAACAGCGTTAGGAGTGAAGTGCGCGCTTGACGCCGGCGGCCCGGTGAACCTTTCGGTGATGCAGCCGAGCGGTTTACCCATTAGCATTTCCGTTGCCTACGACGGCAAGGAATTCGCTGGGGCGCGCATCAGCGGTCCCATTGAAGTGCTGTACGATGATGGCACTGCGGAGGTCGGCGATCGCTTGCTGGACGATACGGTGTGCCTTCACCGCATTACCTCGGCCGAGGCATTCGAGCCGTACGCGCAAGCTGTCGGTACTCTCTACGCTCGGGTGTTCTACGATCCTCCGTACAACGAGCGTTTCAAGAGTGAAGACGGTGCTGCCGACCTCCGCAAGATTGCTGCCGACCCGCAAGGGTTGCTGTTCCTGGCGTTGGACGGTGACACCGTGGTTGGTTTCAGTGGCGCGGTTCCAGTGGATCGCTACGAGGATATCGTCCCGTATGTTTCGGCGTACATACCAGTGGCGTCGTCCTACTACATGGCCGAGCTCGGCGTGGCGCCAGCGTATCGTGGGCGCAATCTTAGCCATAAGCTCATTGACGCGCGACTCGAAGCGCTGCCGGATAGTTTCGACACGGTGGTGGTTCGCACGTCCGTGGATAACACTGCGACGCAACACCTCTACCGCGAGAGCCGCGGCTACCACGAGCTCGATGGCGTTCGGCAGGAGACTATTTCCAAGAAGCTCAAACCTGAGACTGGTGAAATCGTCGACATGCCTGATCCACGACTGTTCCTTGTCAAGAAGATTAAGTAGCGCAGCCCAGCTGCTCTATTGCGAAAGCACCTTATGAACACCTCGTCCGTTCCGAACGAGGTGTTTTCTTATTGAGTGCAGTGTATACTAGGGCATATGCTCATCCCTCTCCTCCGCACGCTCGTCGGTACCGATAGCCAGTTGAAGATTTCGAACCAACAGGTGGCGAAGGTTCTGGCGCAGACGTACGCTCGCTTGGGTGCGCGCGTGCGCATGACTGCCTACCAGAGCGACGGTGTACGACGGTGGAACGTGCGGGCAGAGTACGGTCAGAATCTTCCAGGTCGGCCTCTAGTCTTCTCTGGCCACACCGATACTGCGAATGTCCATGGGAGCTGGGCGACCCCGCCAGTGAAAGTCGTTGGGAGGGGAAAACGCCTCTACGGCTTAGGGATTTCGGATATGAAGAGCAGTATTGCTGCTTTCACTACGGCGTTCGCCGAGACGCATAAGCGTATCCAGCGCCCTGTAACTATCCTCCTCGATGGCGACGAGGAAGGACATGCTGTTGGTGGCGCACTGCTCGCGCAGAAGCGGCCAGCACGTTCGGCAACCATCATTGTGGGTGAAGCGACCGACAACCGAGTGCGCTTGGGGCAGAAGGCCTGCTTCGACGCGTGCATCACCACGACCGGTATCGGCAAGCACGCAAGCCGTGTGCGGTACGCCACGAACGGCCAGGAGAACGCAATCCTGAAATTGGCAAAAGTTCTCCAAGCCTTACGCGTGTACGAGAAGCGCATTGACGCGCGCCGGCACCCAGCGTTCGGTCGGGCAACCTTATCGTACGGCACGATGAGCGGTGGCGTTGGCGTGAATACCGTTGCGCCGTTGGCGACGCTCGCGGTGAATCGGCGCCTCGTGCCGCAGGAAAAACTCGCTGAGGAGAAGCGTGCGCTGCGCGCACTTGTTCGGCGGGTTGATGCCAGCGCTCAGGTTACCTTCCCATTCAGCGGCGATGGTTTCTTCACGGCTCGTAGTGAGGCGTGGGTGCAGTACTGCTTGCAGGTTATCCGCAAGGAGACCGGCGCACCTGCAGAAATTATGTACGCACCCGGTTGGACCGAAGCGTCGCTGTTCACACGCTGGGGCCGAGTTTTCGTCCTGGGACCCGGCGATTCATCAACGATCCACCAAGTTGATGAGAGCATTGCGCTCACGGCGTTAGACCGAGGCGTGGCACTCTACCGGACATTCTTGCTCCTGCCCAATCTATGAAAATTACCCGTGTCGACGTTGCGCCTTTGACGTACAAGCTGAAGCACCCGTTCGTGTACTCTGGTGTCCGGCTCGTGCAGCTGGACTATGCAATTGTGCGCGTCAGTACCGAAGCTGGCGTGGTTGGGTACGGCGAGTGCCCAGCGTACTGGGAACCGCGAGGTGAAACGCAGGCTTCTACCATTGCCGCTGGGCAGCAGGCAGCTGGTGTAATTGCTGGGCAGCAGTACCAGCAGCCCGAACAGTGGGGCAAGGTTCTCGCTACGATCATCCCGACAGCGTACGCCGCGGCCTGTGGCATTGACGTTGCCTTGCATGACGCGCTGGGGCAAGAAGAGAGCAAGCCAGTGTACGCCTACTACGGTCCTGCAAAATCAGTACCTGTAGAGGCTGCTATTCCCATGGTTGATTTGGCGCAGGCGAATGCACTCGTTGCGACCGCCGTTGACCAGGGGATAACAGTTTTCAAAGTGAAAGTGGGCATGGACGTGGACCGTGAGCATGAACTCCTGCAAGCGGTGCGTGCAGTGATTGGGCCAGAGCGTACACTCTTCGTGGATGCAAATCAGGGTTGGAAGACGGTCGACGCTGCAGTACAGGCGTTAACCACATTCGCTGACGCCAATTTGGCGTGGGTGGAGCAACCACTTCCTGCAAACTGTACCCCAGCAGATTTCCGCACGTTGCATGAGCGTACGGGCATGCAAATCATGCTCGACGAATCAACCTACACTGCAGAAGATGCGGCCGCCGCAGCAACCGCAGGCGCAGCGCAGCTCTTCAACATTAAGCTGGCCAAGTCTCGCGGGGTTTGGGGTGCGCACGAACTCGCAAATGCTGCCACTGCGCACAACGCTGGCTACATGCTTGGCTCTATGATTGAAGGCGCACTGGGGACGTACGCTGGCGTGCACTTCGCCGCCACGCACGCAGTGCGCACGACGGCATTGAACGCGTTCACCTTCATTGACGATCCGAAAGCATTCGGCCCAGCCGTGCAAGGCGGGAGCATGCACGCACCAGATGCGCCAGGCCTTGGCTATGGCTCAGCAGAACTGTTCGCCGCCTGCTTCAAGCGTTAGCCCAGCTGCACGCCAGCTTTCACGACGGCTGCTTCGATGCTGCCATCACGGATGAGCTCGGCGATTGCTTGCATATCCGGCGCGAGGATGCGGTCACCATCGAGCATTGGCACCCGGCCGCGAATGACATCGTACGCTGCTCTCGTCCCGACGCCGAGCTGCGCTTTCTCGCGTAGGTCTACACCTTGTGTCGCGCACATGAATTCGATCGCGAAGACGTCCACTGCGTTGCCCGCAATTTCCATGGCCTTGCGAGCCGCAATGGTACCCATGCTCACGTGGTCTTCCTGGTTGGCTGACGTTGGAATGGAGTCGACCGATGCGGGATGGGCGAGCACCTTATTCTCTGAAACGAGCGCGGCGGCGGTGTACTGCGCAATCATGTAGCCGTTGTGCAGCCCGCCGCGTTCCGGCGGGATGAGGAACATGGGCAAGCCCTCGTTCGTTGCCGAGTCGAGGAGCTTCGCGGTGCGCCGCTCGGAAATGTTCGCGAGTTCCGAAACGGCAATGCCGAGCGTATCCATGGCAATGGCGACTGGTTCGCCGTGGAAGTTCCCAGCGGAAATTGCTTCGGCGGTATCGGCGAAGATGAGCGGGTTATCGGTGACTGCGTTCACCTCCGTACTCATGACGTGCTCGGCGTAGCGGATTGCTTCGCGTGTGGCACCGTGGACCTGCGGGGCGCAACGTAGGCTGTAGGCATCCTGCACGCGCTTCGCTGCAGTACCGCTGTTGATGTAAGTTGAGCCTTTGAGGAGTTCCAGGATGTTGGCAGCTGCCACGATCTGACCTTCATGCCCGCGGAGCTGGTGCGGGCGTGGGTCGTACGCCGCGGTGAGACCGTTGTGCGCCTCCATAGAGAGCGCGGCGGCAATGTCAGCAATCTTCGTCAGCCGAACTCCGAGGTGCGTGGCGAGTGTTCCCACGCCAGTCTGCACCGACGTGCCGTTGTTCCAGGCGAGTCCTTCCTTTGAGGCGAACTGGATTGGTTGCAAGCCGGCGCGCTTCAGGGCTTCGGCACCAATGAGGCGCTCACCCTTGTACCAAGCGAAACCTTCACCCATGAGCACGAGCCCCATGTGCGAGAGCGGAGCGAGGTCGCCGGATGAGCCAACTGAACCTTTCGACGGTACTTCAGGTGTGACGTTCGCATTCAGCATGCCCACCAGGAGGTTGAGCAATTCTGGACGTACGCCAGAGAACCCTCGGGCAAGCGAGTTGAGGCGAATGACCATCATGGCGCGCACCCAGGGGAGCGGGAATGGCATACCGACGCCAACCGAGTGGCTGCGCAGTAAGTTCACCTGCAGCTCCGCAATATGGTCGCCATCGATGAAGCGATCTTTGAATTTGCCAAAACCTGTCGTGAGGCCGTACACGACTGCTCGCTTCTCGGTGAGGGCGTTCACCGTTGCCCGCGAACGTTCAATTGCAGCGAGTGTTTCTGGCGCGAGTGCGATGTGCTCCGCAGGATCGTGCGCGATGCGTACGATGTCCTCAATGCGTACATGCCCTGCGTTCAACGTGTAGGTAGGCATAGCGTCATGGTTTAGATGTGGTACTTGCAGTCTATGTCATAGGTTGCGGGCGTCAACTTCACCTACTGCCAAGGAGTTCGCTTAGCATTTTACCCACCCCATTTGACGCTGCACTTCGGTGTGTTAGGTTACGGAGAATACAACAAGCAAACATAGATGGAGGTAACATGGTTATTCGAAAATTCGTTCCAGAAGATCTTCCCGAGATTCTCGATACATACCAGCGAGCATTCGCGGGTGAACCGTGGAAGGAAACGCTCAAGTTTTCGGAAGTGCAACGTCGTTGGGAAGAGCAAAAGAGCTTTTCTAATGTTCATTGCGTCGTAGCAACGAATAATGGAAAAGTTATCGGCGCTACGTGGTGGAGTGACATGTCGTTAGATGCAGTTACAGAACGCCATGCAAGTGCAACAACTCTCCGAAACTTCATTCTCAATATTCCGCATGGACACTTCGTTTGGATCTGGGAGACAATTGTTGATCCTGAATCTCAAGAACGTGGTGTAGCTCGGCAGCTAAAAGTCGAGGCCCTTGAGCAGATACGGAAAACACCGAAGCGCGTTCTGGTTATGACACGTATGCGTGAGGATAACGTTCGGATTCGCACACTAAATCAGAACCTCGGTATGCGCCAAACGGGTGTTTTTCAACCCTGTAGCCTTACGCCTGGCATGCAACATCAGTTCTGGTACATGGTCACTGCGCCACGCCGTTTGCGTATTGGCGTGCTCGGTGCCAGCACTGGGAATTTGCCCGAAGATCCAGCGCTCGCTGCACGCTTGCTGCAGTGTGCCGAAGCTGTAGGGTACGCGCTCGCTCAGCAAGGTGCGATTGTCGTCACCGGTGGTACAGACGGTGTCATGGAGGCTGCAAGTCGCGGTGCGCTCTACGCTGGTGGTGAGACTATTGGCACACCCGGGCCAATTCCTGGATCCTGCAATCCCTACGTCACCATTGAGATAAACACGCCAATCAATGTTGGTGACTACCTATTCGTAGGGATACCCAGCACCGAGGCACTGGTGGTGTTCCCTGGTGGGGCCGGAACGCTGGCCGAGGTCGCACTCGCGTATCGGTATAAGAAGCCAATGGTCGTCGCGACCGGCTTCCATTCAACCTTCGATGACCTCGTTGGGAAGAGCTTGGATCGGTTGCAGTTGGTTACCATTGCTGGCGCCGCAACTCCCGAGGAAATTGTTGCGCTGGTGCTCGCACTCGCTTCGCCGTAGCACGTTCATTTCGCAAGGCACCACTCTCGGTGCCTTGCTTTTCTTTTCTCGAACAGCGTATGCTGTACGTGCTGCTATTAACGCATACCCCTATGAAAGGCATCATCCTCGCTGGTGGTACAGGTTCCCGCCTCTTCCCACTCACGCGCGTCACAAACAAGCACTTGCTGCCCGTCTACGACCGGCCCATGATTTACTACCCGCTGCAGACGTTGGTGCAGGCAGGGATCAAAGAAGTGATGATTGTCTCAGGCAAAGGCCACGCCGGTGGTTTCTTGGAATTGCTCGGTGATGGCAGCGCGTTCGGCGTCCGGCTCTCGTACGGCGTGCAGGAGAAACCCGGCGGCATTGCCCAGGCGTTGAGTTTGGCCGAAGACTTCGCCGATGGTGAGAAAGTTGTCGTCATTTTGGGTGACAACATTTTGGAGGATAGTATTGCCAAAGCCGTGCAGGATTTCTCGGCGCAGGAGCAAGGCGCGAAGATTTTTCTAAAGGAAGTGGACAACCCAAAGTCATTTGGCATTGCAGAAGTTGATGGCGCAAAGATTGTGAGCATCGTGGAAAAGCCGAAAGAGCCGAAGAGCAACCTTGCCGTGATTGGCGTGTATATGTTCGACGGGCAAGTCTTTAAGGTAGTGAAAACGCTGAAGCCTTCAGCGCGTGGAGAATTGGAAGTGACGGATCTGAATAACTATTACGTGCAACAAGGCACCATGACCTTTGAGACGCTCACCGGCGCGTGGGGCGACGGCGGCGAATCATTCGACTCGCTCATGAAGGCATCCCTCCTGGCACAGCAGTGGCGGCAGCAGGGGAAACTGGATAAGCCAATAGGGGCGAAAGAGGAATAGCGACTTAGGGTTTTCGCTGGAGTGCCTTCCAGTACGGCACGAGGGATTTGTCGTACTGACCTTGTGCATTCATGGGTATGAAAAACTGCTTGCCCCAAGTACCGAATTGCTTCGTACAAGTGTACGCGAAGAGTTTACGATAGGCCTGCATTTTCTTTTGCACCTTCGCGCTCTTCACAAACGTACTGAATGTAGCTACCCAGCGCGAATCATGCTTCGCCAGGTACGCGAAGGCCGCTTTTTCCCCTCGCCAAGGTATTCCCCGAAACGCAAAGTAGGCAGTCGTCAACTCTGTCACGCTATACAGAAGCCGTAGCTCGAGAGCCCTCTTGTATACATCCTTCGATGAGCGGGCGTAGCGTTCGTTGGCGATCCGGTTGTAATTTATTTTTACCCACCATTCTAATTTTTCCTGTTCACTTACAATGAAAGTTTGACGTTTTTTCAACGTGGCTTGCAAACGCTGAAGCTTGTGTGTGGGGTCGTACATGATTTTCCCCTGACGAAGCCAGGTTACGAAGATGCCGTCAAGTGTATTTGCTGAGAAGATTTTCTTTTTTTGGAGCGTCTTGAGGAAAGGTAGATCAAAGAAAAAAATATCTGCAAAATGACCTTGAACCATTGTGTAGATGGATCGCAGTTGCTTTGTATTTCGATCGAGGATGATTACGAGGTCAATGTCACTTGTCTTGCTTATGTGCGTTGCTGTTGAACCAGTATAGAAAATACCCCTCACTCTTGGGGAGCGTTGGAGGCCTGCAACGAGTTGGGCGAGGGTTCGACTCTTCTGCATATATATTGGCATCTGAGTACTGACTAAAGTGTACTAGTTAATGTAGTACCGAACAACTATGAAGTGTAGGAGCTAGTGATGAGTTTGAATGTTTAGGCAATGTAAGAAGACAAGCCTATTGGGGCGAAGGAGGAGTAAATTACCACCCCAAATATTGGAATAGAGTCGACACTTCATAACTGAAGAGATATTTGTATTGAATCTAGCCTTGATTCCGCCCCTCCTCAATCGAGGAGGGGAGGCTTAACCTGATCTCTTTTTGCCTCTCCCCCTTGATTAAGGGGGAGTAAGAACAGATTTCCTTCCACCGACTCTGGGGGTAATTCTCGCTAGCCGTTCGTAAGTCAGCCGTAAGATGCCTACCTCGCCGGTAGGCAGGCCGGATGGGCTCTACGGCATGACAGATAATTACCACCCCGTCCCTCGATGAACTCGAGGTACCCCTTTCACGCCCTTCGGGCACTCTCTCCCCAAGGTGAGAGAGCAAGGTGTACATGCTCCCATTCGTATTTCGTATATTCGTATCTTTTTTCGTAATTCGTATTAGCCACCAAAGTGTGATTTTTGTGGTATAATAACAGTATGGAACTGCGCACGCTGAAGGATCTTGACGTTGCTGGGAAGCAGGTTATTGTTCGCGTGGATTTCAACGTGCCGTGCCGCGACGGAAAGGTTTGCGATGCGACACGTATCAAGGCCGCACTGCCGACGATTGAGTACCTGAAGTCCCAGCGCTGCCGCATCGTCCTCCTCACGCACCTGGGCAAGCCAAACAACGCGCACGACGTGCACTTGAGTCTCCGCCAAGTTTTCGACTACCTAGCCGAGCGCCTGCCGAGTGTACAGTTCGCCCCGCAGATCCCTGGAACTGCCGAGGCCATAACCCGCAGCAAAGCCATACGCGAAGGTGACGTGGTGCTCTTCGAGAATCTCCGCTTCAATCCTGGTGAGGCCAAGGATGATCCAGCTTTCGCTGCCAGCTTGGCGGCTATAGGTGACGTGGTGGTGAATGATGCGTTCTCGGTTTCCCATCGCAAGGCTGCTTCGGTCTCAACACTCCTCACATTACTCCCATCTGCCGCTGGTTTTCAACTCGAGAAGGAAGTTACCTTCCTCGGCAGCGCGATTGCCAAGCCGAAGCGGCCACTCGTCGCCATCATCGGTGGGGCAAAAATTTCTACCAAGCTTCCCGTCATACGCGCCTTGCTGCAGCACTGCGACTACGTGCTTCTGGGCGGCGCCCTAGCAAACACCATGCTGAAGGCGCAGGGCATTGCGGTGGGTAAGTCACTCATTGAGGAGAGTATGGTTGCTGACGTGAAAGATCTATCGCTGACGACGAACAAATTGCGCGTGCCTATTGACGTGGTGATGGCTGTGCGGCCCGAAGCCGGCGTGCCCGTGACCACAACCGCGGTGGCGAATGTTCCTGATGACCAGCTTATCTTGGATATTGGTCCGGAGACGTTGGATTTGTATGCCATGATCGTCAAGACTGCGGGGACGATTGTGTGGAACGGGCCCATGGGCTACTTTGAGCTGCCGGAATTTGCGAAAGGGACAGATAACCTGGCGAAGCTGGTGAGCGAGACCCACGCGGTTACCATTGCTGGTGGTGGCGAGACCTTGGACGCCATTAACGCCTTGCAACTCGGGAGTAAATTCACTTTCCTCTCCACGGGCGGCGGCGCCATGCTGAAGTTTTTGGAAGGCAAGCCCATGCCCGGCATTACTCCACTTCTCAAGACCTCGTAACACTATGGCAATCCTCACGAAACTCCACGCGCTCGAAATACTCGACTCCCGCGGTAACCCTACATTGCAGGTCACGGCGATACTCGATGACGGCAGCGTCGGCACAGCGAGCGTACCCTCTGGTGCGTCAACCGGAACCCACGAAGCTTTAGAGCTCCGTGACAACGATGCGGAACGCTACGGCGGTAAAGGCGTACTGCGAGCACTGCAGAATGTTGAAGATGTTATTGCCCAGTCGCTCAAAGGAAAAGACGTTAGCGAGCAGCAGTTGGTAGACAAAATACTCATCAAGCTCGACGGAACAGCGAACAAGTCGAAGCTCGGGGCGAACGCGATCCTCGGTGCGTCGCTTGCCATTGCCCATGCCAACGCCAAAGCGTCGAAGCAAGAGCTGTGGCAATCCATTGCCAGTCAGTTTGGGTTTGCCAACGCTGGGGAACGGTTTCCCACGCCCATGTGTAACGTCATAAACGGTGGGGTGCACGCTGATTCAGGTTTGAGTTTTCAGGAGTTTATGATTCTGCCACAGCAGAAAGATTTGCCGGAGCAGATTCGGTGCGGGGCAGAAGTTTTTCATGCGCTCGGTGCCGTAATCAAAGGCCGGGCATTCTCTACGCTCGTCGGCGATGAGGGTGGCTACGCGCCGCGGTTGCGCTCTAATGAAGAGCCGCTTCAGCTCATTAGCGAAGCTGTGGCAAACGCTGGTTACACCCTTGGGCAGGAGGTACTGCTGGGCATGGACGCCGCCGCGAGCGAGTTTGCGAAAGCTGATGGAACGTACCCACTCGCACTCGAGGGTAAAGGCTTGTCGGCAGACCAGCTGACGGCGCTGTATTTGGAGTGGCACGAGAAGTACCACCTCGTTTCGGTGGAAGATGGGTTAGCAGAAGATGACTGGGATCACTGGCCAGCGCATACTAAAGCGCTCGCTGCGAAAAATATGTGGGTCGTTGGCGATGACCTGTTCGTGACAAATGTCCAACGGCTGCAGCGCGGGATTGACGCGCAGGTCGGTAATGCCATCCTCATCAAGTTAAACCAAATTGGGACGCTCACCGAGACCGTCGAGGCAATCAAGCTCGCGCAGGCGCACGGGTACAAGGTGATCGTCTCGCACCGCTCGGGGGAGACGTGCGATACGACCATTGCAGACTTAGCCATTGCTGTAGGTGCCGACGCCATCAAGACAGGGTCACTCTCCCGAAGTGAACGGCTTGCCAAGTACAACCGCCTCCTCGCTATTTGGCGCCCAACCCATGCGTGAGCGCTGCCCCATCCTGAAGCCACAGCTACCGGTCGTCCTGGTGGTTATGGATGGCTGGGGAATTGGCAAACCTGGACCGTGGAACGCCATCACCCAGGCTAAGACACCGAACTACCAGGCGCTCCTAAAACGCTACCCAAACACGTCCGTGGAAGCTGGCGGTAAAGCCGTTGGCCTTTCCCGTGGCCAGGACGGGAACAGCGAAGCCGGCCACATGAACATCGGCGCTGGCCGCGTGGTGCTGCAGGACGAAGTGCAAATTTCCCGCGCCATTACTACGGGTGCATTTTTCCGTAACCCGGCGTTCATCCGGGCGCAGCGGCATGTGCAGAAGCACAACTCCACGCTCCACCTCATTGGCATGCTCGGTAACAGCCAGAGTGCTCACTCCAGCCCTGACCACCTCCTAGCTCTGCTGACGTTCGTCCGGCTCATGAAGCTGCCACACGTAACCTTGCATATTTTTACCGATGGTCGAGATAGCCCGCGGTACGCAGCAATCAAAATGTTGAAGAAGCTGGAGAAAGAGCTGGCGAACACTCGCATCGCGTCCGTGACCGGGCGGTACTACGCCATGGATCGCGCACTCCATTGGGACCGTATCCAGCAGACCTATGACCTTCTCACCTTGGGGAAAGGTTTGCGTGCAAGGAATCCCGATGCGGCAATTATGGAAGCGTACAACCGGAACGAGAGCGACGAATTCATCCAGCCAACGGTGGTGGTGCCCGACGGGCAACGGCCGAGCGTGATAAGCGACAATGATTCCATAATCTTCTTCAACCTCCGCAGCGACCGGGCGCGACAACTCACAAAGGCTTTCGTGCAGCCGAAATTCTCTGGCTTCCGTCGGAATAAAGTTTTAAAAAATCTAGTGTTCGTGGCCATGACGGACTTTGGTCCCGACTTGCCGGGCGTGCTTACCGCCTACCCGAGCCCGGACATAAACCAGACTCTTCCCATGGCGCTTAAGGCTTTTCGGCAACTCTACGTGTCGGAGAGCGAGAAGTACGCCCACCTGACCTACTTTTTCAACGGCGGATACGACCACCCTGTGGCTGGTGAAGATCGCGTCTCCATTCCCTCACCCATGGTATCGACGTACGATCGCCGACCGGCTATGTCTACGGCTAAGGTTACGCAGTATGTCAGCCGGGACATTCGAAAAGGGGCACACGATTTTATCGCGCTGAACTACGCGGCGCCGGATATGGTGGCGCATACCGGCCACATGCACGCGGCGGTTAAAGCCGTGGAGGCAGTGGATAGGGCGCTCGGTCTGCTGACGGCAGCCGTCCGCCAGGTTCATGGTACGCTCCTCATCACCGCCGACCACGGAAATATCGAGGAGCTGAAGAACGTTCGAACGGGCGAAGTAGATACCGAACATTCGGCAAACCCTGTACCTTTTATTTTCGTGAATGACCTTTACCGCAAGTTGTGCCTCCGCAAGACGGGCAAGCTCGCGGACATTGCCCCGACCGTGCTAAACATTATGAATATTCCCAAGCCCAAAGAAATGACCGGGCATAGCTTGCTGTGCAGTCCCTATGCCTGACCAACCCTTTGCCGCCCGCGTTCGGCCGGTCGTCCTGCTAATTCTGGACGGATGGGGCGTGGCACCGCCATCGCGCAGCAACCCCTTTGGCATTGCCAAACTCCCGACCTACGATGACCTCGTGGCGCATTACCCGGCTATGACCCTGCAGGCTTCTGGCGAATCTGTTGGCTTGCCGTGGGGCGAGATGGGTAACTCCGAAGTTGGCCATATCAACCTCGGCTCTGGGAAAATTGTGTACCAGAGTTTGCCGCGTATTAATCGCGCTATTGCCGATGGGAGCTTCTTCACGAATCCGGCGTTCAAAACGGCGATTGAGCACGTGAAGAAGCATGGCACCCGACTCCACCTCATGGGTTTGGTGAGCTCGGGTGGGGTACACAGCTTCAACGAGCACCTGTACGCCTTGCTGGAACTGGCGAAGCAAGAGGGGCTGACCGAGGTGTATGTCCACGCCTTCCTCGACGGCCGCGACACGCCCCCGAAGAGTGCCGAGAACTTCATCTCGAAACTACAGAGTCACATGGCCGAAGTTGGGGTGGGGAAGATTGCGAGTCTCGGCGGGCGGTTCTGGGGCATGGATCGCGATAACCGCTGGGAACGCGAGGAGAAAGCCTACGCGGCACTAGTGCTCGGCAAAGCTGACGTCACCGGTCCAGACCCGCTGGCGCTCATTCGAGCTAGCTATGCCAAGGGTGTGTATGACGAAGAGTTCGTACCCACAATTATCACCGGGGCTGACGGCAAACCCGTCGCTACTATCCAGGACAAGGACGCGGTAATTACCTTCAACTTCCGGCCCGACCGCATGCGGCAGATTACTAAGGCCTTTGTATTGCCCGGCTTTGAGAAGTTCAATCGCGGTACGTACCTGAAAGATCTCTGCTTTGTGACCATGACCGAGTACGACCGCGACCTGCCCGTGACCGTCGCCTACCCACCCGAAGCCATAACCAATCCCGTGGGAAAGGTGCTGGCCGACGCTGGCCTCAAGCAACTGCACATGGCGGAGACCGAGAAGTACGCCCACGTGACGTATTTTTTCAACGGTGGACACGAGCAACTCTACGCGGGTGAAGACCACGTGCTCATCCCCAGCCCTCACGTTTCCAGCTACGACCAGAAACCGGCCATGGCCGCGCGGGAAATTACCGACCGGTTGGTGAAGGAGCTGGCCAAGGGCACGTACGACTTCTACGTGGTGAACTACGCCGGGCCAGACATGGTGGCGCACACCGGGAACTTTCAAGCAACAATTGAGGCGCTGGAGATTGTGGACGACTGTTTGAAGCAAGTTGTTGAGGCGATTATCAGTGTGAATGGCGTGCTGTACATTACCGCTGACCACGGCAACGCCGAAGAGCTTCTCAACCTTCAAAACGGCACTATCGATAAAGAGCATTCCACCAGCCCGGTGCCTTTTCTGGCGGTAGCGAATGGCTGGAAAGATACGTCACCGTACCAGCTGCCCGGCGGGGTGGAAGCCCTCAATACCGTTCAGCCCGTCGGCATCCTCGCTGACGTGGCGGTGACAGTGCTCGAGACGCTCGGCCTGCCCGTACCCGAGGAGATGACCGGTCGGAACTTACTAAGCTAGGCTATGGATGGCGTTGCCCTGCCGCTCCAGTTACCTGCGCACGCCCACGTCCGCCGTCACCACGCGGCACTTCGATTACTTTTAGCTTTGCCAATTGTACTCATCGGCGTCCTTGGGGTTGGGCTTATCAGGCCAACAGCCCATCTGCGTTCGTTGAATGCCGAGGGTCAACAGCCGCTCGCCACAGCGCTGAAGGTTGGGTTTTCCTGGCCAGTTTCCCGAGCGCTGGACGTGCAGGTGACGCCGCACGTTGAAGGGCAAGTTGTATTCGAGGATGCGTTGGTTCAGAACCGGCTCGTCCGTACGTTGGTCTTCGTACCCGACCGAACCTGGCAGCCGAGTACGACGTACATCCTTACTCTCACAGACGTGGAGAGCGCGACGCACATCACCTCCCGCGCGTCTGACGTGAGCCTTTCTTTCACCACCGAGTCGTTGCCGGCGCTCACGAGCGTACTGCCGAAAGCCGAGAGCACGATTGTCGCTGACGCTGCGTGGGTTGTTGGGTTCGATGCACCGCGGAGTCCATCGGCTGCAGTTGCGGCGCGGTTGGAACCGTACGTGGAGTTCACACAAACCTGGAGCGCAGACAATACTGTCCTCACGTTGCGACCGAATCAGTTCTTGGCTCAAGGTAAGCAGTACGTCCTTCATATTACCCGGGCACCGCAGCAGTTGACGTTCGGTACCAACGAAGTTGCCGTCTTGGGTGAGCCGCAAGAAATATTTCAGGGCAGCTGGAGCGTGCGCGAGCCACCCGGGATTACCACCATCACGCCCGGCGGGACAGGGGTGGCGCTCGATACTTCATTGACTGTTAGCTTTGCAGAACCCGTGGACGCTGTAGCATTTTCTGCCCAGGTGAAACTGGCGCCACCTTTGGTTGGGGCGTGGACGAGCGTTGATAACAAAATTTTCACCATGCAACCCAGCGATTTACATACGGCGACGACGTATACGCTCACTATCCCAAGTGGTTTACGGACCAAAAGCGGCGGCGTGCTCGAAACGGACGTCCGGGCGCAGTTCCGAACCGTGGAGCCGATTGCACTCGCGACGACGTCGCCGGCCGCGGAGGCGAAGGGGGTGCGCGTAAACCAAACCGTCCGCCTGACCTTCAACCAGCCCGTGCAGCATGAAGGCGTTTCGGCTCAGTTGAAATTTTCTCCCCCCGTAAAAGGGGTGTGGAAGTGGGTGGGGGATGAACTCGTTTTCACCCCTGTGCTCGCGCTCGCCTTCGGGACGCCTTACACACTGACGGTTGCCAAGGCACTTAAACCCCTCCAAGGTTTGCCGGCGCTGAACAACCTGACACTTCGCTTTACCACCGAGCAGGCCGTGACGCGCTTGGCTGTTCCGTTTCACCGGCAGGATTACAAGCTGAGCTGCGAAGCTGCCACGCTCGTCATGGCCTTACGGTACCGCGGTATCGACATTGGTGAGCAGCCAATTATTGACGCTATAGGCTTTGACCCGACGCCAAAGAAGAACGGGGTGTGGGGTGATCCGGACATCGCCTTTGTCGGCGATATTGATGGCCAGCAACCCGGCACGGGCTATGGTGTGTACGCGGTGCCCATTGCCAAAGCCGGAAGCGCATACCGACCGACCCGGGTCCTCGATGGGGCGACGCTGCAGGACGTGCTCACCCAAGTGCAAGCTGGAAATCCGGTGATTGTGTGGGGTAATGCCTCGACCGGTCAGCGGGTAGACTGGAAGACCCCAACGGGGAAGACCGTCCGGGCAATTGCTGGCGAGCACACGCGCGTCGTCATTGGCTTTGTTGGGAGCGTGAGCAATCCGTCCACAATCGTCACCTTAGACCCGCTCTACGGTGAGAAGCGTTTCACTCGTGCAGCGTTTCTGGCTGACTGGGCGCTCCTCGGGAATATGGCGGTGGTGGTGGAGTAGTCTTGACCCCTCACCACTTTTTGGAGGTAAAAAGTGGTGAGGGGTTGACTGTTTGTAGTAATTACTTACACTTTCCAAATATGATGGAAATCCTACGTAACATGCTCCGCCGCAAGGGGCGAACCATTCTCACGGTCACCGGTATCACCGTTGGTATTTTCGCGTTTACGGTTATGGGCTCCATGGCCTTGCGCTTCAACAAGATGATTAGCGGCGGGAAACTTTACGTGACCGGGCAGATTACCCTCATGCCCAAGGGGACGAGTTTCACGACGGGTTCGGGTGGCGCACTGTTGCCGCTGGATGTGCTTCAGCGCATTGAAAAAGTTGAGGGCGTGGCCGCAGTCGCCGGCGGGGTTGAACTGGCGTTAGAAGAACCAGACCCAGATAATCCATTTGGTGGTGCATCCTTTGGTCCACCCCCAACCATTGAAGGCATGGATTTACAGTCCAGTTACAAGAACCGGAACTGGCAAACCCTAAACATGAAAGCCGGACGAATGATTGAGAAAGGTGATTCGGATAACACTGTCGCTGTTGGTTACACCATCGCGGCCGACAACAAGCTCAACGTCGGTGATACGTTCACCATCCGCAAGCGTGATTTCAAAGTCGTCGGAATTGTGGATCAGACGCTCACCGGACCAGATCAGTACGTGTTCATGCCCATCACTGCGGCACGGGAGCTGCTGATTGCGTCCAATCCGTTTCTGAAGTCGCTCAAGGACCGCGCCGACGAGGCAGGAAAGATTACTGATGCCGACCTGGCGAAGCTCTCTGCGGAAACCCGTAAGCAACTTCTGGAAGCCCGCGCCTTTAAGCTCTCCGATGTTTCGCAACTTGCTGCCGCCTCCTGGAAGGATGGGCAGGATCCTGATGTGGTGTCTAACCGCATTAAAGAGCAGTTCAAAGATGACGTCCTGGTGCTCTCGCCAACTAAGCTCGGTGAGACCATTGATAAAGCGTCGGCAATCTTCAACGCGATTATCCTTGGGAGCGCGGTTATTGCCCTGGTGGTCGGCGGGTTTTCCATAATTAACACTATGGTCATGTCCATCTCGGAGCGGAAGCGGGAGATTGGCATTAAGAAGGCGTTGGGTGCTTCCAACCGTTCTATTGCTTTTGACTACACACTGGAAGCTGGGGTGATTGGCATTGTCGGTGGCATTATCGGCTTGGGCATTGGCACGCTCACTATTGTCATCATCAATTCGAAAACCGCAGCCAGCGGGGCAGAAATATTTTTGCTCAGCCCAGTCTTCATGGTTGGCGTCGTGGCGTTCTCTTTCGTCCTGGGTATTATAGCTGGCCTCTTGCCGGCACTCCGCGCCTCCCGCATGAATGTCGTGGATGCCATTCGCGAACTTTAATTTTCAGCCCCTATGCCTAAAGTTCTCATTCACGCCACCGGCCTCAAGAAGCACTACCAGCTCACGAAGACGAATGCGGTCCACGCCCTGCGCGGGGTGAACATTGACGTGTTTGAAGGGGACTTCTCGGCCATCATTGGTCCGTCCGGCTGTGGCAAGTCCACACTCCTGCATATCCTTGGTCTGCTGGATACCCCTGACGAAGGTCAGTACACGCTCGACGGCATTGACGTTATGAAAATGAAAGAGCGTGAGGCGAACGTCATCCGTGCGAAGAAGCTTGGGTTTATTTTCCAAGGTTTCAACCTCATCCCGACGTTGACCGCGAAAGAGAACGTCATGCAAGCCGGGAAGTACGGCGGCATGAACCTGAAGCAGCGGAAGGCCCGCGCCGAAGAGTTACTGGAGCTCATGAACCTCCACGACCGTATGGACCACAAGCCCAACGAACTCTCGGGTGGTCAGCAGCAGCGCGTGGCAATTGCCCGGGCGTTAGTCAACAAGCCCGCAATTATCCTTGCCGACGAGCCAACCGGTGAACTCGATAGCGCCACCTCCCTTGAAATTATTGAGCTGTTGAAGAAACTTAACCGCGAGAACAACCAAACCTTCCTGATGGTGACGCACAACATGGAAGTGGCAAACGCTTGCAAGAAAACCATCCAGCTAAAGGACGGTTTGAACGCGTAAGTATTTTGAAAAGGACGGCGCAGCAGCCTGCGGCGTTCTTTGGTATACTGCAGGTATGAATCTTCGACCACTCTTCAACCCGCGCACCATTGCTGTTGTGGGTGCTTCGCGTGATCGGTCGAAGCTCGGCAACGTCATTTTTCGAAACTGTACGCGCTTCGGTTTCCGGGGCAAGGTTTTTGCGGTGAACCCAAAGGCGCAGCGCGTGGAAGGGCAACGGGCGTATTCCAGCCTCACGGCTCTGCCGCGCAAGGTTGATTTGGTAATTGTAGTTACGCCAGCCGCGGTCGTGCCAGCGGTCATTGTCGACGCTGTTCGCGCTAAGGCGAGGAGCGCGGTGGTCATTAGCGCAGGATTTGGCGAGACAGGGGAGCAGGGGAAGAAGTTACAGCAGCAGGTTATTGCCATTGCGAAGCGCGGCCGTCTCCCGTTGCTCGGGCCGAACTGCCTTGGCATCGTCCTTCCGCACCTCAAGCTTAATGCCTCGTTCGGCGCAGGACTACCAACAACAGGTGGCGTAACTATCCTCTCACAGTCGGGTGCCATTGCCGTCGCGGAGATGGATTGGGCAGCGAGCAAGCACCTGGGCTTTCGGGCAATCGTTAGTTTGGGCAACAAGGCCATGCTCGGCGAAGTTGACCTTCTAGAATATTTTGCCGCTGACCCAGGCACGAAGGTCATCCTCTTCTACCTGGAAGACATTCGCGACGGTCGGCTGTTCATGCAGGTGGCGCAGCGCGTGGCAGCGAAGAAACCGATTATTGTTCTGCGCGCTGGGCGGAGTGTTGCAGCGGCGAAAGCGGCGCAGTCCCATACCGGAGCACTTGCGGGGAGTAGCGTGGTCACTGATGCACTCCTCCGACAAGCTGGATGCATTGTCGTAGACACTATGGAAGAGTGGTTCAACCTTGCAGCGGTGTGCAGCAATGCGCCACGACCCAAGGGGAATCGCCTCGCCATCCTCACGAACGCTGGTGGCCCAGGCATTCTCGCCACCGACGCACTTGCTGGTACGGTGCTTCAACTCGCGCAACTATCGAAAAACACTCTCCAGAAACTTCAGCGCGTTCTGCCAGCAGCAGCCGCAATCCACAATCCCGTGGACGTTATAGGCGATGCGCCGCCGGAGCGGTATGCCGCGGCCTTGAAAATTCTGGCCATCGACCCCCACGTTGACATCCTCGTGCTCGTCCTCACCGAACAGCTCACCACGCGCAGTACTGCTGTGGCCAAGGCAGTCATAGCGATTGCACGAAAGTCCAAGAAGCCTATCCTCACATCATTCATTGGCGGTGCAGGTGTCTCGGCTGCGGTTCGACAGTTACAGAAAGCGAATATCCCAACGTTCCCATTCCCTGAAGCCGCAGTGAAAGCTGCGCACGCACTTGTGGTTGGTACTCGACCAAGCGGTTTACCAATCCGAATCCTACCAGCTTCACTTGCGCCGTTCCGAACCCACGAGAATACAGCCGTTGGTGAGCAGGCTCGGAAGTTCTTGAGCGCTGGTGGCATCACCGTTTTACCATCGTTTTCTGTAAAGTCGGCTGACCATGCTGTGCGCGTCGCCACGCGATTACGCTTCCCAGCGGTAATAAAGCTCGACGCGGCGAAAGTACTCCACAAGACTGACCGCGGTGCTGTCGCCGTCGATTTGTACACCCCGGCCATGGTTCGCACGGCGTACCTGCGCTTCGCGAAGAAGTTCAAGGTTGAGCTCAAGAAGCCCGAGAGCCACATCGTCATCCAAGATCAACGTTCCCACGGTGTGGAAGTATTCCTCGGCGCAATCCGTGATCCGCAGTTCGGCCCAATTATCGTCCTGGGGTTCGGTGGTATTTACGTGGAAGCGCTCCGGAGCGTGACCTACGCGTGCGCACCCATGACGCTCGCCGATGCGAAAGTATTTCTGGAACGGAGCAAGGTGTGGGCAATTTTACGCGGCGTGCGCGGGCAAACCTTCGCAAATGATTCACTCCAGAAACTCATTGTCAATTTGAGCAACTTCATTGCCGTCCGACCAGAGGTACAGTCAGTTGATTGCAACCCCGTCCTCGTCTCGCACAGCAGCGCGACCATTATCGACGCGCGTCTGACGTTCATAAAAATATGAATGCCAAGTTTTCAATTACCAGCCTCGGTAACATTCGAGTTTTTTTCACGCGTCTGGGCTACCACCTGGAGCGGAATGGCAGCTATGCCAAGCGCGCCGGGCCTGGAACCTTTCCGCGTTACCACGTGTACGCCGAGGTGCAGGGCGAGCAGATTCGGGTGAGCGTCCACCTGGACGCCAAAGCGCCGACCTACGAGGGCACGAGCGCGCACGCCGGCGAGTACGATGGCCCGCTCATCGAGGCCGAGATGCAGCGGATAAAAGATGCCATTGTTGGGTGAGGGGCGTGGTATACTGCTGTTATGAAACCAACCGTCAACAAATTCACCTGGAAAATTGGCGGGGCAGCAGGGAACGGCATTATGGTGACGGGCGCAATGCTCGCGAAGTACGTGACGCGGGCGGGCTTGTGGTCTGTGGACTACAGCGAGTACCCCAGCCTCATCCGTGGCGGGCATAACGTCCAGGTCGTCCAGGTTGACGACGAGCAAATTTTCTCGCACGACCAGGGTAATGAAATCCTCGTGGCCCTCAACGAGGACACGGTCCGCAAGCATGTGGCCGAAATGTCCTCGCAGGGTGCCATAATTTTCGACCCCGACCGGCTCACCATCAACGACGCCATGCTCGGCGGCCGCAAGGACATCCAGCTCGTGCCGGTGCCGTTGGTGAAGCTGGCGTTGCAAGAAGGCGGCAAAGATTTAATGCAGAACACGGTGGCGCTCGGCGCGACCTTGGCTTTACTCGACGCACCCATGGATCTGATGGATGAAATTTTCAAAGACACCTTTGGTGAGAAAGGGGATGCCGTGGTGCAGCTCAACCAGAAGATTTGCAAAGCCGGTTATGCGCACGTCCGCGAGCAGCACCCGGCGAAGTTCCCGTGGAGCATCATGCCCAAGCCGCAAGAGCCGCGCATGGTCATCGATGGGAACAGTGCCATTGCGCTCGGCTTCCTGCAGGGTGGGTTGACCTTCTACTCTGCTTACCCCATGACCCCGGCGTCATCAATTCTTACGACGCTCGCCGAGCTGGCCCCGAAGTACAATATTGTGGCCAAGCATGCCGAGGATGAAATTGCGGCGGTGAACAACGCCATTGGTGCCTCATTCGCTGGCAGCCGAGCCGCGTGCGGCACATCCGGTGGGGGATTCTCGCTCATGGTGGAAGGCTTGGGTCTGGCCGCAATTACCGAGACGCCGCTCGTCATTGTGAATGCGCAACGGCCAGGGCCAGCCACTGGTTTGCCAACGTGGACCGAGCAAGGCGATCTCCGTTTTGTCATGCACGCCTCGCAAGGAGACTTCCCGCGTATTGTCGTGGCACCAGGAGACCCAACCCAAGCCTTCACCGAGTCGGCGCGGGCGCTGCAGTTAGCCGAGCACTATCATCTCCCCGTCATCATCCTTACCGATAAGTACCTAGCCGAAGGTCACTGGAGCACGCCGCTGTTCGACCGCGGCGCCGTGCCGATGCAGCGCGGCGGCTTCGTGGCTCCTCACGAGCACCAGGGCAAAGACTGGTACGGTCGTTACGCCGACACGCCAAGCGGAGTCACGCCCCGACCGGTGCCTGGTCAGGCTGGCGGAGTGTTCTTGGCAAACTCGGATGAGCATGACCAGTACGGATTTGCTGATGAAACGGCTGTAAATCGTCTGATGCAAGTGGCGAAACGGAATCGCAAGCTTGAATCAGCCTTGCCACACCTGCCGCCGCGTACCATCCTGTGGGGCGAGCCTGGCGCAGACGTGACACTCGTCACCTGGGGTTCTACGACGATTTCCTGCCGCGAAGCCCTGCGGAAGCTCCGCACGGCTGGGGTCACGGCAAACATCCTGCAAATTCTATACATTTTACCCTTCCCAACCGAGGAGGTGACTAAAGCTTTCGCTAGTGCCAAGCGCACGATCCTCGTCGAGACAAACAGCAGCGGCCAGCTGGGCAGCGTCATCGCCGGGTACACGGGCAAGCGGTGCGACCACCAACTGCTGAAGTTCGACGGTCGGCCGTTCTGGCCAGAAGACATTGTTTCGTTTGTGACTTCACTGCACTAGATATGACCACGCCGCTCAAGAACACGGACTTTAATACTACACATTTTCCCACGTGGTGCCCGGGCTGCGGCGACTTTGGCATTTGGACGGCTTTGAAGAACGCGCTTGCGGCACTGGAGATGAAGCCCTCGAACGTGCTCATTGTCTACGGCATTGGCTGCTCCGGCAACATGTCTAGCTTCATAAAATCGTACGGCTTCCATGGTTTACACGGCCGAGCGCTGCCAGCAGCAATTGGCGCGAAATTAGCTAACAAGAATCTTAAGGTTATTGTCGTGGGTGGTGATGGTGATGGCTACGGCGAAGGTGGCAACCACTTTATCCACGCGCTCCGCGGCAACGTTGATATTACCTACATTGTCCATGACAACCAGGTGTACGGCTTGACGAAAGGGCAGATGGCGCCCACCACCGAGCTTGGCCAACCCACATCCAGCACACCCGAAGGCACCGTCGATCAAGCACTCAATCCGGTCGCTTTAGCCATTGCTGCCGGCGGGTCGTTCGTCAGCCAGGGCTTTGCCGGTGACGTCGGCCAGCTTACCCAGCTCATCGTCGACGCGGTGAAGCACCCGGGCTTTAGCCACGTAAACGTGCTGCAGCCGTGCGTGACGTTCAACCACCACAATACCTTTAGCTGGTTCTTCAAGCGCGTCTACAAGGTCGAGTCGGTGCAGCACGACTTCAGCAACAAGTACGAAGCCTTTGCCCGAGCGCTAGAGTGGGGTGATAAAATCCCCACTGGCTTGCTGTATCGGGAAATCCGACCAACGTGGGTTGACCGTGTCCACGAGCTTGACGGCGAACCGCTGGCCACCCGGCGGATTGATACAATCGACATTTCAAAAACGCTCCAGTCTTTTACCTAAAACCCACAGGAGGATTCCAATGTGCCCACCCGGCATGTGCGCAGAGGGCGATACGTTCTTCGCCGTTGTCGATACTGGTCATGGCCAGAAGTCTATCCAGCTTAAGGCCACGACATTTACCGACGCCGCAGCTGAAGTTGCAGAGAAGGGTATTGATGGTATGTTGCTGTACATTCAGTCAGGTCATTGTGCCCCTACCTGAACCCGCTACTTGGTAGAGCAGCGGGTTTTTTTCGGGGTAGTCCGGTCTTTGCTATACTATCTACACTATGGAAAAAGTCTGGCGTGTCGCCGAGCTGGTATCGACCGAGTTCAAATCGCAGTTTCCGGAACTCAATCCCATAACCCTGCAACTCTTGTGGAACCGTGGTCTGCGTGAACAAACGGCGATTGATGAGTTCCTGAACCCGGACTGGGGCGGGGACATCCACGATCCATTCCTCTTCACCCAGATGCGGAAAGTCGTCGACCGCATCCTCGCTGGCATTGCCGCCAAGGAGAAGATTATAGTTCACGGCGACTACGATGCCGACGGCGTTTGCTCATCGGCCGTGCTCATCACGACGCTTCGGGCGCTAGGGGCTGATGTTGACGTGTACCTGCCGCACCGCGAGCGGGAAGGCTACGGCTTGAACCTGCAGACCATCGATCACCTGCACGACGTCCACAAGGCAAACCTCATTATCACCTGCGACTGCGGCACCAGCAACCACGATGAAGTTGCGCGGGCGACCGAGTTGGGCATGGACGTCATCATCACTGACCACCATCACGAACCAGCCAAGCGGCCAGCCGCGTTCGCTATCATCAATCCGCAGCTCAAAGACAGTGGCTACCCCTTCCCGCACTTGGCTGGGTCAGGTGTGGCGTTCAAAGTTGCCCAGGCTTTGATTCGGAGTTCTGTCGGCGAGACCGTTGGCGGCCAAACGAAAGAAGGTTTTGAGAAGTGGCTGCTGGATTACGTAGCCATTAGTACCGTGACCGATTTCATGCCGCTCGTTGGGGAGAACCGGACGCTGGTGAAGTACGGCTTGGTCGTGCTGCGCAAGTCGCCGCGGCCAGGGATCCGCGCCCTCGCCGAAGCCATGAGCTCGCGGCAGGAGAATTTTGACACCACGACCATTGGCTTCCAAATTGGCCCGCGTCTGAACGCAGCAGGCAGGATGGATCATGCCAGCACGGCATTCCGTTTGCTCATTAGCACGGACGCGGAAGAGGCGACGGCTATAGCGGCGGCGTTGAACCAGTCAAACGTCGACCGGCAGAAACTCACGGAGACAATCGTCAACCAAGCGAAGAAGTCCATCGGCACCGTCACCCCAGCGCGGAAGCTGCTCGCGGCTGTAGGGGAAGGGTGGCCAGTCGGCGTCGTCGGCCTCGTCGCTGGGAAGTTGGCAGATGCGAACCACCGGCCAGTGCTGGTTATGGCCAAACAAGGTGAGGAAGTCGTCGGTTCGGGCCGCAGCATCCCGGGCTACGACATTACTGACGCACTGCTCCGGCACAAACAGTTGCTCACGCGGTTCGGCGGCCATGCTGGGGCGTGCGGCTTTACCATGCCCGCGGAGAACGCGCCCGCCTTTGTGAAAGGTATGGAGGAAGATGCTGCGAAGCGGCTTACCGAGAAAGACTTGCAGGATGTTGTGCGTGTCGATATTGATCTCGCCTTGCCGGATGTCACCTGGTCACTGCTCGACACGATAGAACTACTGGAACCGTACGGTGAAGGTAACCCCAAACCAACATTCAGCTGTCGGGGCATGATCGTAACCGAGCTTCAGCCCGTGGGTAAGGAAGGCAAGCACTTGCGCATTGTCGTGAACCACACCGTACCCGAACCGCGCAAATTCATTTCATTCGGTGGGGGAGAGAAGTACGGTAAGACGATTACCATTGGCGACAAGATTGATGCCGTCTTCACCGTGGACCGGAACGAGTGGAACGGTACCGCCGAGCTGCAGCTGAAGGTTGTGGATTTGCATATTTCTTAGTAAAAGTAGAGTTTTCTCAAAATTATTTTATGAAGCTCGCGATCTACATTATATTTTCGTTGCTGCCTCTGTACCTGTTGTACCTGGTGGCTCTTTACTTTCGAGCCCACGTACCGTTTATTGCGACCGCTCGGCGTTACGTCCCGATTATTTTTAAAGAAGTGCAGATTACCTCGCAAACAGTATTGTTTGACCTTGGCTGCGGTAAAGGTGATTTCCTATTTGAAGCTGAAAAGTATCGTCCTAAGGAAATCATTGGGGTTGAGCTTTCCCCTTTGCATGTTTGGTATGCTCGACTAAAAGCAAAATTTATCAAATCGAAGATAACGTTTGTCCGTCAAGATTTTTTCACTGTGAATATTTCTCGGGCAACAATGATCTACCTTTTTCTCGTCAAACCAGTGTTAGATAAGACGTGGGTTAAAATTAGAAAAGAGTGTGAACCCGGGACTATTGTGATCACACTTGGGGACAAAATTGATGGCGAAAAGGAATTAAAAGAGATTGTGCTAAACCCAAGTAACCCCAAATCTAGTAGGATTCGAGTGTACCAAGTATAAACAGTAGTAACGAACGTCCTTTTAAGTGATTGCGTTTTTACGTTCTATGGTAGAATTTCCCCATGGATGCATGCACGCTCTTCACGGACGGTGGGGCACGGGGGAACCCTGGACCGGCGGCAATTGGCTACGTCATTATTGACGGCAGCACGGTTCTGGCTGAACGTGGGGAAACCATTGGCCAGGCGACGAACAACGTAGCGGAGTATACGGCCTTGCTCCGCGGTTTGACGCACGCAAAAAAGCTTGGCGCGCTAACAGTAGCGTGCAAGTTGGATAGCCTGCTCGTGGTAGAGCAGCTCAACCGCAACTACAAAGTAAAAGACGCTAACCTGGCCAAGCTTTTCACCAAGGTGTGGAACCTCACGCACGATTTCCAACGGGTCACCTTCAGCCACATCCCGCGCGAGCAGAACGCCCACGCTGATGCGCTCGTGAACGCTGCGCTCGACGCCACGTAAACGTATGTTCCTGAACTTCCTCTTTATCGCATTCATCGTGGGGGCGGTGGTTTTCATTGCGGCCGCGTGGAAAGTTGCAGACAGCATCATCCAGAGCCCCCGAGAATTGCGTCCAGACGACTGGGGCAAAGCTGGCTTGCACACAGAGTTCGTGCGCTTCCAAGCGACAGATGGGGTGCCGCTCGCGGGCGCGTTTATCCCGGGTACGAACCGCGCCACCGTCATTCTGCTGCACGGTTATGGTCATTCCAAGACGCAGCTTATTCCGCAGGCCAAGCTGCTCAACGAGGCTGGGTTCAACACCTTCCTCTTCGATTTTCGCGGTTCCGGCGAGAGCGGCGGTGATTTCATTACTTTCGGGGAAGAGGAGACTAGGGACTTAGCGGGCGCTGTGCGCTACGTGCACACGCGCCAGGACGTGGATCACAAGCGCATTGGTATCCTCGGCTACTCTATGGGTGGTTCCGTGGCGTTGTTGAAGAGCGGCGACCTCCACGAGATTCAGGCTATTGTCGTGGACTCTAGCTACGCCGAGTTCCGCTCGCTCATCGAAGGCAACTTCCGCGAGTACCTCGGCCGCTTGCCATTTTTCCCCTTCGGTACGCTCGTGCTCTACATCATCAAGGTGCGCACCGGCGCGTACGTGGAAGACGTGCGACCGCTCCGGCACATGGATACGTTGCAGCACGTGCCGCTGCTTTTCATCCACGGGATGAAGGACCACACCGTGCCAGTCTGGGATGCTATGCGCCTACACGCCAGTGCCACCGGTCCAGCCGAACTCATGGTCGTGGCAGGTGCCGGGCACAAAGGGACGTACACCGATGGGATGGAGCGGTACGCGCGCAAGATTATCGACTTCTTTCGCACGCACTTACTGGAATAGAAAAGCGCCCAACCTTGGTATGGTTGGGCGCAGGAATGAACGACATTGCTCGGCGAGGCTACGAGACCTTCGGTGATATCGTCGACGTCTCTTTGACCTTGTCCGCGAGGATAGTGGAGAGCAGCCCAGTGAGGAGCAGGCCACTCTGATCACCGGATCCAGAACCACCACCGGTGATTAATAAATCCGGAACGATCTTGACCTTGTTGATCCCCACCTGTTCGACGATCTTAATTGCTGCCAAGTTGCCAGCACCGAGGACCTCGGACTGCGCTTTGTATCCAGCAGCGGTACCTTCGCCAACCGCTTTCTCTTGGTACGCCTTTCCGTCAGCACGGGTCTTGGTAGCATCGCGCTCACCTTTAGCGGTCTGCCGGAGGGCGTCGGCTTTGTCTTTCTCGATGTCAATCGAGAGCTTCGCAGCGACGACTTCGGACTGCTTATCGGCACGAGCTTTCTTCTCCTGCAGCTCAGAGCGCTTCACCTCGGCCAGTGCCTGCTGGGTGTACTGCGCTTCCTGCTGCATGGCGATTTCCTTCTCGGTCTGCGTGGCGAGCAGCTTCTCGTCGACCTTGATGTAGGCGATGAGGAGGTTCTGCACGTCCACGTGGTACTTCTTGAACTCTTCCTGGGCGCGTTTGAGTGCATCTTGTTGCAGCTCAGTGCGGCCCTGGATGAACTCAATTGCCTTGGCTTCGCCGGCCTTGTTCCGGAACGACGAGTCAATGAGCGGGTGCGCAATCTGCTCGATGAGGTTGCGGACCGAACCGAACCGCGCGATGACGAAGGCCGCGTGCTGCGGCTGAATGCGGATGATCAAGCGGACATCGACGTTCAGCGTGAAGCCGTCTTTCGAGGTCACCGTGAGTTCCGCAAATTTGAAGAATTCCTTCGCCTTCACGCCATCGACCGGGTTCATCTGCGCCATGCCTTTAATCGAGTCGTCAGTGAACTGTCGCTCTTCCCGTAGCTCGGTGTTGCTTGCCCAGTCAATGGTGACTGCGCTCGTGGGCACCAGGTACGGGGTGAAGGCCAAGGGGTTCATGTTGTAGATACCCGGCGCAATTGGCTGGCGGTAGATACCGCGCTGCAGCTGGTCGGTGTTGAGTACCACTTCTTCGGCGTCGTGCACCGGCCCAGCGAGCGTGGGTTCGCCACCGGTAGGTGCTGGCTTGCTTACGTCCTTGGTCAGCTCGAGGCCAACGTTCGAGCGCAGCACAGCCACGTAGCCAGGCTTCACTTCAGCCTGGTCGTACTCCTTCACTTCGAACAGCAAGGGGTTGATGTAGTAGTTGCCGGGTTGCAGTGTATCCAGTTGCGGGCCGCGGTAGCCACCCTTGTCCAGGAAGGCTTGGCCGTTCTGGAAGAAGTTGTGGTCATCCACGCCCGCGCCCGCCGTCGGCTTGGGAGCTATGATGTAGCCCGAAGGCAGCGGTACGCCGTCTAGGGCAACGACGACGCCGAGCTTCTTCTCGACAATCTTCGTTACCTGCCGTCGCGTGACCGAGAATAATGAGGTGTTGATGCGGTACGTCCCTGGCCGCACAATGCCAACCTGCGGGCCTTTCTGCCCACGCTTGCCACCGCTGGCAGGGAACAGGAAGGCTTCCGCATCCTGGAACGTGTTGCAGTGCACTTCCTCGGCCAAGATGCGACCTTGCGGTATCGGGTCACCGTCGATTGCTTCGACGATGCCGATCTCATTCGTACCGATTTCAATGACGTTCACTTTCGAAATGACGTAGATGAACGGCATGAACCAGTAGAGCCCAGGCATGAGGGTGCGCGCCTGGACACCGATTTGCCCATGGCCGGCAATGACCTGCCCGGGGGGCATTGGCGTGCCGAACATTTTCTTCGTAACGATACCAACCTGGTCGTCGCGGATGAGCTTCAATCCTGTGAGAATGAAGAGCACGACGATGAGCCCGATAGCACCGATAACGATACCGAGCACAGGTACTGTTTGCAGAGAGTCCATGTTTCTCCTCCGAATACGTGGTTATTAGTTACTCACTTTACGTGCTTTCGCACTCGTTCTTCGATTCAATTTTCAATGACCATTTCCTATAGTTTCCACTACACGCCCGGTCTCCTTTCTGAGCGTACTAGATTTTTGTTTGAATAGCCGATCCTTACAGAAAATCTTAATTTTGTCAAGCATTTCCCCTAGCGAGGGCTTTCGCTTTCCGCTACACTAGGCCCATGCACCTCCGCGACATCCGCTCCAAATTCCTGCACTTCTTCACCACCAAAGGCCACGTGGCCATTCGGTCGTCATCGCTTATTCCGGTGGGCGACGCTAGCGTGCTGCTCACCACCGCGGGCATGCAGCAGTTCAAACCGTACTTCCTGGGCGAGCGGGATGTGGAGGCAGATCTCAAGAGTCGGAAGCTCACCAGCGTGCAGAAGTGTTTCCGCACGTCCGATATTACCGAGGTGGGGGATGCCACGCACCTGACCTTCTTCGAGATGCTGGGTAACTTCAGCGTAGGTGACTACTTCAAGAAGGAAGTGATTGACCTAGCATGGGAGTTCTGCACCAAGGTCGTGTACCTTCACTCTGACCGGCTGTGGGCAACGTACTACCACGCCGAGACGACCCGCGGGAAGAAGAATCTTGGCATCCCTTCAGACACCGAATCGGTGAAGTACTGGCAGGCGCACTTACCCAAGGAGCGCATCGCGGGCTTCGGCCACGATGAGAATTTTTGGGGTCCACCGGGCAAGACCGGACCGTGCGGACCATCCACCGAGCTGCACTACGACCGTACGGGAAAGCCCTGCGACCTTGGAGCCAAGTGCCTACCGAACTGCGATTGCGGGCGGTTCGTCGAAATTTGGAACCTGGTGCTCATGCAGTACCAGAAGACCGAGACCGGGGAGTACCAAGAATTGCCGCAGAAGAACATTGACACCGGCATGGGCTTGGAACGTTTGGCCATGGTTCTGCAGGACAAGCAGAGTGTGTTCCAAACCGAAGCCTTCACTCACATCATCGAAACCATTCAGCAGGACGAGCGTTTCGATTCCACCGGCGAAGTGCTGGAGGACGAGCGTCGTTTGCGTATTGCCAGCGACCACTTCAAAGCCGCCATGTTCCTACGCGCCGATGAAGTGCGCTTCAGCAACAAGGAGCAGGGCTACATTTTGCGTCGGGTGTTCCGCCGCGCCTGCGACCAGTACCTGCACCCCGGCTGCACATTCGAGCCGGTTATTGACGCCATTATCCACGAGTACGGCGAGGCCTACCCCGAGCTCAAAGAGAAGCGCGCGGCAATTTTGGAAGACTTCCAGAAGGAGTATGGCAACTACGAGAAGGTGCGTATGATGGACATTGGCAAGCTGGTGAAGCAGCTGCCGAAGGAAGATATTTTGAGTCAGCAGGAGGTGCAACAGGGTGTGTCAAAGATTCACATTACGGGTAAAGCTGCGGTGCAACTTTTTACAACCTACGGGTCCACCTTCGACCAGCTAAAACAGAAGGGTTTTACCTTTGACGATGCCGAGGTGGAAGCCGAGCTGGACAAGCACCGGGCAACATCCCGCGCCGGAGCCACCGCGAAGTTCGGCGGGCATGGTTTGAACAGCGCCACGCTCACCGACGACGAGCGCGCGGTGATGACCCGCATGCACACGGCCACGCACTTGCTGCACCAAGCCTTGCGCGACGTCCTCGGGCCAGAGGTTCACCAGGATGGATCGGACATAAACCCCGAGCGCTTGCGCTTTGACTTCACCTACCCCGAGAAGCTCTCGGCTGATGAAATTTTGAAAGTGGAAACTATTGTGAACGGGAAAATTGCCGAGGATTTGCCGGTGACCATGCAAGAAATGCCATTGAAAGAGGCGCAAGCCTCTGGCGCCCTTGCGTTCTTCAAGGAGAAGTACCCCGACCCGGTGAAGGTGTACAGCGTGGGGGATTACTCCAAGGAGTTCTGCGGCGGCCCGCACGTGCAGCACACCGGGGAGCTGGGGAGCTTCAAGATTATCTCCGAAAAGTCCGTCTCCGCCGGCATTCGCCGCATTAAGGCGACGGTGGGGAAGTAAAAGGATTTCCCGGAGGCTAGTCTTGACACCCATCCAGCCTCTTGGTACAGTTCGGTAGTCACCCGCGCACCAGATCCGCAAAGCGGCTCGGTGCGGGGTTTCGCCCTAGCGGGCTCAACAATTTGGTTCCTGTTGCTCACGACTCTGTCTCGATCCGCTGCGTACTGATTACCCCTTCCGCTCATCCTGAAAAGGTGAGTATTCCGGGGGATAGTTGCGCAGGCCCCGCAGTTTTAAGCGGGGATATATTTTTTCTCAAAAGCAATGGCGCAACGCACAGATCGCCCCAAGCCAGAAGCACGGGGCGTGAACAAGAAAGGTTTCTTGGAAGTTGAAGGCATTGTGGAAGAGCTCCTGCCCTCTGCCACCTTCCGCGTCAAACTCGCGGGCGACCACCTCGTGCTGGCGCACCTCTCCGGCCGAATGCGCATGAACCGCATCAAGATCCTGCCGGGCGACACCGTAATTTTGGAAATGACCCCCTACGACCTCAAGAAAGGCCGCATCACATTCCGTAAGTAGCTTTTCAACTTTCTAAGCGACCTTAGTCGCGCTGCGTCCCACCGGACTGAAGTCCGTCAGAAGCGAAACTATGAAAGTTCGATCCTCCGTCAAGCCGATTTGCCCCAAGTGCCGCGTTATTCGCCGGGGCAAGAAGCTGCTCGTGATCTGCAGCAATCCCAAGCATAAACAGCGACAAGGATAAGCCTATGCCCGCACGTATCGCCGGTATCATCCTCCCGAACAAACCCCTCCGCGTTTCCCTGCGCTACATTTACGGCATTGGGCCGACCTTGGCGATCAAGGTTGCCGAGCTAGCCAAGCTGGATCCGCAGAAGCGGCCGAATGACCTCACCGAGTCAGAGGTGAACCGGCTCAAGGACATTATCGAGAAGGGCCACAAGGTGGAAGGTGAGTTACGCCGTGAGGTGCTGCTCAATATTAAGCGCAAGCGAGAAATTAACTGCTACACGGGTATGCGCCATAGCCGCAACCTGCCCGTCCGCGGCCAGCGCACCAAGACCAACTCCCGCACCGTGCGTGGAAATACTCGCCGCACCATGGGCAGCGGACGTAAGTCTGCCAGTGAAAAGACCTAACGACTATGATGGACGATAAAGACAAGAAGCTCGACCAACTCCTCGATAGCAACGCCGCACTCGCGGGGGCGCCTCCGCCAAAGGCGGACCCGCCTCTGGCGGGGAACGCTGATGCCGCTGAAGCCCCGAAGAAAAAGAAGAAGGGTAAGAAGGGGAAGAAGTTCGTGCAGCACGGCGTGGCGCACATTCAAGCTACCTACAACAACACCATCGTGAGCTTAGCCGATCTAAATGGCAACGTCATTGGTTGGGGCTCGGCAGGCGCCCAAGGTTTCCGCGGCCCGAAGAAGGGCACACCCTACGCCGCCGGTGTGGTCGTCCGGAATTTGCTGGAGCGCATTCGCGACGTGGGCCTGAAGCAGGTAGACGTGCGCGTTAAGGGCATTGGCAGCGGCCGCGAAGCCGCCATTCGTGCGCTCGTTGGGGCGGGTCTCACGGTTACCTCAATCAAAGACATTACACCCATCCCGCACAACGGGGTGCGGCAGAAGAAAGTTCGTCGCGTTTAATCAATTCTATGGCACGTCGCATTGGTCCAAAACATACTCGCTGCCGCCGTTACGGTGTGAAACTGTGTGATGCGGCAAAGTGTCCAGTTGTCCGTCGGCCGTACCCTCCTGGTCAGCACGGCCCCAAGGGCACACCCCGGCTTTCGGAGTACGGCATTCAGCTGGCCGAGAAGCAGAAGGCCAAAATCATCTACGGCTTGCTCGAGCGTCAGTTCGCGGCGTACTACGCCCGCGCCAAGCGCAAGCAGGGCAACACCGGGCAGATCCTCCTGCAGCTCTTGGAGCAGCGCCTGGATAATGTCGTCTTTCGTCTGGGCTTTGCGGCCACGCATAACCAAGCGCGGCAGTTCGTCACCCATGGTCTCATAAAGGTGAACGGCAAGCGCGTGAACATCCCGTCCTTCAGCGTGAAGCCCAAGGACGTGGTCAGCGTCTTCGACAAGCAGAAGATTCGCGCGCAAATAGCAGAGCGGCTAAAGGGCGCCCACGAGGAAGTGCCGAGCTGGCTCACCCGCGACGTGGAAGGTATGTCTGGAACGGTCACCCGTCTGCCCGAGCACACCGACGTTAATCAGCCGCTCAACGTGCAGCTCATTGTTGAGCATTACTCGCGATAATTTTTTTAGCCCCCTACCCATATGGAACGTATTGCCCTGCCATCGAAAGTCACGCTCACCGATGCTGGAGAGAACGAAGCCTCCATAATTATTGAGCCTTGCTACCCCGGCTACGGGACGACGTTGGGCAATGCCCTACGCCGCGTCCTACTTTCGTCCCTCTCCGGTGCGGCCATTACCAGCGTGAAGATCACTGGCGCCACCCACGAGTTCACCACCCTGCCGCACGTGAAGGAAGACATCGTGGATCTAATCCTCAACCTCAAGGGTCTGCGCCTGAAGATGTTCGAAGGCGAGACTGCCACCATTATGGTGAAGGGCAAGGGCGAGAAGGTGCTCACCGCTGGCGACCTTAAATGCCCGTCGAACGTCGAGGTGCGTAATCCCGAGCACGTCATTTGCCACCTGACCGACAAGAATGCTGATCTGGAGATGGAACTCACCATCGGTATCGGTCGTGGCTACATCCCCGTGGAGCAGCGCGACAAAGAACGTCTCGACCTGGGCGTCATTGCCGTGGATGCCATATACACCCCTGTCCGTAACGTGAATTTCCGCGTGGAGAACGTCCGCGTGGGTCAGATGACCAACTACGACAAGGTCACGCTCATGGTTCGCACCGACGGCACCATTACTCCAGCCGCCGCCTTCCGCGAGTCTTCGCAGATACTAACCGAGCACTTCCAGCACCTCATGGAGGCCGTGCCAGCTGACGCGCCTACCGAGGAAGCCAAGCCAGCCAAGAAGAAGCCCGCGAAGAAAGAAAAGAAGGAAGACTAATCTCGTCTCGCCGCTTATTTTATGCGCCACCGTAAGACCCGACCTACCCTCGACCGTAAAGCCGCCCCGCGCAACGCCATGCTGCGAAGCTTGGCCATTAGTGTGGTGATGCACGGTCGGGTACAGACCACCATTGCAAAGGTTCGGGCTGTTCGCCCAATCGTGGAGCGGGCAATTACCACGGCTAAAGTTGGTACGCTGCAGTCGCGACGCCAGCTTATGCGCTCGTTCACCGAAGTAGCGACTAATAAGCTTCTCAAAGATTTGGCACCCAAGTACAAGGATCGCCAGGGCGGCTATACCCGTCGCATCCTCTCCAACCAGCGCCAGGGCGACCGCGCCCAGATGGCCATCTTAGAACTTGTCTAACCCCCATGCGTAAGCCAACCCCACCAACCACCACAGTCACGTTCGACGCCGACGGTAAAGTCCTGGGGCGCTTAGCTTCGCAGGTTGCTATCGCCCTCCGGGGCAAAAACTTGCCCAGTTTCCGTCCCGACGTCATTAGCGGCGGGAAGGTCGTGGTCACCAACGCCAGCGGCATTCGCGTAACTGGCACCAAAGCCACGACTAAGATGTACGCGCACTTTAGCGGTTACCCCGGCGGCCTTCGGCTCACCAGCTTCCGCGAGAAGCTGAAGGCAGACCCGGTCGGCCTTTTCACCCTGGCCGTGAAGCGCATGCTGCCAGACAACCGAACGCGTAAAATTTTGCTCACGCGCCTCACCGTCAAACCGTAAATCCATGCCGACAAAATCTACAGCGAAGAAAATCGCCAAGAAGCCTGTAACCAAGAAACCCGTTGTAAAAAAAGTTGCAGTGCACAAGCCTGCTCCCAAACACGTTGTTCAGAAAGCGCACGTCGCGTCAGTCGCGCCGTCCGCCCCAGATATCGCCGCTGCGGTTCGGAGCTTCGAGAAGTACCAGGCCACCGTGGGCAAGCGTAAGACCGCTATTGCACGCGTCCGCTACTACAAGCTCGGCACGGGTGAAATTGTGGTGAACGGCATGACCCTGGAGAAGTATTTCGGCTACCTGCCGTGGGTGGAGGAAGCCCGCTCGCCGCTGCTGAAGACTGGTTGGGTTCAAGGCCGTTGGTCTATTAAGACTCAAGGCGGTGGGAAGCACGCCCAGGCACACTCTATCCGCCACGGCATTGCCCGCATGCTCATCCTCCTCGAGCCTGCCCTGCGACCGGTGGTGAAGCCCCTGGGCTTCCTCACCCGTGACGCCCGGGTGAAGGAGCGGAAGAAGTACGGCCTGAAGCGTGCCCGTCGTGCGCCGCAGTGGCAGAAGCGCTAACGTCAACGGACTCCGTCAGGCACACTACGGTGTGCTGCAGCGGGGGCGAGGCAACACCCCTATGGTCAAGCCCGAACCAACGACCGAAGTGAGCGCCGGCCAATCGAAGATTCTCCGGAATGCCTCGTACCTCACGGGGGCTTTCGTGGTGCAGAAGCTCATCTCGTTCTTGTACTACACGGTCATCGCCAACAAGATTGGCGTCTCCCGCACCGGCCAGTACGACCCGCTGAAGTCGCTTATCCCCATCGCGCTCATCCTCATCGACTTCTCGCTCTCGGCTGTTATAACCCGTGAGGTCGCTCGTAGGCCGCAGAGTGCCAAGTCCATCCTGGCAAACGTCTTGGGCATTAAGCTGCTCTTCGCCGTTATCGTCCTGACGGTGTTCGGTTTTGTCACGAACTTCGGCAACTTCTCGCAGGATGTGCAGTCGTCACTCTATCTTGTGGCGATCATTGTCGCCTTTGACTCTTTCACGCTCACCTTTCTCGCCGTGCTCCGGGGTTTGCAGAACATGAAGCTGGAAGCAATCGGCATGATTCTCAATCAAGTCATTGCCGTCAGCGCTGGCTACGTGGCCCTACGGTACAACCTGGGGCTGCGGGGCATCTTCTTCGCCACCATGCTGGGTAGCGCCGTAAACTTTAGCTGGTCTATCTTCGCCCTCCGGCGCATTGCGCAGCTGTGGCCAAAGCTTATGTGGGATGCCAAGCTTATTGTTTCATTCTTGAAAATGGCTCTGCCCTTCGCCATCGCCGCTATGCTGGTGAAGGTGTACACGTATACCGACCGCTACCTCTTGTTGCTCTTCAAAGGCCCTTCGGCCGTGGGCTTCTACAGCGTGGCACACAAGCTCACCTTCGCCTTGGAGTTCCTGCCCTCGGCCTTCGCTGCTGGGTTGTACCCTGCTATGAGCAACCTGTACCTAAGCTCCAAGGAGAAACTCACCGACACCTTCGAGCGCTCCCTGGTGTACATGATCATCATCAGCGTGCCCATGTCGTTGGGGATTTTCGTCCTGGCGAATAGTTTAGTTGGCCTGGCCTTCAACGAGTTCTTTGCCGCCGCCGCCAACCCCTTGCGTATCCTTATCCTTAGCCTGCCCGTCATCTTCATGAACTTCCCGGTGGGCACGCTACTTAATGCCAGTAACCGCACCAAGTACAACACCATCAGCATGGGTATAACCGTGTTGGTGAACATTTCCCTCAACGCCCTGCTTATCAACCGCTTCTCCTACATGGGTGCCGCCTTGGCCACGCTCGTCAGCGGTACCGTGCTCTTCGGTATGGGTCTGTATTGGATTCGCGACGTCATCACCGTGCCCTGGCAGCGCTTGGTTTCCCGCTTCCTGCGCGTGTACGCGGCCGCCGCGGTCGCGGCTCTCATCATTTTTCCATTCCGCAATACCGTACCTATATTTTTCCACGGCCGCCGGGCTGATGTTCTGGGTTGGATTTTGGTCTTCGTCACCATCTACGTCGTTGGCCTCATTCTCATCAAGGGTGTGAAGCGGGAAGAACTCACGGCCCTCTGGCGCATCATTCGTCGCAAACCCGCCTCGCCGCACTCGTCGAGTCGCGGCGGGCCCACTGCGTCGCATAGTAGCGGAACGGCCTAGACCCATGCGCGTCCTTCTGATAACCACCACGTTCCTACCCGCCTACGGTGGGGTGGAGCGGTTATTGGCGCACCTTTTCGGTGACCGCAAAGATATTGAGGCAGACGTACTCACTGAACCTGGGTCTGCCGTGGTCGCAGGATGGAAACTGATTCGCACGCCCTTGCTCACGGGCAGGGTTCGTCCACGATGGTTTGGTACATTCAAGTCTTTCAAGCACTATACGGAAAAGCACGATTACGACGTGATCGTTCTTGGCCACTACGCGCCGTACCTGGCTGCGGCTTTGCGCTGCCGCAGTAAGTTCGGCACAAAGGTTGTCGTAATCACGCATGGCATGGATGTGTTGAGCTATGACACTGCCGGTGGTTTGCGTCGCTGGTGGTTGCGCCGACACCTACCCAGTGCAAACCTTGTCATTGCGAATAGTAAGTTCACTGACACACACCTTAAGCGCTTGGGTGTGCCCGAGAGCCGGCGCACCATCCTCACCCCCGGGGCAGACATACCAGCCACGATCCAGGTGAAGCCCGATGCTCGGGCGACGCTCGGCCTCCCGCTCGACGCACAAGTCCTCCTCACCGTTGGCCGACTCGTGCCGCGCAAGGGCCACCTCGTCGCCATCGATGCGTTCGCTGCCCTGGCGCCGCGCTACCCGAACCTGCACTACTACATCGTCGGGCGCGGAACCGAAGAGGGAAAAATCCGGCAGCGTATTGCTGCACTCGCCCTAGAAGATCGCATCCACGTCCTGAATAACGTGGAAGATACCAGCGTCGTATACGCGGCGGCTGATCTTTTCCTCTTCCCCAGCGTGCCTGGAGAGAACGGCGACGTGGAAGGATACGGCTTGGTAAGCGTAGAAGCGCAAGCCCACGGCCTACCAGTGCTGGCCAGTAACACCGGTGGGATTCCCGAGACCATTTCCCCTGGCATTACCGGTGAATTGGTCGAGCCTGGCGAAGCCGATGAGATTGCCAAAGCTATAGAGCCATTCCTTAAAGATCCGCTCCGCTTGCAGCGCTACAGCGACCGGGCCAAGAAGTTTGCCAACGAGCAATTCAGCTGGGAAACCCGTCGCAGGCGTATTGCCGAGCTCCTGCACCTCATCACCGATATGCCGAAGGTAAAAATCAGCGTCGTCATCCCGGCCTTCAACAGCGCCAGGATCATTGCCCGAACGCTCACAGACCTGCAAGCGCAAACCCTTAAACCCGCAGAAATTGTGGTGGTGGATGATGGCTCTACCGACAATACTTCCGAAATTGCCAAGAAGTTTGACGTGCAGCTCGTCGCCCAAGAGAACAAAGGCGCGCCCGCCGCACGCAATGTGGGGTTTGCGAAGACAACAGGGGACTTCGTGCTCTACTGCGATGCCGACGTGGAGCTGCAGCCGACCATGCTGGAGAACATGGCCCGGGCACTCCTTCTACACCCCGAAGCTGGCTACGCCTATAGCGACTTCAAGTTCGGCTGGCATACGTTTGACTTGTTCGACTTCGACCCCGAGCGTTTGCTCGAAGCCAACTACATTTCGACCATGTCCCTGCTCCGCCGCGAACATTGCATTGGTTTTGATGAAAGTCTAAAAAGATATCAAGATTGGGATTTGTGGAAAAGACTGTTATCGAAAGGGGTACGTGGTATTTGGGTGCCGGGGAGACTCTTTAACGCTGGGTTTGGGGGGATTAGCAAGGATTCTGCTAAAGATGTTTGGAAGCTTACGAAGTCGAAGCTATAAGTGGATTTGGGTTGGCATTGACAGGCGTTTTAGAGTATAGTACTATGTAAATAGTCACTTCACTTTTTGTATAATATGGTAAAGAAACTGAATCGTCTAAAAATCGAAGAAAAGCTGAAAACTGAAGGTTTTGAGGTATTTAGTCAACGCGAATTCCAGGGGCTTTTTGGTGTTTCTTCAAACACTGCTGGCGTCTACATTTCGAAAAATGTGCACAGTGGCTTATTCGTAAAGCTCCGAAACGGTTTTTACTTGGTTAAGGATAGTCTGCCCGACCGCCCCTTCATTGCGGGGCGGCTCTACCAGCCGTCCTACATCTCTCTAGAAACTGCGCTTTCTCACTACGGCATCATTCCGGAAGTCGTGTACGCAACTACCTCTATTACCACGAAAGCCGCCCGAGAATTTACTACGCCGATTGGCATTTTTATCTACCAGCAAATCAAGGTGCCAGCATTCACTGGTTACCAGCTGGGTGTTGTTGACCGCCACAAGGCTCTCATCGCTGATCCAGAAAAAGCTCTGGCAGATTACCTCTACTTCGTCGATCTCAAGCAGCGCGTGCTGAACGACCGTTTGCGATTGAAAGGGCTAAAGCAAACGAAACTTCTTGCATATGCCAAGCTCTTCCAACGACCAAGTCTACTGAAGCTCATTCGTCACGTGTATGTTGAATCTCGCAAACCTACAAAAATTTACTAAGCGCAGTCAGACGTCAGAGGTAAACGTCATCCGGGAGTACTGCCAGCATATTTTTCTCTCGGTATTGTACCAGCAACCTGGCGCAGAGCGGCTACTCTTCAAAGGTGGCACGGCTTTGCGCATAGTTTTCCATAGCCCGCGTTTCTCCGAAGATTTGGATTTTACCGGTTCCCACATTACGCAAGCCGAGGTCGAGGGTCTTTTCACTGAAACGTTGGTAGCCGTTGAAAACACTGGCCTGCAGGTGGAGCTGGAAGAAGCAAAGAACACCAGCGGCGGCTACCTGGGGGAAGCGATTTTTCACGCCTATGGGAAGCAGATAATCATTAGAATTGAAGTCTCCCTACGTACCGGAAAACCTATCGTCGGCGTCCGGAAGCTCATCGAAAACGAGTATGTTCCCGAGTATAGCTTGGTTCACTTAGCCAAAGAGGCGATTGTGCAAGGCAAGCTAGATGCCCTGCTCGCGCGCCACAAGCCCCGGGACTTCTTCGACTACTACTTCCTCCTCTCTGGCGATTACCCACTGGTCCGGGAGGCCAAGTACGTGGCTGCAGTGCAGAAGCTCCTGCGGGAGACGAAGCTTGACTTCCGCCGAGAATTGCGTCAATTTCTGCCTGCGAGCCACGTCATGCATTTGCGGGATTTCAAAAAGGTGCTGGAGCAGAAGCTTGAAAATGTTGCATAACAATTATGCAGACGCTTTCCCAAGAAGAGCAAAACATATCTGACGCAGCACTACGGTATATCCAGAGTAATGAAAAATTACTGATTACGTTATTCGCCAATGCAGATCATTTTATTGAAGAGCCACAAGCAGTAACCCTTTTTATGGCTGGCGCACCCGGAGCGGGGAAGACAGAGGTTTCTAAAAACCTTGTTGAGGATGACCTCTTTACGAATAAGCCGGTACGTATTGACGCCGATGAGATACGTAAGTTAGTTCCGGGTTACAGTGGCGAGTTTACTCATCTTTATCAGCATGCTGCTACATGTGGCGTGGATATTCTTTTTAGTAAAAGAAAACCTTAATCCTGATGAAGTCGCGACGATTAAAGGGGCATCGCACGAATTGCTTACAAATCTAAAGCCCTTGCTTGTCCCGCATTGGAGAGATTTTGAAACGAATCGCGCCGAAGTGAAAGAGGCTATAAATGGATTGTTATACTCGAAATTGCCAGAGTCTACTTATACAGAAAAGGAATGTGGACTAAAGGCATTTGAGATATACAATTTTGTGTATGAGCATTATCATGATGCGAAGATGCTAGTACGAGAACATTAGAATATGTCTGACTACTACAACCCCCAACGCACACGGAACCTGTACGATCCAGCTGGTAAAGAGCCGTTTCGGCTATCCCGCTCCAAGATTGACCTTTTCCTTGAATGCGCACGGTGCTTCTACCTAGACCGTCGGTTGGGTGTCGGCCGGCCGCCGGGGTACCCATTCTCCCTCAATAGTGCCGTGGACGAGCTGCTGAAGCGTGAGTTTGATATCCACCGCGCAAAGGGAACCAAGCACCCGCTGCAGAAGAAGTACAAGATTGACGCCATCCCCATGGCTCATGAGCAGCTCGATACCTGGCGGGACTCTTTGCGGCGGGGGATTACGTTCCACCACGGCAGCACGAATTTGCTCATCACCGGTGGGGTTGACGATGTGTGGGTGAAGCCGAATGGTGAACTCCTCATTGTTGACTACAAGGCAACATCGAAGAAGGAAGAGGTGAACCTGGATGCGGAATGGCAAATAGGGTACAAGCGGCAGATGGAAGTGTACCAGTGGCTCTTTCGCAAGAATGGTTTTACAGTTTCCAATACTGGCTACTTCGTCTACTGCAATGGTGACAGTGATGCCAAAGCCTTCGATGGGAAGCTTGAGTTTGATGTGAAGGTCATTCCGTACGTGGGGAGTGATGAGTGGGTGGAACCGACCATTGTTGCGGCACACGCGTGTTTAACTGGTGATAGCATTCCTGTCGCTGGGGAAGAGTGTGATTACTGTGCTTATAGGCAGGCGGCGGGCTCCGCCCGCCTCGCCTAAGCTTCGCTCATGCGAAGCGATGGCGGGCAGGGGAGAGGGAAGAACATGACAACTCTTAATTCAGTCCTCGGCGACATCAAGCAGTAGCCTGCCTTGGCTTCCCACAAAGCGGGATGGCGGGCAGTTTGTAGGTTTTTGTTATAAACCTACAAATATGCTGTTAGGAAAAATTCAAAAGTGGACTCTGAAGGATAAAAAGTGGACTTTCAGATGTGCAGACCCAAATCCTCGTGCTTGGCTAGTTGCACACTTAGGAGCGTATTCTCATGCCACATCCGTACCTCGGCCAACCCCTTTTGAACACTTGGGACAATCCGTAAATCAATGGTTTGCCGAGGCAGTGCTTTCGGTACCGTGAGTTCCACGTGCTTGAAAGTAATCTTCCGGTACGCATTCACCACCCGCTGGCTGCGTAAGCAAAAAATGTCTTTGCTGGATTGGTAGGGCGGTGAAATAGCGAACGGCCGAAAGAGCGATTTGCCTTCCTGGATAGCGGTTTCTAGCCGGTGCAGGGGTACTTCTTTAGTGGTTGAATGCACCCAATGGTGGTTGTATTGGTAGACGAGCGCCTGAAGAACCTTTCGGGCATCCTTAAGTTCGGTAATGTGCTCTTTGGCGCAGGTTCTCACGATCCGATCCTGCAGCCAGCGGTACGGCCGTTCCACCTTGCCCTTGGCCTGGGGCGAGAGGGCGTACACAACGTCTGTGCCACAAGCTTTAAGGACTTGTTGAAATTGGGTCTCCACCTCCCCGGTAAACTTCTGGGCGGTTTGCCAGGGCGTGAATTTGTCCCGGTCTCTAACGTACCGAAAGATGGAGTGTTGGTCAGGGTAATACTTTAAGGGACAGCCATACCGTAAAACCACTGATTCTATTGACGTAATATGTACCCAACTCGATTCTCGCTCAAAGAGCTCAGCAAAAAGCAGGCTGCGGGAGTAATCATCGAGGCTGGTAAT
>JAUYFT010000032.1 GCA_030689605.1 bacterium | reverse complement strand
GCTGCATGATAATGGAGGCGGTGATGTACGGACCGACCCCGAGCATGACAATGGAGAAGTTCTGCAAGCCACCACCCGAGAAGAGATTAAGGAGGCCAAGCAGGGGATTGCCGGCAAGTACTTGCTTCAACCCGCTCGGGTCAACACCTGGAATAGGAATGTGTGCCAGGATTCGGAAGATGACTAGCATTGCAAACACAAAGAGCAGCGTGTTCCGAAGTTCACGCACGCGCCAGAGTTGACGAAGTCGTTCGATCATTGTTTCGCGTTACGTTTTGCTAACTGCCGTTTGGGCGTGGGTTGCTCGTGAAGCGCCAACACCGTGCATGAGCCGCCGGCTGCTTCAATAGCGGTCTTTGCCGAGGCCGAGAAGGCATTCGCGTGAATCTTCAGGGCATTATTCAGTTTACCATTTCCAAGGATTTTTACGTAACTGGCATCCCGGATCAAACCCTTCTTCACCAAGAGTTCTGGGGTAACGATTGCACCAGCTGGGAAAACGCCCAGCACACCGAGGTTCACGACAGACGCCTTGCCTTCGAGACTTTGGAACCCACGAGACTTTGGCAACTGCAGGAGCATCATTTTGAGACCGCGTTTGCGACCATGCTTGCGGCCACCGCTGCGGGCGCGCTGACCTTTGATGCCGCGGCCGCTGAAGGTCCCGTGCCCAGACGCGTTGCCACGGCCAACGCGGACAGAGCGCGTCGTGCTACCAGGATTTGGTTTAAGGGTATTGAGGCCGACAGACATACAGGTAGGGTGAAGGGGAACCTAAGAAACTGAAGCTTTCTCGTCGCGTTGCTTCTTCCGCGGCTGCAGCTTGCTTAGGGCGAGGAGAACAGCTTGGACGTTGTTGATCTTATTCTTGGAGCCAAGCATTTTGCTGACGACGTCTTTGATACCCGCGAGGTCGAGCACGGAGCGTGCGGCTCCACCGGCGATAACCCCCGAACCAGTAGGAGCCGGCTTGAGCAGTACTCGCGCAGCGCGGAACTTTACGTTTACCGCGTGCGGGATTGTCCCCCGTTCGGTGACGATGGTAATAAGGTGTTTCTTCGCCGAGGTAACGGCTTTCTCAATAGAGCCCTGCACGTCCACGCCTTTGGCTAAACCCATGCCGACGCGGCCTTTGCGGTCGCCAATGACGACGCAGGCGCGGAAACGCATGCGCTTGCCACCAGCGACTACGCGCGTCACGCGGGCAAGGTCAATAGTCTTCTGATCAAATTCCGACTTCTCTCGCGGCTTGCGATCTCGACGGGGTCCGGATTGGAGGCGACCTGGAGGCATAGGTGAATGGTTAAAACTTGAGACCACCGGCGCGCGCGCCATCAGCCAGCGCTTTCACGCGGCCATGGTAACGGTAGCCTGCAGCATCATAGACGACAGAAGTTATTTTCTTGGCTTTGGCTTTTTCCGCGACTAGCTTGCCCACGGCTTCGGCCACGGCTACTTTCTGGGTCTGCGCCTTAGTGCCCTTCATGGCCGCTGGTAATTGCTTGTCGGTGACGCTCACTAACGTCTTGCCGACCGCATCATCAATAACCTGTGCGGTAATGTGCTTGGCGCTGCGGAAGACGGCCAGACGGGGGCGAGTAGCCGTACCCACAACCTTGCTGCGGACGCGGCGGTGGCGATGCTGGCGACGAGTTTTGCGAGAGAGAGTTGCCATAGAATTACTTTGCGCCGGCGGCCTTCACAACCTTGCCGGCCTTACGCCGGATGACTTCGCCAACGTACTTAATGCCCTTCCCCTTGTACGGTTCGGGGGGCTTGAGGCGACGGATAGTGGCGGCAACTTCACCGACGACTTGTTTGTCCACCCCCTGTACGACTATAACATTTTTCTCCACCCCCAGGGTGATGCCAGCTGGCGGGGTGAATGTGATGGGATGGGAAAAACCGAGGTTTAGAAAGAGGTTCGTACCCTGCAAGGCGGCTTTGAAGCCGACGCCGGTGATCTCTAGCCGTTTCTCGAAGCCCTGGGCTACGCCATGCACGGCGTTCGCCAGCAGCTGCCGGCCAAGACCCCAGAGCGCTCGGTCATTACGATTGTCTGGTGACGGCACACTAACGGTGACGGCCTTCTCGTCGACGGCAACGTTAACGCGGTGGTGCAGCCGAAGGGCAATTTCGCCTTTCGGGCCTTTTACTTTCACGTCGGGCGCCTTGACCGTGACGGTTACGCCAGCCTCGAGCGGAATTGGAAGTTTACCAATACGAGACATAATTTAAGCAATAGTGCAGAGCAGCTCGCCGCCCACGTGCGCCTTACGCGCTTCGCGATCGGTGAGTACTCCACGGGGAGTTGAAAGGATGGCAATACCAATGCCGTTCTTCACGCGCGGGATGGCGCCCACCGAAACGTACAGCCGGCGCCCGGGCTTTGACTGGCGCGTGAGCTCCTGGATAAAGCTCGTACCATCGGGGTTGTACTTCAAGGTCGCGGTGAAGGTCCGTTCATCTGGAGACGGCAGGGCAACTGCCAGGTAACCTTCGCGCACGAGGAGCGAGGCCACGGCGAAACGAAGCTTGGATTGCGGGATGACGACGGTTCGGAGCCGGGCCAGGCCAGCATTCCGAATCCGAGTGAGCATGTCTGAGATTGGGTCCATAGGTATCGAGGTGGAATTACCAGCTAGCCTTGCGGAGGCCAGGAATATCGCCCTTGTTCGCCAGCTCGCGCAGGCAAATGCGGCAGAGGTCAAACTTCTTCATGTAGCCATGGGCCCGGCCGCAGCGCCAGCACCGCCGTACAATGCGGCTGCTAAACTTCGGCGGGCGTTTTGACTTAGCGATTTGTCCGGAGGTAGCCATAGGCTGATTTAGTTCTTCTTTGGAGCGCGTTTCTTGGCGTCCTTACTGGGAAGTTTGGTCAGTGATATGTCCTCGTCACCAACGGCGCGGAAGGGAAAGCCGAGCTGCTCCATGAGTAGCCGCCCAGTCTTTGGGTTACCCGCAGTCATGGTGAGGACAACTTCTAGACCGTGAATTTTCTCCACTTCATCCGACCGTATTTCCGGAAAAGCAAGGTGTTCTTTGAAGCCGAGCGAGTAGTTCCCCTGCGCATCGAATGCCTTGGGGGAAATCCCGCGGAAGTCACGGACGCGCGGCAGGGCAACGTTGATGAGTTTGTCGAGGAACTCGTACATGCGACGGCCACGCAAGGTGACTTTAGCGCCGACCGTCATCCCCTGCCGAATCTTGAAGGCCGAGATAGACTTCTTCGCTTTGGTCAGCACCGGCTTCTGCCCGGTAATGCGGGTGATAGTCGAAATCACGGTTTCCTGGAGCTTCGGATCTTTAATGCCGTTCCCATAGCCGATATTCAGGGTGACTTTGGTAACGCGAGGCACAGCGTGCGGGTTGGTAACCTGCAGGGCTTTCCCGAGCGCCGGGATGATCTGGCGGCGGTACTTTTCTAGAAGTCGAGGTGAGGCTGGGATCATACAGTAAAGGGGGTTTGGCACTTGGCGCACACCCGCTGCTTCTTGCCATCGCTGGCCACAACGCTCTTGGCGCGCCGAGGCTTGCCGCACTTCTCGCAGGTCAGCATGACATTGGAGGCGTGGAGCGGGGCAAAGAAGGAAATTTTCTGGCCTTTGTCATTGCTGCGGCGCGAGCGGATGTGCCGAGTGCGCTCGTTCACGCCGTCAACGACGACAAGGGCTTTGGTCGGGAACACCTGGAGGATTTTCCCCTTCTTGCCACGGTCGCGGCCGCTGGTGATCGTCACGTTATCGCCGGTCTTCAGGTTCATACGGTTTAGAGGACTTCCGGAGCGAGGGAGATGAGCTTGGTGAACCCGCGGGCTTTTAGCTCGCGCGCCACCGGGCCAAAGATACGCGTGCCCTTGGGATCTTTGGACTTTGGATCAATGAGGACACAGGCGTTGTCGTCGAAGCGGATGTACGTGCCGTCAGCGCGACGGGTCTCCTTGCGCTGCCGGACAATGACGACGTGGTGGATTTCGCTCTTCTTCACGCCAGCGTGTGGGATAGCCACTTTCACCACTGCCCGCACGACGTCGCCAATGCGCCCGTAATGTTTCTTGTATCCACCAAGTACGGTAATCACTTCCAGCTCGCGCGCGCCGGTGTTGTCTGCAGATACCAATCGTGAACGAAGTTGAACCATACTAGACAGCGATACGCCAGCGAACGGTGCGAGAAATTGGCCGACATTCAACGAAGGTTACCTTCTGCCCCACTTGGAAAGTGCCGGTCGCGGCGTGCACCGGGTACTTACGGCTCACGCGGTAGCGCTTACCGTACTTTGGGTGCACGAGCGTGCGGTCCACGCGGACCACTATAGTCTTCGTCATCTTGGTAGAGACGACGGTACCGGTAAACGTGCGCTGGACTGGCTTAGGTGTAGTAGGCATAAAGGCTTTAGGAAGGTTGCTTATCCTTCTTCGTGAGGAGAGCCTGCCCGCCAGAGCCCCGAGCACTGTCGAGGGGGCGAAGGAGGGTGAGGATGCGGGCAATAGCGGTACGGACTTCTCGGATCTCTCGCACGTCCTTGTGCGCTTCTTGCGATACGCGGAACCGCAGGTCGCGCAGACGTTCACGAGCCTCGGCGAGGAGGACGCGGAGTTCGCTAGCATTCTTCTGGATGAGGTCTTTGAGTTCCATAGGAGCTTACAGGGTCTGGGCTTTGGTGACAAACCTGGTCTTAACGGAAAGCTTGTAGGCGGCAAGTCGCATGGCCTGGCGAGCGCTGGCTTCGGGGATGCCATCGACTTCGAAGATGACGGTACCGGGCTTAATGGCAGCAACGTAGTGGTCGACCGGGCCTTTGCCACCACCCATGCGGATTTCGGAACCCTTGATGGTGATGGGCTTATCTGGGAAGATGCGAATCCACACCTTACCGCCGCGGTGGAGGAAGCGGGTGATGGCACGCCGCGAAGCTTCAATCTGCCGAGCCGAAATCCAGCCGGACTCCATGGCTTTCAAACCGAACGCGCCGAAGCTCACGTGAAGTTTTTGCGTGGCATTCCCGCGGATGTGTCCGCGGTGGTGCTTCCGGTGCTTTACTTTCTTCGGTGTGAACATAGGTTAGGCGGGTTTCGCTTCTTTCTTTTCAAAAATGTCGCCCCGGTAAATCCAGACTTTGACCCCAATGGCGCCGTAGGTGGTAGCGGCTGCACCCCGACCGTAGTCCACATCCGCGCGCAAGGTCTGCAGCGGAAGCTTGCCCCAGGTGAGGGCTTCGGTGCGGGCAATATCCGCGCCATTCAACCGACCCGCCACCATCACGCGCACGCCTTGACCCCCAGACTTCTTCACCTGCTCAACGGATTGTTTTAAAATGCGGCGGAAAGGGAGACGACGCTCCAACTGCTCAATCATATTCTGTACCACGAGCTGGGCCACGAGCCCCGGGTTCGCCACTTCCTGAATGTTGATCTTGTACTTGGTCTTCGGCGGGAAAAACTTCGCGATCGAGGCCTTCAAGTCTTCCACACCCGAACCACCCCGGCCAATGACGATACCAGGTTTGGCAGTAACAATCGTTACCGTCACGGCGTTATTCCCCGAGCGCTCAATTTCAATCCGGGCGATGCCGGCGGCACGGAGTTTCTTCCGCAGGAATGCGCGCACGTCCAAATCCTGTTTCAGTAGGGTGTGGTAGCCACGCTTCGCAAACCACTTCGACGTCCATTCGGTCGTAATGCCGAGGCGGTGCGCAATTGGGTGAACTTTATTGCCCATAGGGATGCATTAAGCTTTCGGTGCGGGAGTTTCGGATTTCTTCTTAGCCGGCTTCTTCGGCTTGGGCGTGTGCTCGTCAAGCGTGAGCGTGATGTGCGAGGCGTGCTTCAGAATGGTGGTTGCCCGGCCCATGGCGTGCGGCATGAAACGCTTCAAGCGGGGTGCCATATCCACGGTAATTTTGCTGATGCGCAAGAGGGCGGTATCATCCTTGCCGCGCTGCTTGGCGTTCGCCACGGCCGAGCGGAGTAGAATGAGCAACGGCAAGGCGCTGCCTTTGGGCAAGTGCGTCAGGATAACCGTGACGTCATCGACGCTTTTCCCCCGAATGAGGTCAGCCACGAGGCGAACCTTGCGGGGAGAGATGCGGACATTGCGGAGTGTAGCAGAGGTGACCATACGGGATTACTTGGCTGGTGGAGGTGTGGCAGCTTTCGTTGCGGCAGTCGCGGCAGCAGCGGCAGCCATTTCGGCATCCTTCTGCATGCGGCCACCGTGGCGCACGAACTTGCGGGTCGGGGAAAACTCACCCAGACGATGGCCAACCATGTTCTCGGCCACGGTCACGTTGATGTGGATCTTGCCGTTGTGGACACCGAAAGTAAAGCCAATCATTTCGGGGGTGATGACCGACGCGCGCGACCAGGTCTTGATGACGGTCTTGTCACCAATACGGAGCTTCCCGAGCTTCTTTAGGAGTTTGGGGTGGGTAAAGGGACCTTTCTTGAGGGATCGTGACATATATTATTTGTCAGTCTTCTTAGGACGGCGCTTGAGAATAAATGCATCGGAGTAGCGGCCGGCCTTCCGAGTCTTCACGCCGAGCGCGGGCTTGCCCCACGGGGTCTTCGGGTGCTTCATACCAATTGGCTGGTTGCCTTCGCCCCCGCCGTGGGGGTGGTCGACGGGGTTCATGGCCTTGCCGCGGACGGTCGGGCGGAAACCTTTCAGGATGACCCGGCCGGCTTTGCCTAGGCGGACGTTGCTGTGGTCGTGGTTCGAGACTTGGCCGAGCGACGCGCGGGCATGCCCGGGGATGGCGCGAATCTCACCAGACGGCATTTTCACCTGCGCCATATCCCCTTCCACGGCCATGATGGTGGCTGAGGAACCAGCCGAGCGGACGGTGATACCGCCACGACCGGGCTGAATTTCGAGGGCGTGGACAGCCATGCCCACGGGAATATCCTTAAGCGGCATGCGGTTGCCCGTAATTACCTCGACGCGCTTCGTCGCGCTTATCACTTGGGCACCGGGCTTGAGGCCAACCGGGGCAATGATATACCGCTTCTCGCCGTCAGGGTACTGCAGCAAGGCAAGGTAAGCGGTGCGGTTAGGGTCGTACTCAATACCCAGCACCGTGCCCGGAACGTCGAGCTTATCCTGAAAAATGTCCAGGGCGCGCACCATGCGTTTGGCGCCCCCGCCGCGATGCCGAGTGGTTATCTTGCCTTGGTTGTTGCGGCCGCCCGTGCGCTTCCGAATCGTAAGCAAAGACTTCTCGGGCGTGCGCTTAGTGACTTCGGTTTTCCAACCGCTCACGCCAGCGTGGCGGCGTCCAGGAGTTGTTGGTTTGTAGAGGGTGAATGCCATACTTAGCTAGAAACGTCGATAGTCTTGCCCGCGGGGAGCGTGACGGTAGCCTTCTTCCAGTTTTTCTGGGTGCCCGAGACGCGGCCGAAGCGAACCGCCTTGCCGTGCACGTTCAAAGTGGTCACGTGTACTGGCCGAATGCCGTAGGCAGCGAACACGGCGTCACGAACTTCGATCTTGCTCGAGCTCGTGGGAACCGCAAAAACGTACTGGTTATGGCTGGTGAGCCGCGTGGACTTCTCGGTGAGCACCGGTCGCAGAAGCGTGCGGTAGGCGTGCTTCGTATCTGTCTTCAAGACGCGGGGCTTCGCAACTTTCCCGCCGCGACTCGCGTCGGGCGAGGCGGGCTTCTCCTCTGGCTTCGTTTCGACAGGCTTCAACGCTGCGGCCTTGGGGGCTACAGCTGTTGGATTCGTAGGCTTCTTATCCTTGCCCACGTTTTCGTGCTTCTTGCGGAGTCTGTCGAAAAGGCCCATAGGAATTACTTCTTGGTGAAGAACGTCTTAGCGATCACCTCGAGGCTGGCAACAGGCAGGACGAGGTGGCGGGTACGGAGGACATCGTAGGTATTCAAACTGTCAGCGCGGAGGACTTCTACATCCTGCATGTTCCGGGTTGCGCGGACGAGGAGGTTGTCGTGCGCTGCTGGGGCAATTAGGGAGCGACGGTTAGCGTTAAGCTTTTTCAGGAGCTGGGCCACGGGCTTGGTCTTGCCGTCGCTAGGGAACTGCTCAACAAGGATGAGGTGGTGCTTATCAACAAGGGTGGAGAGTGCCATGGCAAGTGCCTTGCACTTCACCTTCTGGGTGAGGATCTTGGTGTGGTTGCGACCCGTGCGCGGGCCGAAAGTGATGCCGCCGCCGCGCCACTGCGGGCTGCGTATGGAGCCCTGGCGCGCTTGGCCAGTCCCCTTCTGCTTCCACGGTTTGCGGCCGCCGCCACGGACTTCGCCCTTGGTCTTCGTGTGCGCCAGACCCAAGCGCTTATTGGCCTGGTACGCGGTGGACACCAGGTGAAGGAGCCCAACGTCGGTCTTCACGCCGAATATTTTCGGGTCCAGCACGACGTCCTTCGTCGGCTTGCCTTCGAGGTCGTAGACTTTGAGCGTGAGCTTCTCGGTGGTCATAGAATTACACTGTCTGAATAAGCAGCAGGGAACCCCGGCTGCCTGGCACTGCGCCTTTGAGGGCAATGAGGTTCTTTGCTTTGTCTACTTCGACGACGTCCAGGTTTATGACGGTCGTCTTCTGCCCGCCCATGCGGCCGGCCATGCGCAAGCCTTTCATGATGTGCTGCGGGAAAGTGGCGCCAACAGAGCCAGGCATACGCAGGTTGTCCTTGTGGCCGTGGCTGGCGGGGCCGCCCCGAAAGTGGTGTCGGCGAACAACACCCTGAAAACCTTTGCCCTTGGCAGTGCCGGTCACTTGCACGACATTCCCAACGGCAAACGTTGAGGCATCAATCGTGGTACCCCGCGCCAAATCTTTGGCATCGTCTACGCGCACTTCCTTGAGGTGGCGCACGGCGGGTAAATCTTTCACGTGGCCTTGGCGGGCTTTGGTGCTGTGCTTCGCTATACCGAAGCCGAGTTGCACAGCAACATACCCGTCCTTGTCAGCGGTTTTTACTTGCGTAATGACACATGGTCCGGCCTCCACCAGGGTCACCGGGATGACGTTCCCATTCTCATGGAAACGCTGCGTCATGCCAATTTTCTTTGCGAGGATGAAGGCCATAGGGAACGTACACCTGGGAAGATCTGATCTGAAAAAAGAAAAAATCTGGCAGCAACTGCCAGATACATCGCCCCACCATACGGAGGGACAGTACTTGTCAGTCGTTATCTCGGGCTTACGTCAGCCGCTGAAACCAGTATTGTCAGCCAGAGAACCTACTGCAAACTCGAGTTTTAGGTCGCTCTCGATGCGGTCGGGTTGGCGCCCCAGCAATTGCTGGCACGGCAGCCTCACCGCATTTAACTACATTTTAATTTCCACGTCAACCCCGGCAGGAAGATTGAGATTCATGAGCGCATCCACCGTCTTCGGCGTGGGGTCAAGGATATCCAGCAGGCGCTTGTGCGTGCGCATCTCGTACTGCTCGCGCGAATTCTTGTGCACGAAGGAGGAACGGATGACCGTGAAGCGATTCCGCTCGGTGGGCAGCGGGATAGGACCCCGAACCGTCGCGCCCGTACGCTTCACCGTTTCGATGATCGTGCGGATAGACTGGTCAATGATCTTGTGGTCGTAGCCGCGAATCCTAATTCGGATGCGCTGGTGGACCTCTTCTTCAGTCTTGACCTCGGGTTGTGAGCTTGCGTCTGCCATGAAAAGTGCAAAGGTGCGATTGATGAGACCTTGCCCCGTCCCCGCTTAGCGGGGGCGGGGCAAGTGAATAGAATTATTTGACAATCTTGGTTACAACACCGGCGCCGACCGTGTGGCCGCCTTCGCGGATGGCGAAACGTTGCTTCTCTTCCAAGGCCACCGGGGAAACGAGCTTGATGACGAGCTTTACCGTGTCGCCAGGCATGACCATTTCCGTGCCGGCGGGGAGCTCGACCTCACCGGTCACGTCTGTGGTACGCATGTAGAACTGGGGCTTATAGCCCTTCAGGAACGGCGTGTGACGGCCACCTTCCTCCTTGTTGAGGATGTAGCATTCGCTCTCAAATTCCGTATGCGGGGTGATTGTTCCTGGCTTGGCAACCACTTGGCCACGCTCCACGTCATCCTTCTTCGTCCCGCGGAGCAGGAGGCCGGCATTATCACCAGCTTCTCCTTGATTCAGGGACTTGTTGAACATTTCAATGCCGGTTACCACCGTCTTCGCGGTGGCCTTCAAGCCGACAATTTCTACTTCTTCGTTAATCTTCACCACGCCCCGCTCGATGCGGCCAGTGATGACCGTGCCGCGTCCTTCGATGGAGAACACGTCTTCCACGGGCATGAGGAACGGCTTATCAAGTTCACGCTTCGGCTCGGGAATGTACTCATCCAAAGTCTTTACCAGCTGCAAAATCGCTTCCTGGGCTGGCTTGTCCCCGGCTAGCGCCTTCATGGCCGAACCGCGAATTATTGGCGTGGTATCACCAGGGAATTCATACTTCTTCAAAAGGTCGCGGATTTCCACTTCCACGAGGTCGATGAGCTCGGGATCGTTCACCATGTCGATCTTGTTCAGGAAAACCACGATGTACGGCACGCCTACCTGGCGCGCCAGGAGAATGTGCTCGCGGGTCTGCGGCATGGGACCGTCGGCCGCGGAAACCACGAGGATGGCGCCATCCATCTGAGCCGCCCCGGTAATCATGTTCTTCACATAGTCAGCGTGGCCGGGGCAGTCCACGTGCGCGTAGTGGCGCTTCTCGGACTCGTACTCGACGTGCGCCGTGGCAATGGTAATGCCGCGCGCCTTTTCTTCGGGCGCGTTATCAATCTGGTCGACGCCCTTCTGCTGGGCTTTCATGCCGTTGTCAGCGAGGGTCTTGAGGATAGCTGCCGTGAGCGTGGTCTTGCCGTGGTCAACGTGACCAATGGTTCCGACGTTCACGTGCGGCTTGCTGCGGTCAAATTGTTCTGCCATACAGGTGAGAATTAATGGCTAAGGTTTGCGAATGAGGGAAAAAGAGTGCAGATGCGAGTATAACAACCTCTTCAGATTCTGGCAAGTCCAGCACCACTTTTCAGTAAAAAAGTGGTGCTGGACAAGCCCTAGGGCTTAGGCGGTTTGAACCGCGGCTTTCTCGATGATTGCTGCGGCCACGTTGCGAGGAATTTCGGCGTAATGACTAAATTCCATACTGTAGGAAGCGCGACCCTGGGACATCGAGCGCAGCGCCGTGGCGTAGCCAAACATTTCGGCGAGTGGGACATCGGCATTGATAACGCGCATCTGACCGCGATCGCGCATTTCCTTAATCTGGGCGCGCTTGCTGTTGAGGTCACCAATGACATCGCCCATGAATGTTTCCGGGGTTACGGCCTCCACTTTCATGATTGGCTCCAGCAAAACAGGCTTGGCCTTCTTACACGCCGCTTGCACCGCCATGGAACCGGCAATCTTGAAGGCCATTTCCGAAGAGTCAACCTCATGGTAGCTACCTTCAAATACGGTCGCCTTCACATCGATCATGGGGTAGCCAGCAATAATGCCGCGGTCGAGCGCTTCGGCAATCCCCTTGTTGATTGGGGTTATGTATTCGCGCGGGATAGAACCGCCCTTCACGTCGTCAACGAACTCGTAGCCCTTCCCTTTCTCGTTGGGCTCGACTTTTACCCAGCAGTGACCGTACTGGCCGCGGCCGCCGGTTTGGCGGATGTACTTACCTTCGGCTTCAGCCGTCGTCGTGATGGATTCCTTGTACGCGACCTGCGGTTTGCCGACGTTGGCTTCCACCTTGAATTCGCGCTTCATGCGATCCACGATGATGTCCAGGTGCAGCTCGCCCATGCCGGAAATAATTGTCTGGTTCGTTTCTTCATTAAACTTCACACGGAAGGTGGGGTCTTCTTCAGCCAAGCGCTGGATAGCGGTGCCCATCTTCTCTTGGTCAGCCTTAGTCTTTGGCTCAATGGCCAGGTCAATAACCGGCGTTGGGAAGGTAATGGATTCCAGCATGATTGGGTGCTCGGGATCACAAATGGTGTGGCCGGTGAAGGTATTCTTGAGGCCAACGATGGCGGCAATTTCCCCGGCGTAAACTTCCTGCACTTCTTCACGGTGGTTGGCGTGAAGGCGGACGATGCGGCCAACGCGCTCTTTCTCCCCAGTGAAAGTATTCAACACGTACGAACCAGCGCTAACAACGCCAGAGTAGAGGCGGAAGAACGCTAGCTTACCAACAAAAGGATCAGCTGCAATCTTGAAAACCAGACCGGCAAATGGCGCATCATCGATTGGTTTGCAGAGTATTTCCTCCTTGGTCTTGGGGTCCAGGCCTTTTACCGGCGGCACTTCGAGCGGGTTCGGCAGGTAATCCACAACGGCGTCAAGCAGGAGCTGCACGCCTTTATTCTTTAGCGCCGAGCCGCAGAGCACGGGCACGAGCGCGTTCGCCACCACGGCCTTGTGCAACGTGGCTTTAAGTTCTTCAAGTGACGGTTCCTTGCCTTCCAGGTACTGGCTCAAGAGCTTCTCGTCTTGTTCGACGATTGCCTCGATAAGCGTGTGGCGGTACTCCTCGACCTTCTCTTTCATGTCTGCCGGCACAGCCGTTATCTCAATATCCTTACCGAGGTCGTCTTTGTAGAAGTGTGCCTTGCGCGTGAAGAGGTCAATTACGCCTTGGAACGTTTCGGCCGCACCAATGGGCAGCTGCAGCGGGTGGGCGCGCGTGGTCAAACGCTCGTGGATGCTCTTGAGGTCGTAGTAGAAATCCGCACCCATGCGGTCCATCTTGTTGATGAAGCAGATGCGCGGCACGCCGAACTTCTCGGCCTGGTGCCAGACCGTCTCGGACTGCGACTCCACGCCCGCCACGCCGTCGAACACCACGACGCCGCCGTCGAGCACGCGCAAAGACCGCTGCACTTCCACGGTGAAGTCAATGTGCCCGGGGGTGTCGATGAGGTTGATGCGTTTGCCGTTCCAGAAGCAGGTGGTGGCGGCCGCGGTAATGGTGATGCCGCGCTCTTTCTCCTGCTCCATCCAGTCCATTTCGGCCGCGCCTTCGTGCACTTCCCCAATCTTGTGCTTCTTGCCCGTGTAGTACAAAACGCGCTCGGACACGGTAGTCTTACCCGCATCAATGTGAGCTATAATGCCAATGTTTCGCGTGTTTTCTTGGCTATATTCTCTGGGCATGGATTACGAATTACGAAAAGGGATACGAAATTACGAATTACGAATTGAGGTTCAAAATACGTCGGTACTGAACCCCATGAGCAGTAAAATCTGCGAGGATTCCTAGCTGCAAACCCGTGGCTTTTAAGTAACTTAAGACTTGTTGCATGTCTTTGTGCGGTGCGCGGCTGTTGCGTTTTAACTCTAAAATTATCTTTCGATCAATTAGGAAGTCGAGGAAAAACCGTCCTAGAACTTCGTTTTTATCGCTCACATTAGCCGGCACTTGCTCCGAGAATGGTATCCGAATCTGCTGCAATCTCTGGGCAACTGCCCGCTGGTAAACTTTTTCAGGATATCCTGTCCCAACCTGGTTATAGACCTCAAAAAGTATGCCGACAATCTGATAGCTTAGCTCTGGATAAACAAGATCTTTTCGCCACATTTTTGTTTTTGAGCTATTCGTATTTCGTACATTCGTACTCAAATTCGTATTTCGTAATTCTTACCTTATGCAAAATGGGCAAAAGCTCTATTGGCTTCAGCCATTCTGTGAACATCGAGTTTCTTTTTTACCGCGTCACCTTCGTTGTTCATGGCGGCCATAAACTCGGTGGCGAGTTTTTCGGCCATAGGCTTGCCCTTCTTGCCCCGCGCGGCAGCCAAAATCCAGCGGAAAGCTAGACCCTGCCGGCGGTCACCGCGGACTTCCATGGGGACTTGGTAGTTGGAGCCGCCCACGCGCTTGGCTTTCACTTCGACGGTCGGGGCGACGTTGCGGATTGCTAGCTCAAAGGCTTCCAGGGGCTGCTTGCCGGTCTTATCGGTGACGATGTCGAGGGCACTGTAGACGATCTTCTGGGCCACGGTCTTCTTGCCGCGCTCCATGACAAAGTTTATAAACTTGGCAACCGCCAAACTGTTGAGCTTGGAGTCGGCTGCAATAATTCGTTTGGGAGCTTGTTTACCACGCATACATTACGCAGGTTTCTTGGCACCGTAGAGGCTGCGACCCTGGCGACGGTTCGCCACGCCCTGCGTGTCGAAAACGCCTCGGACAATGTGGTAACGGACGCCGGGCAGGTCTTTTACCCGGCCACCGCGAATGAGGACAATAGAGTGCTCCTGGAGGTTATGGCCAATGCCGGGGATGTAGGCGGTCACTTCCATGCCGTTGGAAAGGCGAACACGGGCAATCTTCCGGAGAGCCGAGTTTGGCTTCTTCGGCGTCGTCGTGGTGACCTTCACGCACACGCCACGCTTGAACGGGCTGCCTTCGGGCAGGTTCTTGCGCTGGCGCTTCAGCGGGTTGAGCACCGGCTGGAGAGCCGGAGTCTTGGACTTGGCACGGTTGCTGACGCGGCCAAGGCGGACGAGTTGATTTACGGTTGGCATAGGTAACTAGGAAAAACCGTGAGGTGGGTATGAACCCCACGTGCGCTTGATGCTAGGGGTTTGCGAAATGCTTGGTGCAGGAGCGAATGTACCACGGCCGAGCCGCGTCGTCAAGCGTCCCTTGAGTATCAGGAAGGCAAGATAATTCGGAAAGCCATGTTCTCTATTGTGTTGAAGAGTCTCCCAAGCACAGGCTGGCCAAAAACGATGACGAACATGAGGATGACGAACCCGTACTTTGTTAGGGCTTCGGTCAACCCCCGGAACTGGTCGGGCAGGAGACCCAAGAGCTTGGAGCCGTCCAGGGGCGGGATGGGCAGGAGATTGAACAGTGCCAGGACAATATTGAAACGAACCAAGAGCTCGAGGAATATTACCAGGAGGTTGTCCGAAGGCAATGTGGTTGACCGGGCAAGAATGGCCAAAATGGAGCCGAAAACAATGAGGCCAATGACATTCATGGCCGGCCCAGCAAGAGAGACAATTGCCGGCCCCCAGCGCCTCGCCTTCAGGTTGTACGGGTTGAACGGGACTGGTTTGCCCCAGCCAAAGCCGAAGAGTACGAGCACGAGGAAGCCGAACGGGTCTAGGTGTGCCAGTGGGTTAAGCGTGACCCGGCCTTCGAGCTCGGCCGTGCTATCTCCTTGCAGTTTCGCCACCAGCGCGTGGCTAAACTCGTGAATGCCAATGGCAATGACAATCGCCACGACCCAGGCGAAGGCAATGGCGGGTTCTTTGAACAGCAGGTCGAGGAATGGCATAGGAGCTTGCCCAGCACCACTTTCTAGAAAAAAGTGGTGCTGGGCTTGTCAGTGTTGAAATGGCGTGGTAGCCTGCACACCACTGACACTATACCCTATGGCTCGATCCTGTTCCATCTGCAACCGCGGCTCCCTAAAAGGGAACCAGCGCAGCCACTCCAAGATTGCTACCATTAAGCGGCAGCACGTGAACGTGCAAACGCTCTTCAAAGATGGCAAGCGTATTGCCGCCTGCACGTCCTGCATCCGCTCCCATGGCCGTGTGAAGACAGCGAAGTAGCGTCGCCTCCACGAAGGCATCGATGCACTGGCAAAGTCCAGTGCTTTTTCGTTCAATGTAAAGTCCCTCTACTAGGGCACGCTGGGTTGACATTCCATATCCTGTATGCGAGACTCGATGGCAAGATACAAACAAAATATCAAGGAGGATACGAGTATGCTTGAAAAAGAAGCTTTTGCGCTCTTGACCAGAAGGGTCTGGAACATGCTCTCGGACAATGCTACGTTCGGCGCCGACGTTTCGAGTGCTATTAACAAGCTGAAACCAAAACCTTTTCGGGAAAAGGTCGCACGCGCCGTGCTGCGGACTATGTCCAAAGAACTTGGGCGAACAGTCACACCGGCAGTATCGGAATCAGGCGAAGACTTCGTTGACACCGTCGCCCTCGCCTACGCATGCATGGCAGAAAACGATCGCCCGCCGAAATTCACGAGCTACACCCCGCGCGCGTTCACGGAAATGCTCATAATAAAATTCTGCACGGCGTACGCCACGTTGGATGAGAGTGCCCCAACCGATGACGTGCTCCCCGATTGTCAGGTGACGCTTACAATCCCGACCTACTCGGCCGAAGCACTTTCGCTCCGCGAACGAATACGGAAAATGCCCACGGCTGAATTCGCGCAGTATTCACTGCCTCGATAAAAAATGCACCTCAACCAGCCCGAGTCTCCATGACTCGGGTTCTTCATTTACAAAATAATTGTAGCAAAGTACACTAGCCCAGTCGTCGGGGTGTGGCGCAGTTCCCCGCCGTTCGGCGGGGTAAAGTCCGCGCGCTGCATGGTCCCGCACCATTCGCTCCGCTTAGGTGCGGGGTATTAAGTGCAAGACTCTAATCTCGTCGGGTCGGGGTATAGCGCAGTTGGTAGCGCGCTTGCATGGGGTGCAAGAGGTCGCCGGTTCAAATCCGGCTACCCCGACCCGACGAGAGGTAGGGTTCAAGCCTGCCCCGCACCCGAATGAAATGAGTGGTGCGTGGGTCCCGGCACCCCGACCAATTTTGCAAGCAGAAGTATTACTGCTACACTGTTTCCACAATCCGCGTATCAAGAGTGCTGGAGAGGGATCTCGCCCGCCTGCCAGTCCGCCGAAGCCTTCTCGCCAACCGTAGCCTTGGCGAAGGTCGGGGCGGAGGTGGATATCCAGCCAGCAACCCAAATCATAGCCATCGGACTTCAGGGCCTGCCCTGTACCCGAGCCTCACCGAAGGTGAGCAGCGAGTGGTACAGGGTGCTACTTCGAGCCCGCAAGGGAAGATACACAGTTACTATAAACTGCCTTCCGTGTCCGCGGAAGATTATTTGTTATGTGATTTCCCGCCACCTACCCCTCACTCGCTTTTAACCGTTCAAGCATATGCAACAGCGCAAGCATATTTTCACCTCCGAGTCTGTAACCGAAGGTCACCCCGATAAAGTCTGCGACCAGATTTCTGATGCCATCTACGACGAAATGCTGCGTCAGGATCCCGAGACCCACGCGGGCATCGAGTGCTTTGCCACGACGGGCCTGGTTATGGTCGGCGGTGAAGCGCGAACCAAAGCGTATGTGGACATCCAGCAAGTTGTGCGGCGAACCTTACACCGCATCGGCTACGATAGCCCGGACTTTGGTTTCTGCTCCAAAGATATTGGCGTCATTAGCACGCTCCACGAGCAGTCGCCAGACATTGCCCAAGGGGTTGACGGCACGGGTGAATTCAAAGAGCAGGGTGCCGGCGACCAGGGCTTGATGTTTGGGTATGCCAGCGATGAAACGCCGGAGTACATGCCTTTGCCAATATCGCTCGCCCACAAGCTGGCAAAAAAACTCGCAACGGTGCGGAAAGACGGGACGCTACCCTACCTGCGCCCCGACGGAAAATCCCAGGTAAGCATTGAGTACGTTGATGGCAAGCCAACCCGCGCCGTGACCGTTGTCATTGCCGCCCACCACGCCGATACCGTTACCATAGACAAGCTCCGCCAGGATATTACTGAACAAGTTATCAAACCGGTATTGGGTTCGTGGTTTACGCCGGATACAAAGACCTTCATCAACTCAACGGGCAAATTTATTATTGGCGGCCCGCCAGCCGACACCGGTCTCACCGGCCGGAAGATAATCGTGGATACTTACGGCGGCTCTGCCCCGCACGGGGGGGGCTGCTTCTCGGGCAAGTGTATAACCAAGGTAGACCGGAGCGCGGCCTATGCCGCACGGTACATGGCCAAGAACGTGGTCGCCTCTGGCCTGGCCAAGAAGTGCTTGGTGCAACTGGCATACTCCATCGGGGTAGCCCAACCCGTGTCCATTATGGTGGACACCTATGGCACGGGTACCAAACCAGATGAAGAAATTGAAAAGCTCGTCGAGCAGCACTTTCCGGTGAAGCCGGCGGACATAATCACCCAGCTGCACCTGAAGCAGCCAATATACGAACAGACCGCGGCATACGGTCACTTTGGCCGCACAGACGTGGCGTTCCCCTGGGAGGCACTGGATAAGGTGGAGCTGTTAAAAAGCGCCTAGCAATTAATAGCGTAGGCGGGAATCCCCATTCCCGCCATTCTGACGCTGGGGTTAGGGAACCCCAGCTACGCGTGCTTATTTTTTTACTTGACGCAAATTACCCCCTGCTACTTCGGGAATCCAGAATTCCCCTGGGAGCAGTAGGGCGCAAAAAAGCCGAGCCTACCGCTCGGCATTTTTTATTTATCGTTCTCTGGGTCGAAGGCCCTTTGCTGCTGTTCGTCCCAGCGGCGGGTTCTCGGTCCGAGGCGCTGGATAAACGCTATCCAGATGTCGCGTACGCTTTGACCGGGCTGCCCAGCAACTTTTAAACTTCCGTTTTCACGTTGCAAACGTAGAGCCCGTCTTTCAAAAGTGCGAAATGCCATTTTGTACCTCCAATTCGTCTGTGTATTGCTTGTAACCTACGTAATTAAAACTGCAAATCCTCTTCCATGCGCTTGTAGGCGTGGATCTCATCCTTGCTAAACCAGTTGGCAATTTCGTGAGCGGCCTCTTCCGGCGTCTCCGAGGCGTGGACGATGTTGTGTACTGTCCGCTTCTCCTTGTTCGCCGCTACCGCCGAGTCAACGGAGTAGTCACCGCGGATGGTACCCATGTCGGCCATGTACGGCATAGTCATACCCGCAATCTTCCGCACCATATCCACGGCGTGCACACCCTGCACGACCATTTTAACCACTGGACCAGAGATCATAAAATCCAGCAGCCAGCCGCGCACCATCTTGCCAATCTTGAGGAGGTCAGTCGTTCCTAACTCACCTTCCAGGTCGTAGCCGTACTTCTCATAGGTCTTGGCTGTCTTCTCGCCCACGCGGCTCGTCCAGGCGTCATCCTTGGGGTAATGGTTATCCATCTCTTCGCGTGTTGCCCAAATCATCTTCAAGGCAATGACCTTAAGGCCGCGCTGCTCGAAACGATGGATCGTGTCACCGATGAGCCCCCGCTTAACGCCGTCCGGTTTGACCAGAACTAGCGTCCGCTCTTCGCGTGGGTGTGGAGTTGCCATAGGAAAAATATTTACCCTTTGAGAATACCTTTCACCTTGTCCACGATTGCCGCGGGGGTGAAGTTGGTCTTGATGAAGTAGTCAGTTGCCCCAAGCTCACGGCCTTTCTTCACGTCTTCTTCCTGGCCAAGATTGGTGAGCATGATCACCGGCGTATCCTTGAAGCTCGCATCTTTCCGAAGCTCTTGGAGAACCTGGAAGCCATCCATCTTCGGCATGATGATGTCGAGCAGGATGATATCCGGCTTTTGCTTCTTCACCATTTCCAAACCTTCAAAACCGTCGCCGGCATGCTTGATGTCGTACCCTTCTTTGGTGAACTTCGCCGTGTACATTTCGGCGATCAGCGGATCGTCTTCGATGAGCGCGACAATGGGTTTCTTGGTTGCCATAGGCTTACCCTACCATGGGTTTTTCTAGCGTGCAATTACGCCAACCCGTCCGCGACCAGATTCGTGAACCCGCTCTCGGCTTCATAGCCAGCGGCTGCCTGAAAAATTTGGCCTTCCCCAAACTGCGGACCCATGAACTGGCCGCCGACCGGCAGCTGGTGGGCAAAGCCAATGGGCATGGAAATTGCTGGCAAGTTGGCGATGTTGGCCGGCACCGTAAAAATGTCCGAGAGGTACATGGTGAGCGGGTCATTGAACTTCTCGCCCAGCTTAAACGCTACCGTCGGCGCCGTCGGGCCAAAGAGCACGTCCACGTCGCGGAATGCCGCAGCAAAGTCTTGGGCGACCACGTCCATCAGCTCGTGCGCCCGGTTGTAGTAGCGGTCCGCGTAACCTTTGGAAAGCGTGTAAGTGCCCAGGATGCTGCGGCGCTGGGCTTCCTGCCCTAGGCCGTGGCTGCGGTTGGCGGTGGTGAACTTCTGGAAAGTTGAACCAACAGGAGACTGGGCAACGCCGTACCGAAGGCCATCGTAGCGCGCCAGGTTGGATGACACCTCACTGGTAACAATAACGTAGTACAGCGCGAGCGAAAGTTTCGCCGAGGGAATTTTTAGAGGAACAATTTTCGCACCGGCTTTTTCCATAAGCGCCAAGGCCTCTTGGACGCGAGCTTTCACTTCCTCGTCCATGCCCGCCAGCATCGCCGCTTCTAAAAAGCCGACGCGCAAGCCAGCGAGACCTTTCGTGAGGACATCACGGTTAACCGAAGCTTCCTCGGTGGTCGTCGCGTCATACGCATCGCGGCCGACGATTGCCTGGTAGACGCTGAATGCGTCACTCACGTTCCGGGCGAAAGGCCCAATTTGATCGAGCGAGGAGGAGAGGGCAATGAGCCCGTGCCGCGAGACCCGACCGTAGGTGGGCTTCAGGCCGACGACACCGCACAAACTGGCGGGCTGCCGAATGGAACCACCGGTATCCGAGCCGAGCGCGACCAAGGCTTGCTGGCTGGCAACTGCCACAGCCGAGCCGCCGGATGAACCGCCGGGAACCCGTGTGGTGTCCCAGGGGTTAGCGGTTTTTTGATACGCCGAATTTTCGGTTGACGAACCCATGGCGAACTCGTCGAGGTTCGTCTTGCCCAGGATAACAGCGCCGCTGTCTGCAACTTTCTGTACCGCCGTGGCGGTATAGGGTGCGACGTAGGGGTCAAGAATTTTCGAGGCGGCTGTGGTTCGCGTCCCAGCCAAACACATATTATCCTTAATGGCGATAGGAACGCCAAAAAGGCCAATGGGCTGCTCCCCATGCCGGAGCCGTTCGTCGAGGGCATCGGCTTGCCCCATGGCGGCTTCACCCAGCACGGTAAGGTACGCCTGGAGCGAGCCATCGCGCTTGGTGATGCTGTCCAGGTACGCGCTGGTCACTGCTTCCACACTCAACTCCCGGCTAGTGTACGCCGCGTGGAGCTCGGTAATGCTCAAGTGCTTAACATCCATAGCTTAGGTCGTTGGCGGCGAAGCGACGAGCCTGCCTTCACGGTGCGGCGCTTGGGCTGCAAGGTCAACCGACGATGGTACTGCCGCAACATCTTCCCGCAGGTCATAAGGTGTCACGGTACGTCGGGGAACGTGAGCAGCTACGTGCGCGGCATCACCCTGGTTTATCTGGTCCAGGTAGTCGAGCACGGCCGAAAGCTGCTCGGCGAAAAGCTGCCGCTGGGAGGCGGTGAGGTCGAGGCGGGCCAGCTTCCCCAAGTGGGCAATGTCGGCGTCAGAGAGGTGCATAAGGCTATTGTAGCAGTTTTCGGAACGCGGCCTCGTCGAGTACGCGCACGCCGAGTTGCTTTGCGCGCGCTGCTTTGGAACCGGGATCTTCACCAACCACGACGTAGTCCGTCTTCTTCGAGACGCTGCTCACCCACTTGCCGCCTGCCTGCCGAATAGCCGCCTTGGCCTCCGCGCGGCTGAAGTGTGCCAAGGAACCGGTGACGACAATGCTCTTCCCTGCCAGCGACCCTCGACCCACCTGCTTCACTTCGGCGCGAACGGTGACGCGCTTGAGCAGTTCATCCAGGTGCTTCTTAGAATCATAGTCGGCGCAATAGTCGTGTAAGCTCTGCGCCACAGTCTCGCCCACATCGTGCACTTTCAGAAACTTTTTAATGGATGCTGAACGTATCTTCGAGATCGACCCAAAGTGCTCGGCCAGATCGTGACTAGTCTGCTCACCCACGTGCCGGATGCCCAGCGCGTTGAGGAGACGCCAGAGTTCGATCCCCCGTCGCGCGGCCTGGATGCTCTCGACGAGGTTCGCTGCAGACTTCTCGGCAAAACGCTCCAGTGGTGCAAAATGTTTCTCGGTGAGGTCAAAGAGGTCAGCGGGTTGGCGGATTAGGTCGGCACTCCACAGTTGCTCCAAAATCTTCGGCCCCAGGCCGTCAATATTCAAGGCGTTTTTGGAGACAAAGTGCTGCAGCTCTTCCATGCGCTGGGCAAAACATTTCTTGTTCGTGCAGTAGTACGCTACTTCGCCGTCGGGATGCTGGACGCTAGACCCACACGCCGGGCAAACTTTTGGCATGACGAACTTCTTCTCCTTGCCCGTGCGGAACTTCGGCAGCACCTGCACCACGTCGGGGATCACATCCCCGGCTTTCTGCACAATGACCGTATCGCCAATGCGCACGTCCAGCCGCCGAATTTCGTCCAGGTTATGCAGCGTGGCCCGGGACACTGTGGAACCTGCCACGAGCACTGGCCGCAGGTGCGCCACCGGGGTGAGCGCGCCCGTGCGCCCCACCTGCACTTGGATGTCTTCCACGACAGTCGTGGCTTGCTCGGCTGGGTACTTATACGCAACTGCCCCACGCGGCGTTTTGCCAATTACTCCAAGTCTCTTAAACGTCACCAGCTCGTTAATGCCAACGACATTCCCGTCTATCCAGAAGCCGAGGCGCGAACGGAGCTTTTCAATGTCTCGGTGGTAATCCTCGATTTCGGCGAGCGTGCGGCACAAACGGTTATGCTTGCCGCTCTGAAAACCGAGCTCGGCTAGGAGTGCATGAACAGCCTCGTGCGTTTGCACCCCAATGTCCGTGACCAGGTCATACGCCAAGAACGAAAGTTTGCGGGCTGACATTACCTTGGGGTCGAGCTGGCGCAACGCCCCGGCCGCGGCATTGCGCGGGTTGGCAAATGGTTCAGCGCCGCGCTGTTTGGCTTCGGCATTCAGCCGCTCAAATTCTTTCTTGGGCATGTACGCCTCGCCCCGCACTTCGATTTCCCGGGGCAATATTTTTGAGACTGGGCGCAGCCGCAGGGGAATAGCCTCGATGGTCTTGGCATTCATGGTCACGTCTTCGCCCGTCTGGCCATCACCCCGCGTGGCCGCCCGGATCAATACGCCGTCACGGTAGGTGAGACTTAAGGCCAGGCCATCCACCTTAAGCTCGGCAAAATACGACGGCTGGGTGCCGGGCGGCAGCAGCTTCGCCACGCGCTTTTGCCATTCCTCTACCTCATCGAACGCGAAGACGTCATTCAACGACAACATGGGCACACCGTGCGGCGCCTTCTGGAACTTCGCCAAAGGTTCCCCACCCACCCGCTGCGTCGGTGAGTCGGCGGTCACGAGGTCAGGATAGGCTTCCTCCAAAGACTGCAGCTCGTGCTTCAGCGAGTCCAGCGCCGCATCCGAAATCTCTGACCGATCCAGTACGTGGTACTGGTAGCGGTAGTGGTCAATTTGCTCGCGCAGCTTTAGGCTGCGGGTTTTAGCTTCGGCTTTCGTCATATCGAAAGTTTACCTTGCCTCGCGCCTTCACGGGAGGGGGTCATTGGGTTTATCTTCCTCCCTCTCCCCCTTGCGGGAGAGGGAACGAGGGAGAGGGGCAAGCAATGATCGTTGAATCTCATCCATTACTCCTGGAAGATTGTTTTCAATAGCATTACTCCAAAATCGCAAAGTTCTAAAATCAATACTTTTCATATACTCGTCTCGAAGACTATCTTTTGCGCGCTGTTGTGGCTCATCATGTCCTCCGCCATCAACCTCAATGATAATTCTTCTTTGGGGGCAGCAAAAATCGGCAACATAATTATCAATTGGATACTGTCGATAAAACTTTAAACCAAGGCAACGTTTTGACCGGAGCTGCTGCCACAAGCGGTTTTCGGAAGGCGTTGCACTCTTCCGTAATGACCGGGCAACTGAAGTTAATGAATTGTGCATAGGATGTCCTTCCTCCTCTCCCGCCCCTCGACGCACTCGGGGCACCCTCTCCTGCCAGTGGAGAGGGAGGGTACACTCACATTCTCAATACTTACCACACAATGTATGCTACAGAAACCATGCGTAAAGTATACCTCATCGTCGCGCTCGCGTTGATTGGCGGCCTAAGCGGCCTGGTGCTGTGGTACCAGCACGTGGGCGCGCCAAACCCTACCATCGCCAAGCTCATACCCGGCACCACGGTGCGCAACGAGCAAACCGTTACGTTTGCCGTCATTAGTGACAACGAGGGCGACAACCCCGACTACCGCGACCTCATAAAGCAAATCGTGGCGGACAAGGATGTGCAGTTCCTGCTGCACCTGGGTGATGCTACAAACCGGGGCGGCAACACGGAGCTCAAAGCACTACAGACTCTCCATTCAGAACTCGGGCTTATCATCCCCGTCTACGCTGTCCCTGGCAACCACGATATCAAAGATGATGCCAACCGCTTAGCATTCCAAAATGCCTTTGGAAAACTCCCGCGCAGCATCGACATCCAAAACCTTCACTTGGTGCTGCTGGATAATGCTGACCGGAAAGTTGGCTTTACCAGTTCCGAGCTCGACTGGTTAAAAAAAGATTTAGCTGACTCGCCGTCTCGCCGACTTGCAGATTCCGTAACCATCCTCGCCTACCACCGGCCGTTCGCCTACCCCTTGGCAGAGCTCTTCGGCGATGATGAAACCCGAACGTCGCGGAAGACCAACGACCGGTTCCTGGCCATCCTGGCACAGAACCCGGTGCAGCAGGTTTTCACCGGTCACATTCACACCGCCTTCGACTTTGCCATGGTCACCCAGTCCGACGCGACGAACCGAGCCGTGCAAACCGTACCCGTAACAATCTCTGGTGGTGGCGGCCAACCCATTCAATCCGCATTTGGCGGCCTGGTGAAAGAGAACTTCCACTGGCTGAAGGTGACAGTGACGGGGCAGGAAATACAAACCGAGCTCAAACCCTCCCGCGCTCCAGCGGAAACGGATGCGTAATAACAACTACCCTACCATTCGGGATTCGAGGGAGTTTTCTAAAGTGACCCCTCCCTACCCTCCCCTTTTAAAGGGGAGGAGTTTGTAATTTATCCCCTCCTCTCAGAGGAGGGGAGACCGGAGGTCGGGGTGGTATTGTTATATAAATTGACCCCTCC
>JAUYFT010000027.1 GCA_030689605.1 bacterium | reverse complement strand
CATTAGCGGCCGGGTGTATTCGGGCAATGCCGTCACCTGTCAGATTTTTGCGGGGAGCACCGGAACCGTCGGTCACTGGTTCGACAACCTCCAAGTGCGCGTTACCACCAACACGCCAGTTATTCGGCAGAGTGTGGATAGCACATCCTGCAACGGCCAAGTGGGTGACAAGCTGGGTTGCCACCTCTTTAATGATACTGCAAATACCGCGTTGACCTACGACGTGGACCTAAGCCCGCTGGGTTTCAAACCCACGGACGCGGATGCGACGGGCGGCCCGGCGACCTGCGCCGACCAGCCCGAGCGGTGCGATAGCAACATTGTCCTTAAGGTGAGCCGCGATCGAACCTGTAGCCAGTGGCTGGCGCCAACCACCACCATCGAGAGCACCAAGCCCACGGGTCAGAAAGAGAATTTGGTGCTCGGGGTGGCAACCTGCGACCGGTTTAGCCCCAGCGGCCAGTGCAACCGGTTCGTGGATGAGAAGCGCTGCGCCAACAACCCCAAGCAAACTTGTGTGGATGATGACGACTGCGGGGGCGCAATTGGCGCGTGCAAGCCGTTCCCGCTGGACGGCAACACCCAAGCGTATAGCCGTGAAGACTTGCGTAACAAGAGCGGTTTGGTCGTGGCGGGGCTGCAGTTTGGCCGGTCTTGCTCCCAGGATAGTTCAAAATCCTGCGCCAACGATGCAGACTGTGGCGCGGGTAACACCTGCTTGCTGACCCAGCTCATTGAGGGTAAGTTCCCCTTTGGCATTGCGCCGCAAACAGGAAATGACGGGGTGGCCATACCGGACAACATTCTCAATGGGAATTTTGATGCTACCCCAACCATCCAGAGTAGCGGCTGGGAGCTGACGAGCGCCTCGGGGAGCGACGGTAGCAACGTGAAAATCGTCACGTCGGAAACCCTGCAAGCCGGCAACACCGTTGCCCCAGTGGAGGTAAATCCGTACGCAGAGCTCACACCTTCTAGTGGCGGTAGTGCCTTCACCACGCTGCGCACCAGTGATGCCGCGCTGTCGGGTCGGCTGTCGTCCGACCGCACGTACATGCTTTCGTTCAGTGCCCGGTATGTCCAGGCTCCTGATCTGGCGGTACAAGATACCACCCTCTCTGCTGGCATTGCCACACAAGCGAGCGTGAGCATTGTGGCCAATAATGCCTGGTTTGGGAAAGTTTTGCCGACCACAACAATGCAGCGCTACGTGATTGGGCCGTTGAAGTTGAGTGATGGCATTTGTGGGATAGGGAATGAATGTGCCACGCTAGCCCAAGGCAACATTGCGGGCATCAACCACAAATCCTTTGACCCCAACACTGGCATTGTGTACTTCATGCTGGATGATGGGAACCGAACTGGCCTGATCATCGACGACGTTTCGCTGCTGCCCACCCTTAATGTGGACGATCCGTTACCTGCCACTGCCGGGCTCACTGGCCAGCCCAGTGGCGATGCTTACGTGGCACGCACCTGCCGAGCTTACCCGAACTCGTCGGCTTTGGTCTGTAGCTACGCGGACGATACGGGCAAGCGCTTCGACGGCTGGCAGGGCTACTGTTTGGAAAGAGATCCGCAAAACCCGAACAGCTGCTTGAGTTGGTACCCGGTGGATCTGTTGGCTGGGTCGCGCAACATTTTCGGCAAGGTGGAAATGGCAGGCTACAGTGACAAAGCGCCGCTGTACATGTGCTTGCGCGCTAAAGGCAACTACAACCGCTCGGTGGCAATTGGTACCACAAATTACACCACTTTTACCACTGCCTTTGTCCGTGCAGAGGAAGCGGTTGGCGCGGCTGGCGAGCAACCCGGCTCGCCGCTACTCAACCAATCGTTCCAGTACCGCCGGCCAATGATGACGCAAATGGGGAGCGGCGCAAATGGCGGACCAGGCATTGGGTATGGGGTAACGAGTTTGAGCAGTGGCGGAACGGCACTTACTCCCGTGGACTTTGTGCAAGCAGCAGTGGGTCAAGATCACGATATTCACAAGAGTGAAATTGAGAAGATTGCCGTTCTCTTCCAGTATGGTGAATCAAATACTTGGATTCCAAGCGCTAATCAATCTTGCTATAACGATGATTGCCCAAATAGGGGTGCGGCATACTCTGGATTAACGCCAGACGGACTTGCGTATATGATTCTTGACGAGAATGCCAATGGGAACTGCCCCAGACTAACTGGTGATCATTGGTGCGCTACCTGGCGCGGCATCGAAGAGCCCGACAATTCTGGGCGAAGCAACTTTCTCACTTTTAATGTGAATTTTGATACAAATGGGTACGTGTTAGAATATGGTGCCTACGCTTATGATTCTACCTACGGTGGTGGTTTTGCTGCCGCGGTGGTCTACTACCTCCGCGAGCAGTGTACAGACTTAGTCAGGGTGGTGGACACCAGCGGCCAGAATGCCGCCTGGTCTACAAACATCACGTCATCCGGCTTCGCGCTGCCAAACTACAAGTATAAGCTTTCCCAAGAAGATAAGCCCTACGGCAGCATTGCGCCGCCCGCCCAAAATTTCGACACGCCCACAGATTGGGATGGGATAACGGCATTCACCGGCAATCAAATGCTGGAAGTGAAGCAGAATACTGCCACCGCCCGAGCGGGTTCAGCCTACACTTGCACCGGAGACTGCAGCGGTCGCCAGTGCTTTGGTCTGCCTGCTACTGCCCTAGGTGCTGCGAACGCGTCCTACAGCTGCAACACCGTTGCCGACATTCAAGCTTGCACCTCGGCTGGCGGGTACTGCAACGGCTTTGGCCCAGCCAAGCTTTGCGTGGCCGGCCCGCGGGCAAACCCGGCGACACCGGTTGCGTGTGCAACGAATGACGAGTGCGGGATCAATGGGAGGTGCGACTACGCGGGACGGTACTGTTCGGTGACCACCGGCGGCATTGCCGTTGGAACCGCGTGTACAACCAGTACCGACTGCGGCACGGGTGGCACGTGTAGCACCTTCACCAACATCAGCGGCGGCGTGTACGCCACCCGCAAGCTCAACAACATTCTGGCTATTGATCGTTTGAAATTGCTCTTCGCCAACGTGTACACAGCCTGGCAGTGGACTCCGGCGAACGGCAATGGCGCCTACGCAGAGACCCAGTCGCTTATTGATGACTGGCAGGACGACTACCAGGACATGCAGCTCTGCAACGGGACTACCTTGGATCGCAACGCTGCCGACTTCGACCCGGCTCGGGCGTACTGCGCCAATCTTCCGTCCATAAGTAACGTGGCTATTGGCACGCAAACTGCAGGCGACATTGTGGTGAGCAGCGGTGAGCTGCTGCAGCTGCGCTTCAACACGTTCGTTGACTCGCAGCAGCTGCCATTGAAAAACATCGCCATTGACTGGGATGGTGACAACGCCAGTGATGAGCTCTTGAGCTGGGGCTTTGCGCCACTCTCCAACCCTGCCGACCCACATAGTATAAGCCATGTGTATCGGTACGGTTACGGTATGAGCAACTGCTTCGCTGCTGGGACTGGCCCATACGCCACTAACGCTAGCGTCGGTGGCAAAGAGTACTGCGTTGTTCAACCGCAAGTGCAGGTGCAAGATAACTGGGAGTGGTGCAACGGCGGCCGGTGCCTTACGAGCACGCCCACAGCTTTCCCCGCTAGCTCGGGTTCATACTGGCAGCAATTCGGCGGAGACATAATCGTAGTCCGTCGGTAATTATATTTTCATGCCCCGCCTCCGCGCCATGTTGCGACCAGTGCAAGCTCACCCCGTCTGGGGTGCGGTTGCATTTTCGTGCGTGACGCTCATTGTGCTGTGGGCGTTTGTGCCGCAGGTGGCGCAGGCCGACGCGCTAGAGAATATCCTCATTCAGGTGGTGGGTAGAATTATTGGGTTCTTCGTGAACATCCTCGGGGCAATCCTCATTAAGTTTATTGGCATCCTGGTGGCGGTGGCGCAGTTTAACAACTTCATCGACGCGCCGGCGGTGCGCATTGGCTGGTCCGTGACCCGCGACATGGCGAACATGTTCTTCATCGTCGCCCTGCTGCTTATTGCCATTGGCACCATGTTCCGCATAGACCAATACCGTTACTCGCGGACCCTGTCCAAGCTCATCATAATGGCCATCCTCATTAACTTCTCCAAGGCCATTGCGGGGTTATTTATCGATTTTTCCCAAGTGGTCATGCTCACGTTTGTGAACGCCTTCAAAGACCAAGCGGCCGGCAGCCTGTCGGCGGGTTTTGGCATTGATAAGCTGCTTCAACTCTCGAGCACCGTCAATGCCGCCGCCGGTGAAATCGACTCCCTCGCCGTCATGGGCTCGCTCTTCGCCGCTCTGGTTATGGTGTTTGTGGCCACGGTCGTGGTGGGAATTTTTGTTATCCTCCTCATCCAGCGCATCATCATGCTGTGGATCTACATTGTCCTGGCGCCCACGGCCTACATGGTGGCGGTGCTGCCGGGCAGTCTGGGCAGCTGGTGGGCTAAGTGGTGGAGCGACTTTTCCCAGTACCTAATAAAGGGGCCGGTCATTGCTTTCTTCTTGTGGCTGGCACTCACAATTATTACCCTGTCCACGACTACCCTTATCCCCACCACGAGCACTTTGTCTGACGAGCAGGGCGGCGACCTGGCAGAAGCGGTTTTTGAGAAGTCCACTTTTGCCAACGAGGCCACAACGGGCACGGCCATCATCAACTACCTGGTGGCCATTGGCCTGCTCATTGCTGGTTTGCAGCAGGCGACCAAAGCCGGCGGCGCTGCGGGCGCGGTGGCCGGCAAGTGGATGGGCAACTTCAACAAGTGGGGCAGCGCCATTGCCAACTCGCCGATTAGTGCGGCGAAGGGTCTTGGCGGTTTTGCCGGGCGCCGGGCTGGTGACGTACTCAAGCGTCCAGGGTACGCCGCCGCCGATGCCGGCCTCGGCCTCGTGAGTAAAGTACCAGGTTTAAAGAACTGGGGCATAAAGCAGCGCGCCTCGCTGAGCGCATCACGGTTGTCACGTGAAGATAAAGACACCCGTCATTTGAAATTTGCTACTGACCAAGAGCTTGCATCCTTAGCAAACCCTAGCGCTATTATTAACGAATCCGGTCGAAATGAAAATAAGGGTGCGATTGAAGAGCTCATGCGACGGAAGAAGCACCATCTCATCGACGATGCTTCTCTCGATCGGTACCAAGGGTTTATTCGTTATAGTTCTAAGCCAAAACCGGCCGGAAAGGGCATAGAAGAAACTGCCATGGATCAGGAGGCTTTAAAATTGCTGCAGGATCGCCGAAAAGAACGGCCAGATACATGGTACAAGGGTTATGACAACATGACACCGGCGATGCAGACGGCGACGAACGCTGAAGTGGATAAGTTCTTACAGAAGTTGAAGCCTGAAGGTTTTGAAAAAATTGATGATGACGCAATAAAAGAAGATACAAACTTTAAGCCAAAGTTACGTCAATGGTTTACCGGTTTGGGTGTGGATACGCAAAGAGAAATACTTACCCGTCGTGCTAGCCAAAACATGCGGGAGTTTCTAACCCAAGGTGGGCAGGGAGGTGGTGGGGCTACGACGGGAGAACCCGAGGTGCTTGCTCATGAGGATATTGATCGTGCACGTGAGGCACGCACGGCTGAGCTTCGTGCCAAGCACGGTGACGCATTTGAGAAGAGCGCAGAGTACATGTCGAACCCTGGCCAGTACTACAGTCATCAGCAGATGGAGCAGAACCAGCGCCAGCAGCAACGGGTGATGCAGCGCCTCGGCGACAAGAAGGCTGGAGTCGCGGAAATTACCAGCCTGAATAGCTTCAGCCGAGGCCAGTCAGACATGCTCGCCGTGAGCGATACTATGCTCGCGCAAGCTGGGGTAAAGCCCACGGCCGGTGGCTACACTCGTGACAAGAAGAGCGTGGCGCGCATCGCTGGCGTATTCAACCAGCAGCTCACTAGTGACGTGCAAGCCATTGAAGCACAGCTCGCGACGCTCGCCACCGAGGAGCAGGGCATGAAGACGCCGAACTCGAAACTCCTCGATGCGTCGGGCAAGTCGCTCACCGCCGCGCAGGCAAATCCAGAGAAACTCCAGGATGTTCAAGCCCGCCGCATGGCTCTGGAAGCACGTAAGGCAACTATCCAGCAAGCGCAGAAGCGATTGCAAGATCCAAAGTCATTGGGGAGCTTGCAATTTATAAATACTGACCGCGCTGGCGTTGACGTACGATCGGTTCTCGCTGAGGAGCGGATGCACAAGAACTTGGATGCTGCCGATCCTGACCGCGCAATCCGGAATGATCTACGGGGCACGCTGAGCGACGAGGAGTTCAAAGGTATCGCGGATGACATGCGCAAACGTTCTGGCGAGGAGAATATGACGGATGAGCGTGCGTTTGACGAGTACTTGACGAAAGGCCTGGTCAACCGTGGTCGATGGGGTGACAAATCCCCGAATGCAATTCAACTGAAGAGTGGCTTGGCTTTGGCACTGAAGGAGAAGCAAGAAGCTGCTCAGAAAGCCGGAGGGCAGAAGGTGAATCTGAATGTCGACTCACTCGATGAAGTCCCAGACATTGTTGTGCCCCCGAAGGCCGGTGCCGGGCGGTACGTCGCTGAAAGATCGCGTGACACGTGGGATACAGTGAAACGACCATTTACGTCAGCTATTGAGAGGCGCGCGGCAGACGAGCGAGCAGCGGAAGCGAAAGCTGCGGCACTGCGTCAGAGCCAAGCAACGAAGAAGACGGAGGATACCCGACAAGCGCTGGAAGCATCGCAAACAACACTTGCCTCTGAAGAGCAGAAGCTGCAGCAGATTCGTCAGAAGAACAGCCCGGAATCTACTGATTCGCAGAAGCGGTACGACGAGCTGCAGAAAACGTACGGTGACCGTACGAAGTCGCGGGCAGAGCGTGATAAAGCCTATGATCTCATGGGTGCATACGCTAACGACATCGAAGGCATGAAGAAGGAGGTAACCGAGCAAGAGCGCAAGGTTGCTTCAGCCCGTCAGCAGCGAGATACCCACCAGGCCGCGCTCCAGAGCGCAGTTGCTCCGGCACCAAAACCCCAACCCGCGCAGCCAACGCCCGTTCGACCGCAGCGAGCGCCGACATCTCGAGCAGCGTCAGGCTCAACGAGCGCGTCGCAAGTGGAGGCGCAGTCGGAAGCGGGATCGACGATCGTGACGAATAACGTCACCCAGAACATTACCAACGCCTTCAAAGCCGCACCGCCGGACATTCGTGGTAAACTTATGTCAATCAATAGCGAGACGCTCGACAGTGCCTTAAAGAACAGCATCGTCTGGCGTGGCCTTATGAGTTATATCCGGAATAACACCGCCGAAGTGCAGAAGTCCGAGAAGCTTGGCGACGTTGGCCGCGAGGAATTGCAGAAGCGCATTGGCAAACTCCAAGGCCACATGGACGAAGGCAACGCTGAGGCGTTCAAGAACGAGTTCGGTGAACTTCAGAGTATGTTCAGCGGCAATGGCGGTGGCTCCGAAAGTTCTCCCGAGGCCTAAAAAAACTATGCCCGACAATCTTCTCGTAAAATTTCAAAAGTTACCTGACGAGTTAAAGGCACGTGCGTCTGATACGGACGCCATGCGTTCGTTGGATAGCTTGGAGACCCAGTACGGCGTTAATCTCGCCGAGCTGGTCATGCGCGTGCTCGTGCAAGAGGTGGAGCCGGCGAAGTTGGATGAGGTACTCATCCAACAGTACGCCGTGCCTGCGCCAAAGGCCAAGGAGCTGGGGAAGCACATGCTGGATGACCTGTTCTTCAAGTACCGCTTGCTGGATTTGCCCGGCGTGAAAGACCCAGTGCTCACGGCACCGGCACCAGCGCTGCAGGCCCAGGCTGGCGCGTCACCCTACCTGGTACACCCGGACGATGCGAAAGACCTGGCACCACACACACAAGCCTTACAGCAAGCACCGGTGCAAGTGGTTGATACGAATCCAGTAAACGTCGCCAAACGCTTGGTGGCAATGGAGCATTTGGAACTAGATGATATTCTTTTAAAACGCTTTCAGCGCGTTGTGGAGTCGCGGTTGGTTGACGTTCGGGATAAATCCGAAGTCCGAGATATTCTGCTGCGGTCAACTAAGATCGGCGGCATGGGTTTTGATGAAGCACGCGCCGACCGTATTATTGGCGAGCTTGCGAACGTCGTAGAAGCATTACATCGTCAACCCCGGCCGCCAGCGGCTTCGCTTCAGGCGATGCCGGGCGGGCCTAAGCCAGTCATAAAACCGTTGCCGCCACCTGCCCGCGATGCCTCGCAACGCGTGGCAGGCGGGCCTCCACCGCCAGTGGTGAAACCAACGGCTGCCCCTCTCCCCAGCCCTCCCCCCGAAGGTGGGAGGGTGAAAGAAGGGAACCCTCCTCTCCCCTCGGGAGAGGATGCCTTGAGCGAGTCACGCCTTAGTGGGACGAGTCGAAAGGCAGGTGAGGGTAATCAGCCCGCAAGATCCACTGTTGTCGCAACCCAGCAAATAACCAAGCCAGCCAGCCAACCTTCAGCAGTTCCCCGTCCAGTCGTTGCTCCACCGCCGTGGCTCAAGCCTTCGGGTACGCCAGTGAGCCGACCAGCGCCCCCGCCGCAACCCCGCCCTGTTGTTCCGGTAATTCCGCGGCCGCAGCCTGTGGCACCCCCGACGTACCGCGAAGTTATCACGGACGTCCGCGCGCCTTCGCGGGTCATGGGTCCTATTGAGGTGCTGGGAAGCTTGAAGATTGATGACTTTCGTCGTCTCGGGGGCACACCGCAAGCGTGCACGCTGAAAATCGCTGAAGAGTTCGAGGTACTTGGCCAGGATTCATTCGCCCAGCGGGCAGAAGGAATCTCTGCTTTCCGGCAGTCACCGGCATTCAAGTCGTACCTCATGCTGGGGCAGCTTGCTATGGAGCGGAAGGAAGAGGTCCGCGAGGTGGTGGAGCTTATGAAAGCCCAAGGCAAACAGTCGCTTAACGAGGCCGAGTTCGAAGCCATTGGCGCCCTCATGCGGCAGTTCCGCTTCTAAATATATGATGCAGTTCGTTGTGCCCCAATTCATTGACGTCGAGGATAAAATCCTGGGGCCGCTCTCGGTGCGGCAGTTTCTCCTAATTCTGGTCTGGGGAGTTACAGGCTTTATCATGCTAAAGATTTTTAAGAACTTTCTCACTTTCGTCCTGCTTTTCATCCTGTGGTCAATGGTAATTTTTCTTCTTGCCTTCATAAAGATTAATGGGCGGCCGTTCCACTACTTTATCCTTTCCATCTTGCAGACGTTTAAAGTTCCCCGCTTGCGCCTCTGGCACAAGGAAGATACGGAGTACGAGTACCGTTTCGTCGCCACGTCTGCGGCCAAACCGCGCGCGGCCATAGCCCTTAAGCAACCCCTCACCGCCTCGCGCCTCACCGCGCTCTCGCTCGTCGTTGACACCGGCGGCGCGTACGATGAATCTGGTGACGTCGTTGCCGGCTCTCTTAAACCCTAACTATGCCCCCTGCCACCAGCCAAGTCCCCAAAGCTCGAGCCCCGCGCGCCCCCTCCGCCCAGAAGTTCCTGGATGTCTGGGAGATTAAGGATGACGTCGTTATCCTGCGCGATGGTACAGTCCGCGCCGTCTTACTGGTGTCATCCATGAACTTCGCCCTGAAGTCTGATGAGGAGCAGGCGGCAGTCATCCAGGCGTACACCCAGTTTTTGAACACGCTGGATTTTCCCTTGCAGATTTGCATCCAGTCCCGCAAGCTAAACATTGACCCGTACCTCGATAACCTGAAGCAGCTAGAGAAGACGCAGGCCAACGAGCTGCTTAAAATGCAGACCCAGGAGTACGTCACTTATGTGCGCGAGCTCGTGGAGTTGGCGGACATAATGGCCAAGCGCTTCTACGTTGTGGTGCCCTACCAGCCCGGCTCGGGCAAGCGGGCAAATTTTTTCAAGCGCCTCACCGGCGTGCTCTCGCCCACCAACGTCATCCACATTAAGCAGAAGCGGTTCGACGAGCTCCGGGGCGAGCTCTTGAAGCGCGTGGACTTTGTGGCCGATGGCCTTTCGGCGCTGGGGCTAAAAGCGGTACCGCTAGATACCCAAGGCCTCATTGAGCTGTTCTACAATACTTATAACCCGCAAACCTCTGCCCAGGAGAAGTTCAGTGGCCTGGAGCAGATGAGCATAGAACGCTAATCTCATGGCTATAAATTTATCCCGCAAACCGAAAACCCTGCCGGCAGAAACGCCGCCGCCCCTGCAGGTGATTACCGAGGATGAGCGCCAGCAGCAGCAGCAAGTGGAGTTGCTGCGGAAGCGCGAGGTATTGGAGGCGGAGCGCATCTACCGCCGTGGCGTGGTGTCGGTGCGGGATTTCATTGCCCCGGCATCGTTCCGCGTTTCGCCCAAGGAAGTGGAAATTGGCGGCAAGCTGGCGCGCACCATGTTTGTGGTCACCTACCCGCGCTACATCTCGGTCGGTTGGTTTGCGCCGGTCATCAACCTCAATGTGCCGCTGGATGTTTCTATGTTTTTCTATCCCGTGGGCTCCGAAGTGGTGCTTAAGCAGCTCCGCAACAAGGTCGGCCAGCTGGAAGCGCAGATCCTCTCGGATGCCGAGAAGGGCGCCCCGCGCGACCCCATTCGGGAGACCGCGCTGCGGGACATTGAGCAACTGCGGGACAACCTGACGCAGGGAACCGAGAAGTTCTTCCAAGTCGCCTTGTACGTGACGTTGTATGCCGATGCCAAGGACGAACTGGATAAACTCTCGGATCGCGTGGAGGCGATGTTCGGCCAGAAGCTGGTGTACAGCAAGCGTGTGCTCTACCAAGCCGAGCAGGGTTTTAACTCCACGTTGCCCATTGGCAAGGATGAAATTCAGGTGAGCTTCAACATGAACTCCTCGCCGGCGGCCAGCAGCTTCCCGTTCATTTCTTCCGACGTGTCTTCTGACAACGGCATCCTGTACGGCATCAACCGGCACAACAACTCCCTAATTCTTTTTGACCGTTTCAGCCTGCAGAACGCCAACTACGTGGTGTTTGCCACGTCTGGCGCCGGCAAGAGCTATGCCGTGAAGCTAGAAATCCTGCGCTCGCTCATGCTCGGCACCGACGTCATGGTCATTGACCCGGAGCGCGAATACAAGTACCTCTCCGATGCGGTGGGCGGCACGTACATAAATATTTCCCTTAACTCCGAGTCCAAGATCAACCCGTTCGACTTGCCGCGGCCGGTGGGCGGCGCCGACAAGCCCGCCGACATCATCCGCGCGGCAGTAATAACCTTGAAAGGGCTTATGCGGCTCATGCTGGGCAGCGTGACGCCCGAAGAAGACTCCATAATCGACCGGGCGCTTATTGAGACCTACGCCAAGAAAGATATAACCGCCGACAGCGACCTTTTACAGGTGGAATCACCGGTCATGGCGGATTTTCAAGAAGTCCTCTCCGGCATGGTGGGGGCAGATAACATTGTGGAGCGCCTGAAGAAGTACACCGAAGGCACCTTCGCCGGCCTTTTCAACAGCCCCACGAACATCGAGCTCCAGAATCAGCTGGTTACATTCTCTGTCCGGGATCTGGAGGACGAGTTGCGGCCCGTTGGCATCTCCATGATCGTTTCCTACATCTGGAACGTGGTGCGCTCTAGCTTGAAGAAACGTATCTTGGTTATTGACGAAGCCTGGTGGCTGATGCAGAACGAAGACTCGGCGCGGTTCATCTACGCCCTGGTGAAGCGCTGCCGCAAATACTACCTGGGCGTCACCACCATTACGCAAGACGTTAACGACTTCCTGCGCAGCCCCTACGGCCATGCGATTGTT
>JAUYFT010000005.1 GCA_030689605.1 bacterium | reverse complement strand
GGTCTAAGGGTTTGTTTGGTGGGGGTATGGGTGTGCCAAAGGTAATTTTATGTCAAATAGCGTGGTTGGTGGTGCTACGTACCCCTCGCCACTCCATTCGGCCAAAGCCTTGCTATTTGTGAGTGCATAAAATACCGCATTCGGCGTGGCGTTGAAGGTGCGGGTGAGGGTGAAAGTATTTTTTTTCATACAGTACTCATTACTATAATACCCACAAGGACGATAAGTGCGGCAGCCACTTTGAGGGCTATCACTTTATTCCGGATGTCTTCTTTGAGAATACGCGGGAAAAAGACGGTAAGTCCTAAACCTATAAGCAATACAAAAAGTGGCTGGATAGCGCCGACAACGGTGACGAGCGCTAGTGGCGCCAGGGTGGAGGCAAAGAAGAGCGCCATCCGACCACCCAAATCCATAAGCTCATTAAGCCCAATGGGTGCCCACGTGCCAACGTGCGTGTTCCGAATAGCAGCAAAAAAACGTTTTCGATACCTTGGCACGCAGGCCAGCACTATGGCACCACAGGCAGAGCCAAGGCTTTCAAAAGCAAGGCTATGCCAAAAATCATCTGTGGTGGAGACGGATTTGAACATGATAATAGGCAGAGTGTAGAGCAAACTCGACAACATCATCCACCAAAAGGCTTTGCGTACGCGCAGCATGCCACGAGCACCACGTTCCAGTGACACAGCAATTCCGCCAACGAGGATGATACAGAATCCAATAAACTGGCGCGGGAGTAGGTGCTCACCGAGAAAAATTGCGGAGAGTACTAGGGTGAGGATTGGGATGACTTGGAAGAGCGGCACGATGCGAGACGTATCTTCCTGTTCGAGCGACCAGTAGTACGGAATGAGTGCAAATTGGAAGAGTGCGCCTGATATAAGTAGGATGAATATAGAGCGCCCATCCACCCCACCACGACCATTGATGGCAAAGAATATCAAGCCTGCGACGAGGCCGGTGATTCCGCCAATCATTGTTAGCGCAATAGGGTCTTTGACCCGCTTCTGTATGAGAAATTTATCGATGAAGTTCGTGCTGCCAAACAGCAGCGGCGCTGCGAGCGCAAAAGGAAGCCAGGACATAGCTGTAGTGTACCACCAGCTGAATCGATGGAACGTAAGCTCTTCGAGTCCTCATAACACAAAAGCGCTCCGTCACCACCTTGGGTGATGTCGGCGCGCTTGGTGCGCGGGAGAGGACTTGAACCTCCACGGTCTTGCGACCACTGGCACCTCAAGCCAGCCTGGCTACCAAATTACAGCACCCGCGCGCGAGTTTTTGATGTTTCTACGGTACGCCCTATTGTAGCCAAGGCTCGTAAAATTTTCAAGCGTTTGCGGGTCAGGCACACCACCTTTGGATTTGGGTACATTTTCTTGAGGATTATGTTGGCTTCTCGCTTTGCGTATTTAAGCTGCTCCACACTTTGTTTCCTGGCTTTGGTGATGTGACCCTGAACGCCCAAAAGGACTCGCAGTCTTTCGCGCAGCCAGCGAAGGTGTATTGGGCTAGCGGAGTTGAACGTTAGGTAGTACATGAAGCTACTCCGCCACCGCTTGTCCCAGTAACTGTAGGAGCTTCCATCACCGTCGAAGTGGCCACGAAGGAAGTCAAAGAACCATTCGTTCGGTATATCTAGCTCCCCAATAGTTTTTGATTTTGCTGGGTGTATACCAAGGGTCTCAAGGTAGCGGTAGAGTCGCACATTCCCAAATTGCAAGTGCGGAACCCGTGTGCCAGTGTACCCGGACGACTTCAGGCTTATCTTGACGTGCAATTTCAGGCAACGCATAAAATTGCGTATTTGCTCCATGTCTTTTGAAGTGAATTCAAAATGTCGGCCGTCTTTAGATAAGTTTCCATCAGTAACCAAAAGGCCGATCGCATACGCGAAGTTGCTATCCCAGGGAAAGAGCTTCGCGTAATCTTTTACACTCAAGTTAATAGCGTATGCCATACTAGAAGAATATTAAGTTTTCTTCTTCGTGTCCTTACGCACTTCTTTTAGCCGCTTCTTAAAGGTTTTGTCGCGGAGGTACGAGAGGGTGGCGCGGCGAACCTTGAATTGCTTCACGATCTCGATCTTCGCAATGGACGGGGTATGGAAGGGGTAGATACGCTCCACGCCAATACCTTCGGAGACTTTGCGGACGGTGAACGTGCCATGCAGACCTTGGCCGTGGCGCACGTCCAGAACAGTGCCCTCGAAAATCTGGATGCGCTCTTTGTCGCCTTCCTTAATCTTCTGGTGCACTTTAACCACCATGCCCGGCTTCAAGGCCGGGAGGTCGGTGCGTTGCTTCGTTTTACCTGTCTCGTGGATAATATCCATATGCCTGTGGAGTGTAGGGATGGAATGCCCCTCCGTCAAGGGCGGAGTTTCGCCAGGAGTGCGGTGAGGGCATCTGGGAGCGGTGTTTCGAAGTGCTGCATGGTATTGTCGAGATTCGTAAAACCCAGTTTCCAGCTGTGCAGGAAGGGTCGGTCAAGCGCAACCTTTTGCTTGACCCAGCGGCTGGCGTAGACGGTATCGCCAACGATTGGCAGCCCAAAGGCAAGTAAATGCGCGCGGATCTGGTTGGTGCGGCCTGTCTCAATAGTCACCTCTAACAAGCTAAGGTGGGTGAATTGCTCTTTCACGGCGAAGTGGGTTATTGCCTCTCGCGTCTTCTCGGTCGGGAGCGGCTGGGAAGCCATCCGGCCAGCGTTGCGGCGGGATCGACCCAAGGGGAAGGAGATGGTGCCATCGGGTTTGCCAGGTACACCGTGCACGAGGGCGAGGTACATTTTTTCAACCTCGTGGTTCTGAAACTGTTTTTTCAAGTGGTCGTACATCTGCCGGGTTCGCGCTACGACCATAACGCCAGAAACGTCCATATCCAGGCGGTGGACGATTCCGGGTCGGTCAGCCTCTTCACCCACTCCTTTGATTTCTGGGTAGTGCGCCAGGAGCCACTGCACCAGCGTGTCTGCCCCGGGGTGGTGGTTGGCCTCGTGTACGAGCAAGCCGCTGGGTTTATCCAGCACCAGGTAGTCGGGGGTTTCGGCAATAATCTTAGGTTCCGGCATGGTGGGTTTCAATTCCAGCTTTACGAAGCCATTCGTGGTAGGTGGGTAGGTTTGCTTCGGCTTTGGCAAACTCCTGCTCCCAGATGCGCTTGGGGATTTTGAGTTGCCCAACCTGCCGCACGACGGTTCGGAGACCATCCCACGTAATCGGCTCGATGGCAAATCCCAGCTGTGTGGCGAAGCGCAGGCAGCGCAGGATGCGAGAGTGGTCTTGGGTGAAACGCGTGACCGGATTCCCCACGGTGCGGAGTGTTTTATGCTTCACATCGACCTGGCCATGGAAGGGGTCTACCAGCTCGCCCGTCTGTACATTTAGCGCCATGGCATTGATGGTGAAGTCGCGGCGCTTGAGGTCGGCTTCGATGGGAAGGTTTGCGTCCGCGGTCACCTGCACGTCGAAGTAGTGCCCATCACCTTTCTTCTGTATTTCTTCACGAGGGATTGCAACGTCAATGCGCTGACCATCGAGGGTGAGGCCGAGGACGCCCCACTGTTTGCCACTGGTATCAATCTCACCGAGGGTCTTCATACTCTGCTCGAGCTTGGCAATGGTCACGCCCCGCACCACGAGGTCGAGGTCGGTGATCGGCCGGCCGAGTAAGGCATCTCGAACCGCGCCACCTACAACATAGAGCTCCACCCCTTTCGGGAGGACTTTCGCAATGCGCTGGAGATAAGGATGGGTACGAAGTGCTTGCATAGGAGGGAGATGTCCTATACTACAACAGTATAGGGGCGCGTAGCTCAGTTGGTAGAGCGGGTGTCTTATACACACCTGGTCCTAGGTTCGAGTCCTAGCGCGCCCACCAGATTTCAGGATAATGGAAACAGCCGTGGCTAGCCACTACGGCTTCTTTCGGTGTGTTAGTCTACCTACTTTGCTGGTTTCGTGGCTGCCTTCAGCACTGGCGCCTGCTTCTCCCCCACATTGCCCCAGTGGCCGAACCAGCGGACGAACTTTGAGACAATCGTCCCCTGTTCCAGCTTGATGAAGAACAACGTCGTGGCCGTGTATTGGAACGTGGAGAAAATTGCAGTGAGGAACACGGCAATGATAAGCAGCGCGATGTTCGATACGTTCATATACCCAGCGAGCCCGGGGAGCAGGCCGGTCACGCTGTTCACGTACATGTTGAGGATCTGGGGCAAGAAGACGATGCTCAAGACTGCCGTGGCCAAAAAGTAGATGAGGAAGAGCAAGAAGGCCATTTCAATGGTGGCCAGCCAGTGCTTTAGGAAGAGTGCCCAGGCGCTGCGGATTGCTGACCAGAGCGGGAGCTTTTTCAGGGAGACGTAGGCCGAGGCGAATTGTAAGAGGAAGGCGATGATCATGGCGCCCGGAACGAGGATGATGAAGTTGAGGAAGAGGAGAATATTCATCCAGAAATCTTGCCCGCGGACGAGGTACAGTGAGAGCAGCGGCAGCCCCAGGACGATGACGATGCCGATAGTCAGGATGTACTTCATGAGGTTGAGCCAGAGCAGGGGCCAGAAGAGGCGCGTGCCGTTCATGAAGCTCTGTTCGGGGCTTACGTCCTTACCCTGGCGGAAAGTGTCAGTGGCGGTGATGAGCGACCCTTGCGAGACGATGGAAATCCAGATGAAGAAGATGAATATCGCCGCAACGAGGAGCAGGGTAACGGCGTTCTCCAGGGTTATGCTATTGAAGAACTTTCCAACATTGGAGGCGATGAAGCCGAGGGTGTTCGCTTCGTACAGCTGTTTGACGTTGGCGATGTTATCCCCCGAGTTCGCGAGCAAGCTAACGTTATTGAAGAACGTTTCGATGCCGCTGGCCACGCCGGAGTTCATGAGAATGGCAAAGAAGCCGAAAAACCACAAGAATTTGTGGCGGCGGGTGAGGCGCCAAGCCTCGGCAATTGTCTGGCGGTAGATGGGGTTGGGCATCATAGCGTTTTCCTCCTTTTGGACGCTATAGATTATACCCTACTCGCTAGCCGCTGTCACTCGAACGGGTGCGACTAAGAATGGCTTTACCAGGGCGGCGAATTCTTCCTGTTCCAGGGTCTCCTTCTCTAAAAGCGTGGCGACGATTGCATCCAGGGCTGGCCGCATCTTGTGCACGATCTTTTTAGCCGTCTCGGCCGCCTGCTTCAGGAACTTGTCGACCGCAGCGTCAATGCCTTCGGCGACCTTCTCGGAGTAATCCCGCTGCTCGCTAATTTCCCTCCCTAAGAATATAAGCTCTTCTTTCTGGCCGTAGGTGCGCATGCCCAGCTCGCTCATGCCGAATTCCGTCACCATTTTTCGGGCGAGCTTCGTGGCTTGGCGAAAGTCATTTTGTGCGCCAGTGGTGACGTCGCCGAAGACTTCGCGCTCGGCCACGTTGCCGGCGAGCATCACGGCCAGGTCGTCAATAAATTCCGCGCGTTGGTGAAGGTGTTTCTCAATATCCGGCAGTTTCAGGGTGTAGCCCGCCGCTTGGCCACGGGAGATAATGGAAACTTTGTGCACGGGGTCAGCGTTCGGTAAGCACGCAGACACCAAGGCGTGGCCAGCTTCGTGCACAGCGGTAATTTTTTTCTCTGCGGGGGTTAGGATGTGGCTCTTGCGTTCCGGCCCGAGCATCACCTTTTCAATCGATTCCACGCAGTCGATCATCTCCACCTGTTTCTTATTGCGTTGGGCGGCCAGGATGGCGGCTTCATTGAGGAGGTTGGCGAGGTCAGCACCGCTGAAGCCGGGCGTGCGCTGGGCAATCTTCTTCAGGTTCACGTCGGGGCTTAGGGGCTTCTTGCGGCTGTGCACCTTGAGAATTTCTTCACGGCTAAGCATGTCTGGCGGATCCAGGATGACGCGGCGGTCGAAGCGTCCCGGGCGGAGCAAGGCGGGGTCGAGCACGTCGGGCCGGTTCGTGGCGGCAATAATGATGACATTCGTGTCCGTGTCGAAGCCGTCCATTTCGACTAGGATCTGGTTGAGGGTCTGCTCGCGTTCGTCGTGGCTACCCCCGAGGCCAGAGCCGCGCTGGCGAGCCACGGCGTCAATTTCGTCGACGAAGATAATGGATGGCGCTGCTTTCTTGGCGCGGCGGAAGAGGTCGCGGACGCGGCTGGCACCCACGCCCACGAACATTTCCACAAATTCCGAACCCGAAATGTTGAAGAAAGGCACGTCAGCTTCGCCGGCCACTGCTTTAGCGAGTAGGGTCTTGCCGGTGCCAGGGCTGCCGACGAGCAGCACGCCCTTGGGGATTTTTGCACCCAGGGCAGTGAATTTTTTGGGGAATTTTAGAAATTCCACGACTTCGACGAGTTCTTGCTTGGCCTCCTTCACGCCCGCAACATCCTTGAAGGTCACGCCGGTGCGTTTTTTCTGGTCGGGTGGCTCGCGCTGCGCGGTCTGGCCGAAAGACATAGCGCGGTTGTTCATGCCCTGCGCCTGCCGCATCATGAACCAGAAGAAGCCAATGAAGAGGACGAGCGGGAGCACTATGGGCAAGAGCGCGCCTAGCCAGACTGACGTGCCTGATGGTTGTTTAACCTGCACGTCCACGGCGGCGATTTTCTCGGGCGCCACCCCGTAGTTCTTCAACATCGTGGTGAACGAATCGGTCGGTTCTTTAAACGCCACTCGCTTGTCGTTGTTGGCGTACGTGATGTTAAGTTTGTCCCCGTCCACCTCCACCTGCTTCACTGTGCCGTTCTGGATAGCCGTTACGATCTCCCCCAGGTTCGCAGGTTTCGCCTTCGAACTATCCCCATTGATATTTGAGAACAGGAAGGATACGACGAAGAATACCAGGATCGCGAGGAGGAGATTCTTACTAAGGTTTTTCATGAGGCTACGAATTACGATTACGAATTACGAAAAAATATACGAATAGTACGAATTACGAATGGGGTAAAGGCAAGTATAGACGGTGTTTAGCCCCGAAGCAATCGTGCACGCCGGAGTTAGACTGTAGGCGTCGATTCATCAGCCGGAGCCTCCTCATCCCCCGCCTTCTCCCCCTTCTCCTCTTCCATACCTTCCGGCACGGGCTGGAGAGCTTTTAGGGAAAGACCCATGCGGTGCTGCGCCGGATCGAACGAGATAACCTTGAATTCCTTGGTGTCTCCTGGGCGAACAATTTCGCCCGCATCTTTCACGCGCTTGTGAGAGAGCTCCGAAATGTGGCACAGGCCGTGGATGATGTCATCGAGCTCCACGAAAGCGCCGAAGGTGTTGAGGCGGGCAACTTTCCCCTTCACGACGTCACCCACGTGGAATTTTTCCGTCGCTTGTTGCCACGGATCATCTTCCAGGCGTTTGAGCGAGAGGGAAATTTTCGCGCCGTCGATGCCGATAATCATCGCCCGCATGGGCTGGCCGACGGTGAACGCGCCTTTGGGGTTGTCGATGCGCTGCCAGGCGAGCTCGGAAATGTGCACGAGCCCTTCCAGCCCGTCGCCGAAGCCAATGAAGATGCCGAAGTCTACGACCCCGGTCACCTGGCCTTCAACGATCTGCCCGGCTTGGTAGGCGCGGAGCGCTTCGGATCGTTGTTCTTCCCAAGCGGCCTTTTCCGAGACGATGAGTTTGCCGGCGGCTTCGTCGATGTCTAGCAATTTTACGGTCAGCTGCGTGCCAATGAATTTGTTTAGGAGCTCCAGGATGCGGGATTTGTCACCGCCGTCCACCCGCGGGTAGTGCTCGGGCGTGAGCTGGGAGACCGGCAGGAAGCCGTCGACGCGGCCAACCTTCACCATCAGGCCACCTTTGTTCGCGGCAATAATCGTTACAGCGATTGGTTCTTTGCTGGCGAGCATGGTGTCGAGTTCACCCCAGGCTTTTTCGTGGCCGGCGAGGCGGAACGAGAGTTCCATTTGGCCATTCTCATTCTCCAGCTCCAGCACCGTGGCGCGGGCTTTGTCGCCAACTTTAAGGCTGGCCGTCTCACCCGATTCATCGATGAGTTCTTTGCCGCGGACGACGCCGGTCATAATGCCGTCGATATCTACGTGGACTTCGGATTTGGAGAGCGCAATGATCGCCCCTTCGATAATGTCGCCGACCTTGGGCAAGGTAGGCTGGTTGGGCGAGTCGAGGAGCGTGGCAAACTCTGACTGCGGTTGGGTAGGCTTGGTCATATGGAGAACAAAAAAAGGGTCTAGCCGGCACCTCCTTCGCAGGGAAGGATGGGTGGGCTCGCCCGGCACGCTAACCGAGCGATGGTGAGAAGCGTGAGGAAATGCAAAGAGCCTCTGCATACTACGGTGGTTAGAATTTTCTGGCAAGAATTGACGAAAACACTTTTTTCTGGTATAGTATACACATGGCCAGGATAACTCGTATCAATACAAACGTCGCTCGGCAAGTTTTGCATTCAATGGTGGCGCGAGCAGATGACAAGCCATTTCATAGTAAGGGCGTAACGAAGAATACGTTTGAGAAGGAGATCCTTCGGAAGGCTGAGGGGAAGCACTTGAGCATTTTTCGTGGTACCCGGAATTCCGTCACGCGGAACGAAATGAAGCATTCGGTGAAAGAGCTAACAGAATTTTTAAAAGCGCACCCGAAATTTTCTCCAAACCGACGAGCGCTTGAGACAATGGGCATCCATGCGTACGAGGGAAATGCGTTGCGTGAGAATTTTAATAGTGAGGATTCATTGAAGAAAGTTGACCGGTACGCAGTAGGTGAACAGAAAGATTTGGATTCGAGCAAAAAACCCGTGAAGTCTGAGCTAGAGCTTCTTCAAGAAAGACGAGTTGCTAAGGCGAGACTGGGTATGAACCTCTACAATAGGCAGAAAGAGCAGGCCGAGATTGCAAGCGGGAAACGCACGGATAATAAGACGAGTATTACCACAGGAAAGAATGCAGCAAACACAATAACGTCGCACGAAGGTGCTGGAACCATTGCCGGTGCAAGCAGAACTGCTGGTAAAGATGTTGCTCCCACTACTCCAATTCCCGGGCAGCCTGTAACACCATCCACACCGACACCAGTACACCTTGCTGGTGGTATTGGGCTAAGCAGGTTTGACGGTAGACCCGCAGATCGCACCGATGGTATTGCTATGCCAACCATTGTCGGCGCTTCTGATGCGCGCGGTTCGGCGCCATCGACTGCTTCATCAGACGAAGAGCCTAGTACCGAGAAAACCGTACCAACGCCGGGCTTAAAAACTGAAGTGACTGACATTCGCCCAGTACAGGATGCTGATGAGGAGCTGCCCTCTACTGAAGATATAGACAAGAATTTGCCTTTGGCTGCTTGAAATTGTAACGACGAACCCTCCTCTCCCATTTTGGGAGAGGGTGGCCGAGCTCAACGAGGCCGGGTGAGGGAATACTGAGACAAAGTCTATCTCGGAATCCCCTCACCTGCCCGTTGGGCATCCTCTCCCGAGGGAGAGGCAGTTATAATATATTTAGTCATATTTTAGATAAAATCTCCTTGCCAGGAAGGTTTTTTTTTGGTACCTTACAGAAGCGAGATGCCCGATTTTCACGTCCGTAAATACCCATGATTATTACCTGGTACGGCCACTCCTGCTTCAAGATTCAGACGAGCAACGCTACGGTTCTACTCGATCCGTACGCGAAAGATATTGGCATCCGCCTACCTAAGGTGACGGCCGATTTTGTGTTAGTCACGCACGACCACAGCGACCACAACAATGTTGCCGACGTGAGCGGCTCACCGTACGTCGCCACTATGCCCGGTGAGTACGAGGTTCGGGGTGTTTTTGCGCATGGCATTGCGGCCGCGCACGACGCCAGCGAGGGCAAAGATCGTGGTCTCATTACCATGTACCGCATCGAGGCCGAAGGCATGACCCTGGCGCACCTGGGCGACCTGGGCCAGCCCAAGCTCACCGACGAGCAGTTCGAGCAGCTAAGCGGCGTGGACATCCTCTTCATCCCGGTGGGCGGCACCTACACCATCGACGCGAAAGCAGCCGTGGATATCATCACGCAGCTGGAACCGCGCATCGTCATCCCCATGCACTACAAAATTCCCGGGCTAGATGCCAAGCGCTTCCCCATTGACGGCGTGGACAAGTTTATCAAGCAGATGGGCCTGACCACTAACGGCCGTGAAGACAAGCTGAAGATTGTGAAGAAAGATCTGCCGCAGGATGAAACCAAGGTCATCCTGCTCAACCCCGCAGCGTAAACGAATTTATGCCGCAGCTCGATGCAATTACGCCAAATCCCAAGCAGCCGAAGAAGCTCTTCAAGGTGAATCCGAAGCGCCTACCTGTGCTCTCGCCAGACGAAGTCGTCCGACGGCGTCGGCTCATGTGGGGTATCGTCGGCGGCGTGACCCTCGCCGTGCTCGTTATTTGGTTCAGCACGTTGGGATCACGGCTGGGCAATGTCGGCGGTGATAATTCGGCGTGGAACACCTTGAAGCAGAAGGCGACTGATCTCGTGAGTGTCTTCCGCAAGGGTGGCGATGAGAAAATCAAGAACATAGACGTCAACGCGCCGACGGATGCAGACATTCAGTACTTGCGTGAGCAGGTCTTCCCAAATTCTGGCGCTGTTACAGCCGATGATGCTCCCGCCAAAGGCGGGTCCGCCTCTGGCGGAAACGTCAATCAACCGACCAACACGAATGCCCGCTAAACCAAAGAAAAAATCCTCCGCCCCAGCCGACGACTCGAAGGTGCAGGCGCCGTTGCCCGCTCTAACGCGCGTTGGGAAGCTGGAAGCACGACCGATAGTGACGGAGATGCAGGAGTCCTACTTGGACTACGCCATGTCCGTCATTATTGCGCGAGCCTTGCCCGATGTGCGCGATGGCATGAAGCCGGTGCACCGTCGCATTCTGTTCGCCATGAAGGAGCTGGGCCTGACGCACAGCGCTAGGTATCGCAAGTCCGCCACGGTCGTCGGTGAAGTGTTGGGCAAGTACCACCCGCACGGTGATTCGGCCGTGTACGAGGCCATGGTTCGTTTAGCCCAGGATTTCGCCATGCGTTACCCGCTCGTTCAAGGGCAGGGCAACTTCGGTTCAATGGACGGCGACCGCGCGGCAGCCATGCGCTACACCGAAGCACGTTTGGCCAAGATCAGCCAAGCCATGCTGCTGGATATCGACAAGAATACCGTCGACTTCATTCCGAACTACGACGGTACCAAGGATGAGCCCAGCGTGTTGCCCGCGCTCCTGCCGAACCTGTTGGTGAACGGTGCGGTTGGCATTGCCGTGGGGATGGCTACCTCTATCCCGCCGCACAACCTAACCGAAGTGTGCAACGCTATCAGCCACCTCATCGACAATCCCGAAGCCACGGTCGATGACCTCATGGAGCACGTGAAAGGGCCAGACTTCCCCACGGGTGGCACCATTTTCGACAAGAAAGAAATTGAAGCCGCGTACTCCACGGGTAAGGGTGCCATCGTCATACGGGCGAAGGCCGATATCGTGGAGACGAAAAACGGTTCGTTCCATATTATCGTTACCGAAATTCCCTACCAGGTGAACAAGTCCACGCTCTTGGAGCGTATTGCCGACTTGGTGCGGGATAAGAAATTGGAAGGCATCCGCGATTTGCGTGACGAGTCGGATAAGGACGGCGTGCGGGTGGTTATTGAGCTTAAGCGCGATGCCTATCCCAAGAAGGTGCTCAACAAGCTCTATGATGTAACGGATTTGCAAACGACCTTCCACGTGAACATGTTGGCATTGGTGGACGGTTTGCAGCCGCGCGTGCTTAACCTCAAGAACGTTTTGGAGCAGTATATTTTGCATCGCGAGCAAGTGGTGCGCCGCCGCACGCAGTACGACCTAGATCGAACGAAGGAGCGCGTGCATATCCTGAAGGGCTTGAAGATTGCCGTCGACAACATCGATGCCGTTATTCGCACTATCAAGAAGTCCAAGGATAAGGACGAAGCGCGCGTGAACTTAATGAAGCAGTTTAAGCTCTCGGAAATTCAGGCCACGGCAATTTTGGAAATGAAGCTGCAGCAGCTGGCCAACCTGGAGCGCATGAAGATTGAGCAAGAGCTGAAAGAGAAGTTAGCGTTAATAAAAGAACTGGAAGAGTTACTTGCTTCTCCGAAGAAAATCCGCAAAGTTGTGGCTAAAGAATTGTTGCAGCTGAAGGCTGACCACGGTGACGAGCGGAAGACGGTCGTGAACCCCAATCCGGTCGGCGAGTTCAAAGCCGAAGATCTGATTCCGAACGAGGCCACGGTGGTTATGCTCACCCGCGACGGCTACATAAAGCGCGTGGCGCCCGAGACGTTCAAAACCCAAGGTCGCGGCGGCAAAGGCGTCATTGGCCTCACGACGAAAGAAGAAGACATGGTGGAACAGCTCTTCTCCACGATGACGCACGCCGACCTGCTTTTCTTTACGACGCGCGGCCGCATCTTCCAGCTGAAAGCCTACGATGTGCCTGTGGCTTCACGAACCGCCAAAGGCCAAGCCGTGGTGAACTTCCTTCAGCTGGGGCCAGAGGAGAAAGTATCATCCGTCCTTTCCTTGGCCGAGCTCGCTGACGAGAAGTTCATGGTCATGCTCACCCGCCAAGGGACAATCAAGAAAGTCGAAATCAATGAATTCAAAGACGTTCGTCGATCGGGTCTCATTGCCGTGAAGCTGAAGCCCGAAGACCGGCTGGAGTGGGTAAAGCCCAGCAGCGGCAAGGATGACATAATCCTGGTCTCGCGCAACGGGCAGAGCATCCGTTTCCCCGAGAAGCTGGTGCGCGCTATGGGCCGGAACGCCGGCGGCGTGCGCGGCATGAACCTGAAGCACGGCGACACCATTGCGGGTATGGATATTATTCCGGATGGTTCGGAAGCCAAGACCGAGCAGCTGCTGGTGATTATGGGCAACGGCTTTGGCAAGCGCACGGCGATGAAAGAGTACCGGTTGCAAGGCCGCGGCGGCTCGGGGGTGAAGACCGCAAAGATTACCGAGAAGACCGGCAAAATAACGGCGGCGTTCATTGTGAACGCTAAGCGCGAGCAAGAGGACATTGTTATCATTTCGGAAAAAGGCCAGGTCATTCGCCTCGCCCTCAAACAAGTTTCCGTCCTCGGCCGCGACACGCAGGGGGTGCGCCTGATGCGCTTCAAGGAGCAGAAGGACAGTGTGGCGAGCGTGACGTTTGTGTAGCTATGCAAAATCAAGAAGGACAATTTACTGAAGGCGAAGACTCAGAGACTTCTTCGGTTTTTGAGCAGGAACCGAATGAGTTGCGAGATCAATTTTGGAAAGTTATTGAATCTCAAGCCCGAGACGTCATTGACCAGCGCGCGCCTCGCCTAAAAGAGCACGAGCATCAGTCACTGACTGACCGAAAAGGACACACTATTGCTTCCGTCGAACGATTACGCCAAATACAGGAAAATGAAGCCGGAAGTCAGGATATCTGGCTGGTTTTGGATTTTGATGACGTGCTTAACAATAGCACCAAATATCAGTCCGACTTGCAAGACAAATTGACAGAAAGCACGGGCATCCCAAAAGAGAGATTGTCAGAATTGTACACTGCTTCAAAAATCGAAAAAGATGGTCGTGAGGTTTTCCATTTTGAAAGCTTCATGAAAGCCGTACAAGAGATTGCTCCGGAAAAACGAGCTGAGATTGATCACGTTATCAGTACGATTAATTATGGTGAATATACAAATACGGCCGTGGAAAAAGCCGTACTCGCCGCCCGGGCAACCAGTGATAGAGCAATGCGTGTTTCACTTCTGACATTTGGGGATCCAGAATATCAACGTCGACGCATCTTCGCAACCCAAACGCCAGAATTGGTCGACGAGATAATTTTTACCGAGGGATCCAAGCGTCGTGTGCTTGAGCACGAGCTTATTCACACCTATGGTCAGAATCTTGAGTGGCATGATGACGTCGTTGAGCGAGATGATATTGCAGTAATACCCTACAATCCCCCAATTTCAGAAAAGAAACCCGTGGTACTTACAATAGATGATAGTCACGAACAACAAAGAGACTATAAACGATTATTACTCGATGAGGGCATGATTCATGCTCGTTTCCGCCATCCTCAAGCAAAGCGATATGCCAAAGTTTCATATACCGAACCATTTATACGCCTTGATGAAGATGCTAGCCATTCTGCTGCCTTAGAACTTTATCGCACCATACGAATTGCCACAGAGTCCGCTGATACGTTGAAAAGCAAAAAATATGGACAAATTTTTGATATTTTTGGCAGCGCCGAATCTCGTGCAAAGGAGTATGAAAAGCTCGGACTACAAAGAAATGACGTCAATGTGTCCTATCACGTGCAGGGTGAAGACATCATCCGTGAAGCCGACAGGATGATTCAGAAAGACGGCCAGGAAATGCCACAGCATGTCACTCAACAAATAAATAAGAGGCAGGGGTCGGAGATTGATTTACGTCAGGTAAATTTTGAGGAATTTATCAGCGAAAAGTCATAGGCGAGCGTGACGTTTGTGTAGGGTTACGAATTACGAAAAGTGATACGTCCCGCCGTGGAGGCGGGATCCCGCCAACTTTTCCGACGGCAAGAGGTGGCGGGAAATACACGAAATACGAATGGAAATCCGAGCGCGGGCCGCTGTGCCCGCACTTTGCATTGTAAAAAAACCCGCCTCCAGGTTTGGGGGCGGGTGATGTTTAGCGGGCGAGCACTTCCCACTCGGGCTTGCGCAAGTTTAGCGCCTTGGATGTGTGACAGCGCGAGCAGTTATAGATCTCCTGGTCTTGGAGTACTTGCTGCTTCTTGGTTAGCGGCGGGTCAAAGTGCCACACCTTGCCCGTAGGCTGCCAGACTGGGTGCGGGCAACCGGGTTGCGAATGAGCCATGTTGGCCTCCTTTCCTATTTCCCTTGTCCTACCTCAGAAGGGTCAGAATGTCAACCCTTGCCCGGTCGAGGATTATTCCGTAGGATGGACAGTAGCTCTCTTCTTTGGTAACCTCCTGTCCTTATGGGTCTTCCCGCCAAACGTCGAACCAAGCAATCCAAACGCGAGCGCGCCGCCCACTTCGCCCTTACGGCCGCCAGTACCACCCAGTGCCCGAAGTGCAAGCATGCCATCCTGCCCCACCGCGTCTGCCAGAACTGCGGCTACTACCGCGGCAAAGATGTGCTGCACCTAAAGGAGCGCGACGAGCGCGCGGCCAAGCGCAAGAAGCGCAAGGATAAACAGGAAGCCGACAAGTAACCCATGTCTAACCGCCACCTCGCCCGAACCATTGCCTTGCAGTCGCTCTTCGAGTGGGATTTTGACGAACCGAAGGTTGATCCTGTGGCGTTGGTGGAGCGGAACAAGCACGAGTTCGCGCCCGACTTCGATGACCACGACTTTAGCCTGCGGCTCGTCCGCGGCGTGCTAAAGCACCAGGCGGACATTGACAAGCTAATCGTGCAGTACGCGCCCGAGTGGCCGCTGGATCAAATTACGAACGTGGATCGCAACGTGCTGCGCTTGGGTATTTTCGAATTGAGGTACTCTACCAGTGATGTGCCGCCGAAGGTCGCCATCAACGAGTCCATCGAGCTGGCGAAGAGCTTTGGCGGTGAATCATCCGGCCGTTTCGTGAACGGGGTGCTCGGCTCGATTTTCAAAGACATGGCCGAGAGCGAGCAGTCGCATCCCGAGAGCCAAGTGATTACCCCCGAGAACGTTCGTCAGATCCTGGGTGACAATAAGCCAACCACTCCCTCGGCAACCGAAACCCCTAAACCGCCAGCAGCTTAGCCTTTTGTATGCGGCACTTTCAAGAATTTGAGACGGCAATCGGGATTCCCTTCGACAATCCTGAATTACTGAAGCAGGCGTTCGTTCACCGTTCGTACCTTAACGAGCACGCCGACTTCCCGCTTGCCCATAATGAGCGCCTAGAGTTTTTGGGCGATGCCGTGCTGGAGCTGGTGGTAACCGAGTACCTGTACCAGACTTTCCCTAACCCCGAAGGCGAGCTCACGAACTGGCGCGCCAGCTTAGTGAACGCCAAGACCCTTTCCGAGATCGCGGCGGGCATTGGCATGGACGACTACATGTACCTCTCGCGGGGCGAGCAGCGTGATGCCAAGAGCAAAGCCCGGCAAATAATTTTGGCAAACGCCATCGAAGCAGTCGTCGGCGCTATTTATCTGGATCAAGGCTACAAAGCCGCCGAGAAGTTCGTTTCGGACCACGTGCTCACGCGCCTTAAGTACATTATGGACAACGACCTGGCGCGTGATGCCAAGAGCCGGTTCCAGGAAGCGGCGCAAGAGAAGCTGGGCGTGACCCCAACGTACACCGTGCTCTCGCAGGCTGGGCCAGACCACAACAAGAAGTTCGTCGTGGGTTTGTACATTGGTAAAGACAAGGTGGCCGAGGGTGCCGGCACCAGCAAGCAGGAAGCGCAGATGGCCGCCGCCGCCGCTGGGTTGTTAGTGAAGAAGTGGATTTAGGGTGGTCGTGAGTTATGATTGACCCAGCACCACTTTTAAGCAGTAAAAGTGGTGCTGGGTTGACACGCCATACCTTTGGGCGTAAGCTGCGGGGCAAAGACAAAGAACATTCACAAACCACCACCCCCGAGAAAGGATGGGATGTTTTTATGCATCAACGTGAGATACACAATCTCTGGCAAGACCTCTACAAAGCCGGAGTGATACGTGACAAGCAGCACATCATCTTGAGCAGCGGCTTGCACACGGAGAAGTACGGGAATTTCGTTACGGCGAAGATCCCTTTCGGATACCGTGAGCAGCTGCTCCGGTGGGTTAAATATATCATCGAGAACGTCTTTACCGAGCAGACAGTTTTTCTCGGTACGGGCTGTGGCCGATGGTATGCAGAACAGACCGCATTTCGATTTCGGTGTGACAGCGTCTATGCGGAACGAAACCTTCGGGGCGACTTTGTTTTTAATCGAGACCAGGGGTTAATACTTGCCGGTCGGCCAGTGATAATCGTCGACGATGTACTTACCGAGGGGACAACCCTGGCGAAGCTCATTACCCTCGCCAGTTCCTACGGCGGCACGCCTGTTGCCTGCACCGTATTCTTGAATCGGTCAGGGAAACCCTTCAAGAATGCAGCCGTGAAGTACGTCCCCGTACACGCCATGTACGAAGAGAATTTTCCAACTTGGACAGAAGCCGATTGCCCTATGTGCAAAGACGGCGTTCCGTTCAGCACGCAGCACGGCAAGGGCGCCGAGGTGTTCCACCTTAAAGGTCAGCCACAACCGCAAAAATCGTAAACTCATAGCAACCGGCCACACTTCCTTGGCCGGTTTTATTTTTGACATGGTGGCTGCACTAGGGTACAGTCTGATACAACATAAACTAAAGGAGGTTTTTTATGCGAGCGGTCATGAAGATACGTGCCAGTCGGAAGCGCTGCAAGCCTCGCTGCGTGAAAGGTGAGCGAGCCACAAGAATTTTCGAAGCCAGCATGCGGAAGCGTGCAGACGCGCTCCTCGGCTCGAGCTTCCAGCCCCGTTCTTTCGAGCAGATATACGAAAAGCTTTCTTCCCTCCGGACAGCGGAAGCACGTGATCTGCGCAAAACCATTGCAAACTACTTCAGCCTGAAGTAAAGAGGCTACTGCCGACCAGCCCCCTGGTCGGCTTTTTTCTGGGAAAACGTTGAAGAATTAGCCCTAGCCTGGTACGATATAGGTATTCGCGTCGTTTTTGCTGTACCAAATGTACCTCGAGAAACTCGAAATTCAAGGCTTCAAGTCGTTCGCCCACAAGACTACCCTGGAGTTCCAGCGCGGGATTGCCGCCGTGGTCGGTCCCAATGGCTCGGGCAAGTCTAACATCGCCGACGCTATCCGGTGGGTTTTGGGCGAGCAGTCACTCAAGCTTATCCGCGGGAAGAAGAGCGAGGACGTCATCTTTGCCGGCTCGGACAAGAAGACCAAACTTGGCATGGCCGAGGTGACTCTCATTTTGGATAACGCCGACGGTAAAGCGGCCATCGACTACGCCAAGCTTTCGGTTTCCCGTCGAATTTACAAGGATGGCACGTCGGAGTACCTGGTGAACGGCTCCGCCACCCGTCTGGTAGATATCCAACTCCTCTTAGCCAAGTCCAACATTGGCCAGCGAACCTACTCGGTTATTGGCCAGAACGCTGTTGACGCCGTGCTCCTGGCCACCCCGCGCGAGCGCAAGGAGTTTTTCGACGAAGCCGCGGGCGTGCGGCCCCACCAGATGAAGCGGGAGCAGGCCGAGCACAAGTTGGCACTCACGCGGGAGAACCTGGCCCAGGCGCAGCTCCTCATTGACGAAATTGCGCCCCGGCTCCGCTCTCTCACCCGCCAGGTGAAGCGTTTGGGCGAACGTGAGGAAATTCAAAAAGAGCTTCGTGAACACCAGGTAGCGGCCTACACGGCAAAACTTGTAAGCCTCCGCGAGGATATTACCGGCGTCCGCAGCAAGGTTGAAGTGTCCGAAGCCGAGCAGGAGCAAGGCCTGGCAAAGGTGCAGAGCATTCAGAAGCAGATGGATACCGAGGAGCGCGGCGCCTCCCGCCAGGAATCCTTTACCCAGCTACAGCGGGCGTACCAGCAACTCGTGGACCAGCGGAACCATTTGCTCACCGACCGCGCCGCGCTCGTCGGCAAAGTTGCCGCCACCTTGGCGCAGACTGGGCAGAGCAACGTCGCCTGGCTTAATGCCCGGCAGGCCGACCTCGAGGCGCAGCTGGCGCATAACGCCGAAGACCAAGCGACGCTGAAAGCCAAACTCGAGAAGCTTGCGACGCAAACAAAGGTGACCACTGGCGAGCAAGAGACGCTCGCGAAGGACTTGAAGGCAATTGAGGCAAACCTCCTGAAGGCCGAACAAGCCTTGAAGACCCGGACGACCATGACCTTGCCCGACCTAGCCAAGGAGGTTGTCGATGTCGTTGCTAACCATCAGAAGTTCCTCACTGCCGTGTACAGTGCGAGCACCTTGGAAGAATTTGAAGCCCTGAAGCGCGAGGCGCGTCGCTTGGAAGTGGATGCCGAGAAGTTCGTCCGCAAGGTGCAGAGCCAAGGGCCGAGCATTGATCCAGCCGAACTCCTCGATTTGCAACACCGCCTGCACGAGACCATGAAGCGGAAAGAAATTATTGCTTCAAGCGCCAATGACCTCCATTCGGAAAAGCGCGTGCTCGATGAGCGCTTCCACGACTTGGAGCGTCGGGCAACGCAGCTCACCGAGGAATTGCAGAAGGTCGGTCGGGAGCAGAAGTTCGCCAGTCTGAAACCAGCGAATAAAGCCGAAGCTGATACCGCGCTCCAGAAGGCGCAGGCCGACATGGATGCACAGCTCGCGCACCTCGACCGCCAGCTTGCCGAAGCGCGGAAAGGCATTGACCAGTTCAACCACACCGAGCAAGCGAAGCGCGATACGCTCTTTAGCTTGCAGAAGGACGCCCGCCAGGCGCAGGACGAGGTGCGGGAAATTGAGTTACAACTTTCTGACCTCCGCGTGGAGATTGCCCGCCTGGAAACGCGAGAGGAAGATCTCATCAGAGAAATTCGGGCTGAACTCCCAATCGAGCAGGCCGAACACGTGGAGAAGGCCACTAAAGCACCCGTCGTTGATGTGAACGCCAGTGAACAGGAGATTGCCAAGGCCAAGCGCGCCTTGGAGCTCATCGGTGGCATCGATGAGAACGCGCAGCTGGAGTATACGCAGACGAATGAACGGTACACCTTCCTCACCACGCACGTCACAGACCTTACGAAGGCTGGTGAAGATCTGGAGGTTGCAATTGAGAAGCTTGAGAAAATAATTAAGGAACGTTTCGAGGCGAGCTTCGAGCGCGTGGCCCTGGAGTTCAGTAAATATTTTAAGACGCTCTTCAACGGTGGCCATGCTAGCATCGAGCTCGTGAAAGAAGAGGTTCTGCCACCGTCAGAAGAAGGTGATGAGGAAGATGAAGACGCAGATGATGACGATGATGAAATCCTGAACGCCGCACCAAAGCCACGGGGTGAGAAGGTGGTCACGGGCGTAGAAATTTTTGCCACCCCGCCGGGCAAACGCCTGAAAGGTATTGGCATGCTTTCCGGTGGCGAGCGCGCACTCACGTCCATTGCGCTCATCTGTGCAATATTAGCTTCCAACCCATCGCCGTTTGTGGTGCTGGACGAAGTGGACGCGGCACTCGACGAGTCCAACTCTATTCGGTTCGCTCAAATTTTAGAGAAGCTGGCGAACAAGACCCAGTTCATCACCATTACCCACAACCGCGCCACCATGCAGCGCGCCGCTCTGCTCTATGGTGTAACCATGGGCGATGACGGCGTCTCCAAGTTGCTCTCGGTGAAGATGGAGGATGTGGATAAGGTGGTGCAAGGGCGGTAATCGGAAGTCGGCAGGGGTATCGACGCTAGTAACGTCGGACGGTGTCGGCGGCGGCTTTACAACCGTTTTTCGATACCGAAACGAGCTTCGATACCGAAGCCCTTGACCGTAGTCCTATTTTTCACTACACTACCCCTACTATGGTTGCAATCCGTCTTTCACGTGTTGGAAAAAAGGGTCACGCCTCGTTCCGCTTTGTCGTTTCGGACAAGCGGAAAGACATGTATGGCCCGGCCTTGGAAATCCTGGGTTGGTACGATCCGCACATGAAACCAACGAAGATTGAAGTAAAGGCTGACCGCGTCCAGTACTGGTTGAGCAAAGGTGCCCAGTCATCTGCCACAGTGCATAACCTCTTGGTTGGTGCCGGGGTCATTAAAGGCGAGAAAGTTGTGAAGGCACACGCGAAGAAGGAGCCCCAGCCAAAGGCTGGTCCGCCTCCGGCGGAGAAGGCAGAAGAGAAGAAGGCAGACGCACCAGCTTCGTAAGCCAGTTGCATTGGGAAGAGCCGCAAGGCTCTTTTTTGACACCCGCACCCGCCCCTGCTATTTTTTAGAACAGCCGTGAACCAGTCGCTCCCCCGGCAAGTGGGGGCTCCGATTCACGGCAAGCTCTCTCTTAACCGGACAGGATGTATGGAAGAACAGCACCAAGACGCGCAGTTTGTGGAGTTTATCGTGAAGGCAATCGTGGATAATCCGAATGACGTGAAGGTGGAACGGACGGTAGACGAGATGGGCGTGCTCTGTACGTTGCACGTGAATCCCGCCGACCTGGGGCAGGTCATCGGCCGTCAGGGCCAGACTGCCAAGAGCATCCGCACGCTGCTGCGCGTGGTGGGCGCCAAGAACCACGCCCGGGTGAACATGAAGATCTACGAACCCGAAGGCTACCGTAAGTTCAAAGGCGAGCTGGGTGGTAAACCCATGACCGACCAGCCACACCAGGCAGCGCCCCAGTCGGCACAGCCGAGCGGCGACCTGGCCGACGACTTGAAGCTCTAGTAAATACTTAAAAAAGCTCTCGGCAGAATGTCGGGAGCTTTTTGTTGAATGTTTTTACATTCGTCCTATACTCATGACGTACCATAAAGGTACTAAATAACGTTATTTAACCTAAAACCTGGAGGTTCTATGAGGAAGATCTTAGACCCCACCGACGGCGGTCAACGGCTGCGGGAACCGGAAGAAGGAGGTTAGCGCTATGCAGCGGATCTTCGGTTCCGAAGACCAAGGCTACCATCGCTTCGGCGATGAAGGCTTAGGCGGCCAAAAGCTTCACGAGGCAAACTCTGACGGTTAGCAGCACCGAAACAGGTTCTAACCAATCGAAGCACATGGGCAGTTACACAATTGTGTGGCTGCCCTATTTTTATTGTCATTGCGAGGAGCAAAGCGACGTGGCAATCCCGCTTCTATGGAGCCTCGTTCGAGTTAAACGGGATTGCCACGCCCACTGGTGTGGGCTCGCAATGACGTAGCGCGTGATACACTATTCCTATGCGTTTCGACATCATCACTATTCTGCCCGAGGCGTTTGAGTACCTCAACCAGAGCGTACTGGGGCGTGGGCAAGGCATTAAGAAATTCAGCGTGAAGATTCATAATCTTCGCGATTGGACCACGGACAAGCACCGCACCGTTGACGACCGACCGTATGGTGGCGGGCCGGGTATGGTGATGAAAGCTGAACCGCTGGTAAAAGCGATTAGCGCCGTGAAGTTAAAAAAGAAAAAAGTGAAGGTCATTCTCTTCGCGGCAAAAGGCAAAACCCTAACCCAAGCGATGGCAAAACAGTGGGCGAAGCTCGACCAAATTATCCTCATCCCCGGCCGGTACGAAGGCATTGACGAGCGCGTGCTCGATTACGTGGATGAAGAAATTTCTATTGGTGACTACGTGCTCACCGGTGGCGAGCTTGGCGCCATGGTCGTCGTGGATGCCGTGGCGCGCCTTCTACCGGGAGTGCTTGGTAAGGATGAATCATCGGCTGACGAATCGCACCGCACCCCGGGTTGGTTGGAGTACCCGCACTACACGCGGCCAGAGGTGTTCAAGCGGAAGCGTGTGCCCAAAGCCCTCCTCTCGGGGGATCACGCAACTATTAAGAAGTGGCGGGAAGCGCACGCGAAAAAGCGCTAGCTATGAAGATCGACGCGTCCGTCCTCCGCATCGCCAACTTCCGTAAGCTGTGGGCCGGCCAAGTCGCCTCCCTGGCCGCCACGAACGTGCTGACGTTTGCCTTTATTCTTGCGGTGTACGAACAGTCTAAGTCGAACGCCGCGGTGGCTATTCTGGTGGGTATGCAGAGCATCCCCCCCATCCTGTTCTCGTCGGTGGCCGGGGTTATTGCCGATAGCTACGACCGGCGGAAGGTTCTGCTCTTCGCCCACCTTACCCGCGCAGCCAGTGTCGTCATTGCGATAGTCTTTGCGCAGTGGACCATTGGCGTGCTAGTGGCGGCGTTTGCCATGCACACGCTCTCGCAGTTGTTCACCCCGGCAACGTCTGCGGCAATCCCACAAGTCGTGCCCAAGGAGAAGCTCTTTGCCGCGAACTCTTTCTTCACCCTCACCACATATGCTCTTTTCCTCGTCGGGTATGGTGCAGCCGCGCCGCTCGTCGATGCATTCGGTGGCAGAATGACGTACGCCATTGGGCTGGGGCTATACTTGCTCGCTGCGTTGGCAACATCTCGCTTGCCGCACCTGGCAGATCATTTGGCCAAGCTCACCGGAGTGCGCCTGGCCATTAGCCACCAGCTGCGATTGGTGTGGGTGCGGTTCGTGGAGGGTGTGCGTTATGTGCGGAAAGACTCCATGATTGCCGTTCTGATGCTCCAAGTTTCTATCCTCATCGCGGTGGAGAAGTCGTTCGCCTCACTCATGCCGTCGTTTGCTCTCGACTTCCTGGGTTTCCGCGTGCGGGACATCACGCTCGTGTTCATCGTGCCTACCGCAGTGGGTACACTCCTGGGCGTCGCGCTGGCGAACCGACTCAAGCGAACCATCCCCAAGCACCGCTTGGTGAATTTCGGTATCACGCTCGATGCTCTCGCACTCATGCTCGCCGTGGCAATAGTGCCGCTCACGCGCTGGCTACCAGATGTCATTCCATTCTTCACCCCAGATGGCGTCCGGCTCGCGCTCGTCATTCTGCTTGCGAGCGCATCCGGCTTTGCCGACCCGTTTATCTTGGTATCGGCGCAGACCGTGCTGCAGGAGCGCACGCCGAATGAGGAGCAAGGCCGGGTCTTCGGTTTGCAGAACACCGTGCAGAACCTCTTCGCCTTCATTCCGGTTGTGGCCATTGGGGCGCTTAGTGGCATCGTTGCCGTGCCCGCGGTTATTACTGGTCTAGGGGTCATTGTTGGCCTTACCGCCATTGCCGGGGCAGTGTACTACCACCGTCACCAGCTCTTGGCAGACCTCGCACCACGCTCTTGACAGGAACCCATCCAGCCCGTATGCTACCCGAGCCGATAATGTAGTGTTGTTTACAGTACATTCGGTTTCAAACCCTTTCCCTTCCAACCCCACCAACACTCCGTCACCATCGATCGTGTGTTTGGTCCAGAGAGAACAGTGAAGCCAACCGGCCTCCCTGTTTTTTCTACTCCTGGTAGGATCCAGAAAGGTTATCCTGCACGTTGACAACTGAAGAGTGGTAAGGAAAGTGACCCTGAACCAGTCGCTCTCACTGAAAGGTGAGGCTCCGGTTCAGGGCAAGACGTCAATTCAATAAGCAAGTACTTCTGATGTAGCCTTCGGGTGGCATCCAGTTTCCAAAGTTTTCTGCAAAAACTTTTTGAGAGTTTGATCCTGGCTCAGGATGAACGCTGGCGGCGTGTTTTAGGCATGCAAGTCGAACGAATTTTGTCGCAAGACAAGATGAGTGGCAAACGGGTGCGTAACACATTGGTAACCTACCTTAGACACGGGCACAACGCCGCGAAAGCGGCGCTAATACCCGATAGTTTTTCCTGTCGCCGGATGGGAAAGTAAATGGCGCAAGCCGGTCTGAGAGGGGCCTATGGTCTATCAGCTAGTTGGTGAGGTAATGGCTCACCAAGGCAATGACAGATAGCGGGCGTGAGAGCGCGACCCGCCTCAGTGGGACTGAGACACTGCCCACACTCCTACGGGAGGCTGCAGTCAAGAATATTCCCCAATGGACGAAAGTCTGAGGGAGCGACGCCGCGTGCAGGAAGAAACCCCTCGGGGCGTAAACTGCTTTTCTCTGGGAATAACTCTGAAGGTACCAGAGGAATAAGAGGCTGCTAACTTCGTGCCAGCAGCAGCGGTAATACGAAGGCCTCAAGCGTTATCCGGATTTATTGGGCGTAAAGAGTTCAACGGTGGTTTGGAACGTTCTCGGTCAAATTGCATCGCTCAACGGTGCAACTGCTGGGAAAACGGCCAGACTTGAGCCTGGGAGAGGCAGACGGAATTGTCGGTGTAGTAGTAAAATGCGCTAATATCGACAAGAACACCAATAGCGAAGGCAGTCTGCTGGAACAGTGCTGACACTTCACGAACGAAAGCGTGGGGAGCGATACGGATTAGATACCCGTGTAGTCCACGCCGTAAACGATGGGTACTAGGCATTGCGGGATTCGACCCCTGCAGTGTCGGTTAGACGAGCTAACGCGTTAAGTACCCCGCCTGGGGAGTACGGCCGCAAGGCTAAAACTCAAAGGAATTGACGGGAGCCCGCACAAGTGGTGGAGCATGTGGTTTAATTCGACGATAAACGAGGAACCTTACCAGGTCTTGACATCCCGAGAAAGCCGCCGAAAGGTGGCCGTGCCGCAAGGAACTCGGTGACAGGTGCTGCATGGCTGTCGTCAGCTCGTGTCGTGAGACGTTGGGTTAAGTCCCCTAACGAGCGCAACCCTCGTGTTATGTTAAAATATTCATAACAGACTGCCGGCTTTAAGCCGGAGGAAGGCGAGGATGACGTCAAGTCAGCATGGTCCTCTGACGACCTGGGCTACACACGTGCTACAATGGGGCGCAACAAAGGGACGCCAACCCGCAAGGGGGAGCCAATCCCATCAAACCGCCCCTCAGTTCAGATTGAGGGCTGCAACTCGCCCTCATGAAGCTGGAATCACTAGTAACCGCGCATCAGCTATGGTGCGGTGAATACGTTCTCGGGCTTTGTACACACCGCCCGTCACGCCAAGAGAGTCGGAAATGCCTGAAGCTTCCACTTCGGTGGGAATTAAGGCAGGTTCGATGATAGGGGCGAAGTCGTAACAAGGCATCGGTAGCGGAAGCTGTCGATGGATCACCTCCTTTCTAGGGAGAATCGGTGATGGTCATCTCACGATGGCCAGCATATATAAGTCGTGTCATCCCTCTTGCTTGTCCTTCGGGACAGGAACTAGGGTGGCGAATTGTCTCGCTAGAGCGAGATATTGACGTTCACTAACCCTGAACCAGTCGGCCGTAAGGCCTTCCGGTACAGGGTAAACCTTACCACTCTTAAGTTGTGAACTGGAGCCAATTAGGGCTGGCCTATGATGGCTAGCCTGTTTTTGGTACAGTAGGAAAGTTCTTTTAAATTTTGTACGTGGGTATGGCACCCCCTGGAGGGCGCGTAGCTCCCACCTACGCCTAGGCTTCGGTGGGCAAGCAGATGGTAACATGCCCTCGGTGGTGGGCGATTAGCTCAGTTGGTTAGAGCGCGTCACTGATAATGACGAGGTCCCAGGTTCGATTCCTGGATCGCCCACCACCGAAGTTGCATGCGCGCCTGCCCTGCATAGTTGAGCGAAGCGAAACGACGCGGGGTCACTGATAATGACGAGGTCGATGGTTCGAATCCATCCGCGCCCACCAGGGGGTGCTAATATTTAAGGGTGATTAGCTCCCGCCTACGCCAAGGCTTAGGCGGGCAGGCAGTTGGTTACCCGCCCGCCTTGCTTCGCCTATGATGAGTGTACCTTCATACTCCGTGAATATTTATGGGCTTGTAGCTCAGTTGGTTAGAGCGCTACATTGACATTGTAGAGGTCAGAGGTTCGAATCCTCTCAGGCCCACCACGAATTACATTCCTCGCAAGGCGAAGCGGGCGGGGAGCGTCACACCCGCCGCGCGTCGATGGGCGACGCGAGTCGAGGCGGGTTGACATTGTGAAGGTCGGAGGTTTCCGGCGAAGCCGGACCCGGCTCCGCCGGGCAAATCCTCCACCGCCCACCAGACATTTATTTGAAGGCTCCAGGTGTTGCCGCGGTAGTCCCGTCCCTTCGGGTCGTGGATCCTCGTCCACGACGCTAGTGCGTCGGGACGGGACTCATCTCCTCACCTCTGGTGCCTCATGAGCCTGGGTAGCTCATTGGTAGAGCGCTGCCCTGAAGAGGCAGGCGTAGCCAGTTCGATTCTGGCCCCAGGCACCAGAGGTGAGGTGGTAGAGCACTGCCTCCTCCTTCGTCCCGCACATGCGGGACTTCGGCGCCTGCCCGCCGTACTTCGTATGTCGAAGGCAGGCGGGGACAGGCTGAAGAGGCAGGTCCCGCGATAAGCGCGGGATAAACTCCGTCAGTTTCTCATAGACAATTCTCGGAGCGAACGAAGTGAGTGAAGACCCCGCTGAAGCGAAGCGAATAGCGGGGTGACCCGCGGCACCACTGAGGGCACTTCACAATTTTGTAGCGGTAGCGATTTGGGTCCCGCAAAGCGGAACGGGCAGCAGCAAGAAAGAGTACTATATTTCTCCTCTCGGGTCGGGGTGTGGCGCAGTTCCCCGCCATGTGGCGGGGTAAAGTCCGCGCGTCCCGCACCAGTGGTCGGGGTGTAGCTCAGTTGGCTAGAGCGCTTGCTTTGGGAGCAAGAGGCCGCTGGTTCAAGTCCAGTCACCCCGACCAGTGGTGCGGGAAGGTCCCGAGTTTCCGCCAAAGGCGGACCCGCCTCTGGCGGGGGTAGCGCGCCTGCTTTGGGAGCAGGAGGCCGCTGGTTTCAGCCATAGGCTGATCCGCCTCTGGCGGACAAGTATCGGCACCCCGACCAGTGGGAATTTCAATCTAGAGTTTCACGATTTGGTGTAACTTGTTTTTCACGAACGCACGCTTGCTCCCCATGGTCTGTCTGGTACACTAGGATCAGGAGGGATTCGCTCTAATGTAGAACCATATGTCAGAGGTCAATATGTCGGAAGTTGAAAACCTTGAGGGGAAGAATCTACGGTCCGTAGCCGAAGCGCACGCCGCGTTTCTGAAAGAGCATTTGAACGCAGACAATCTTAAGAAATGGGGAGATGCTGGGATGTTGGAGAACGATGGAGCCGGGCTCCTCGCATCGTCCTTGGATGTTGAGAACTACATCGCCATGTCTGATGAGCATCGAGCGCAGGTAGATCAGCTCATCGAGAGCATTAAAGAGGAAGTCGAAGGGTAAAACTTTTTATGCAGAGAAACGCCACCTCAGAAGGGGGTAGCGTTTTGGTTAAGGGTTTGTGCGCTATACTGCACCTATGGCAGACTCCTTATCCCAGAAGCGTTGTGTCCCGTGCGAAGGCGGCGTGCCGACATTAACAGATAGTGAAGTGCAAGCACTACTGCCACAGGTACCAGGATGGAGCGTCGCTCTCACTGAAAAATCTGGTTCACACGTTGCCACGCTACAGAAGTCGATGAAGTTCAAGAATTTTAGTGAAGCCATGACTTTCCTCCGGAAGGTTGAGGACATTGCCGAAGCAGAGGGTCATCACCCGGATTTCTGTGTCCACTACAACGTGGTCAATTTTACCCTCTGGACGCACGCCATTGGCGGCTTGCACGAAAATGATTTCATCCTCGCGGCGAAGATTGACGCCCTGCAGCATGAGTAGTGACATGAAGTCCATTGTACAAGACGCACTGACGTGGGTGCTGTACGCCAGTGCCGGCTTTGGTGCCTTCGCTTACGCCTTGTTCTTGCGCACGAAGCGAGCACTGCGTACGTTTGAGGAAGCGCATGGCCTCGTGGGCAGCAACCCTGCAAACTTCAACCCCCGTGATGTGTTCCTCCGTAAACTGCACGGCATCGAAGCACTCCGCGGCCTGGCAATTGTTGTCATGCTCATCGGCTTTCTTTTCTGGCCCGTGCTATTCATTGGCGTGCTGCTCTTCTTCTTCCAAACGAATGCTTGGAAGAGTACACAGCGTGACCTTTTCGTGTTGGATCGTGACCAGCCAGAGTACAAACAGGCACGACAGAAGCAAACCGACGCACTCGACGAGCCCGCAAAGGCACTTCGTCAGTCGCTCGAACGTCGTGGGAGTATGTGGCAGCGGGTCTTTGCCATAACCATGGGTATTGCCTTGCTTTTCGCCGTTGCCCTGCTCGTATTGCTAATGACTGGTTCATCCACTTCGGTAAAGAGCTAGTACAAAAAAACCGCAGGCAAATGCCCGGGCGGTCATAAGTTCGTTGACGTGTTGGTACGACTAGCTGGCTCTGAAGGGAAGCGCCCGAATTTCTGTGTCGGAGTAACCCACGGAGCGTGCGTGGTTGAGCCAGTTCTGGAAGTCAACTTCGTGCATACATTCTTCAGAATCCGTTGAAGAGCGAGAAGAAATTGCCAATCGCCATACTCCCAATGCCGAACACCAGGAGACACCCGATGCCCCCAATGGTGAGCAGCGCTATGGCAGTCCCCCGTCCTGCGGGTTCTACGTTCGGTTTCTGTGCGCTCACCGCATTGAAGACGCCGAGCGCGTAGGTTATCCCGAACGGCAGCAGGAACCCGTAGATGAGTATGCTGCTGATGACGCTCGGGAGTATCCCAGAGCTATCGAGTTGGTCCAGGAGGAAACTCACAAGGAAGGAGAGGACGAATGCTGGGGCAACGTAGGCAACCATCCAGCCAAAAATTCTCCACCACGAACCGCGAACCATGGCGTCACTCACAAGGATTGCACGTAAACCCCGGGCACGCCCCGCGAGTGCAATGAACGGGGTGAAGCTGAGGTAAGTACCAATCCAGCTAGCGATACCAATGGCGAGGAGGAAAATGCCGATTGGAATGATGAAGGTCATGCTGTCTATGTCCAGTATGCTTGCGAGCGCAATGCTACCAAGCCCTGACATTGTACTAGCGAGTGTAACTGCACCGCCGAGGATGAAGACGCAAACGAAGTTCGCGACCCACACCTGCGGGATACGTCGAGTAGCTTCCTTGGCAATGGTGAGGAAGTGACGATTTGCATCTGTCGTCGACGCGCTAATGGTGATGCATGACCACAGCCAGGTACCGATCGTCGTCATAATGAGGAGCGTGATGCTGTAGAGGACGAACACGATCGCGCCAAATGTCAGTGGGCTCGGTGACGTGTAGGCGTAGGAATTGAATTGATTGAACAGCAGCATGGTACCTCCGGTCAGACCGAATACTAATACTCCACTCACCACTACGGCAATAACTCCGTATCCGAGGTGGGTGAGGAGCCTTTCGCCGTAGTTTTGGAATGCGGAACGGAAGATGGTACTCATTGTGGTTGGCCATGTGACCTGGGCAGAAGGTGTGGTTGGTTGGGCGACAGTTTCGACCCGGTGGCCAGTGATCGCTGCGGCAATGTCCGCCGGGGTAGCGTGCGTCGGGGCTGGTGGGGACGGTGGAGCAATTGGTGTAAGGACTGTTAGGAAAAATTCAAAAGTGGACTCTGAAGGATGAA
>JAUYFT010000030.1 GCA_030689605.1 bacterium | reverse complement strand
TTCTTCCCGACAATTGGCTTGAACCCTTGGCGCAGCGTCGGCTTGTGGACGTAGTACTCGTCTGGCGTGACGGCGCCTTGCACGATATTTTCGCCCAAGCCGTAGCTGGCGTTTATCATCACCGCATCCTTGAAACCCGATTCGGTGTCGATGGAAAACATGACGCCACTGGCCGCCAAATCCGAGCGCACCATTTTCTGCACACCAATGGAGAGTGAAACTTTGAAGTCGTCAAATTTCTTCTCGTGCCGGTAGCTAATAGCACGATTCGTAAACAGTGAGGCAAAACACGCCTTGCAGGATTCGATGAGCTGGTGGTCGCCATGCACGTTGAGAAACGTCTCTTGCTGACCAGCGAATGAGGCGTCGGCCAGATCTTCGGCCGTGGCACTGGAACGAACGGCAGTGTCGACATTCTTCACGCCGTTCTCTTTGGAGAGCCGGCGGTACGCCGTGACAATTTCCTTCCGTAGTTCCTCTGGGAACTCGGCATGACTAATAATTTCCCGTACGCGGCGGCCATGATCGTACAAATTCTTCAGGTCATTCACCTTAAGATCCTTCATCACATCTTTGATATCATCCTTAATCTTCGCCTTCTTCAGCAGGTACTGGTAGGCGTAGGCGGTAATCGCAAAGCCATTGGGGATTTTCACACCCTTACTCGTGAGCTCGCGGTACATTTCGCCAAGGCTGGCGTTCTTACCGCCGACCAGCGGAACATCGGCAATGCTAATTTCGTCGAACCACAAAATAAATCGCTTCTTCTTTTCGGCGGCGGTCGGCATTCGCTTTGGCATATGGTGTCTGTTTAGAAATGGTGACAAGCTAGAATTATTCTAGCAAAAAAATTCACTTTCGTCCACCTTTCTAAGGATGATGCCATAAAAGTCTGCCTCCCCTCCTGCCCGAGGAGGGGTGCCGACGCTTCAAGCGGAGGCGGGGTGGTGGGAGACCCTCCTCGCGGGAGACGGGGTAATAATTCCTTACTGGCAAAAAAGTTAAATCCTAAACTTCTCCAGCCAGTCCCCGATGATGGGCAGCTTGTAGCTGTTGCCGATGAAGGCTTGGTAAAAACCGTAGATTTCGAAGAGGGCAATAATCATCCCAACCGGCCAGATGAACCACAGCACCGAGAGCACGAAGAGCGCCGTGCCGTTCTTGGCGTGCTGCTTGATGAAAGGATCATCCTTCTTCACCAGTAAAATGATTATGCAGATAAACCACACGTATGCCAAAGCGGCCAGGAGGTTACGCTGGTTATTGAAACCGGTATTTTGCGTCCGCTGGGTGATGGGATCCATGTCCGTAGTATACCCCACCCGCTTGACGGCGCAACGGCTAGTGGTAGACTGCCAGACTGAAACCACCAAACACCCGAACAAAACCATAAGGAGGAAGTCTTGGAAAGGAAACCCGAACCGCAAGCCATGAGCGGTATGGCGCACGAACATTTCCAAAATGGCGACATTCCCGCTGCCTTGCGCGCCCATGCCCAGGCACATCAAGACCGTGTGGTCTTAGAAAGCATGGGTAATCCCCTTATTCTATCGGGCATGACTCGAACGTGGGTGGTAACACAGCTGCCGACGTATACTCATGCCTTTGACGACTGGACGCATGCCGTGAACATGCGGACGAAGAACTTCGCCACCGAAATTGCTCATTGCGTGGCCATGGCCTGCAAGAAGCAATTGCGCGATGTGGGACGCCCCACGCTCTCGTTCTGTGGTAAGGGCAACATCATCTACCTAAGTCGTTGCCCACTCTGCCACGAGGAACGTGTCAGGCTGCAACGTGTGGAACCGTCACAATTCCATCCCGGCAGTCGTTTCTCACGGCTTCTCACAATACAGATCTGCGACCACCGCCTGCCGCTGGACGACAAGCTCTGGCAAGCAATTCTCAATGCCAGCGAACTCATCTGTGAGGGCTACATCGGTAGCTTCTGATCATTCACACCCGCCCTCATTCGAGAGTGGGTGTTTCTTGTGTAGACCTCCCCTAAGTCCCCTCCTTCGTAAGGAGGGGATATTTTAGAAGTCCGGGGGCTTGGGGGCGTAACCGCGTACTCAGAAACACTGATATGAAGACTCCATCAAAATGAGCATGTGGAGCCCCCAACGTTCTTTTGGGTAACCTTTTCTGACGCCAGAAAAGGTGGATGACCGTGATTCGACAATGAAAACCGTATGAACGTCTGGTCGTTCACCTGTACAACCGCAAGATGCCGGATGTGCTCTCCGGCATGACAAGAGAGAGCCTTGCGGCTCTCTCTGTACTTTTTCAAGTATCGTTTAGTAATCCATCCCGCCGCCCATGCCACCCATACCGGGCATTCCGCCTGGCATTCCACCACCGGCGCCGTCCTTCTTCTCCGGCAGGTCAGTGACCACTGCTTCGGTTGTGAGGAGCATAGCCGCAATGGACGCGGCATTCTGCAAGGCGAAGCGTGTTACCTTGGTCGGGTCCACGATGCCAGCCGCGACGAGGTCTTCGTAACGGTCTTCGGCCGCGTTGTAGCCGTGACCGCCCTTGAGCTTCTTCACCTCTTCGGCGATAACCGAGCCATCCTTGCCCGCGTTCTGCGCAATCTGGCGAACCGGCTCTTCCAAGGCGCGCTTCAGGATTTGCACGCCAACTTTCTCGTCGCCTTCAACGTGGAGCGTATCCAGAACGTGAGCCGCACGGATGAGTGCCACGCCGCCACCCGGGACAATCCCCTCTTCCACGGCTGCGCGTGTGGCGTGCAAGGCGTCTTCGATGCGGTGCTTCTTCTCTTTCATTTCCGTTTCCGTCGCGGCCCCGACCTTGATGACGGCCACACCACCCGAGAGCTTACCCAGGCGCTCCTGAAGCTTCTCCTTGTCGAAGTCGCTGGTTGTGGTCTTGATCTCGGCTTTCAATTGGGATACGCGCTCTTCAATCAGCTTCTTGTCACCGCGGCCTTCCACAATGGTGGTGTTCTCTTTGGTGGCAATGACCTTACGCGCAGTGCCAAGTACGTCCAGGCCAGCGTTTTCCAACTTGAGGCCAATGTCCTCGCTGACCACGCGGCCACCCGTAACGACGGCAATGTCCTGCAGCATGTCCTTGCGGCGGTCGCCGAAGCCTGGCGCTTTCACGGCCAGCACGTTGAACGTGCCGCGCAGCTTGTTCACCACGAATGTAGCGAGGGCTTCACCTTCCACGTCGTCGGCGATGATGACTAATTCCTTCTTCCCGGTCTGCGCGAGCTTCTCTAGCAAAGGCAGGATGTCGGCGAGGGCAGAAATTTTCTTATCCGTAATTAGAATGTGCGCGTCCTGGTACACCGCTTCCATGCGCTCGGCATTATTAATCATGTACGCGCTCACGTAGCCGCGATCGAACTGCATACCTTCCACCACTTCCTTGTCGATGCCAAAGGTCTGCGACTCGTCCACCGTGACCACGCCATCCTTGCCGACCTTGTCCATGACCTCGGCAATGAGCTTGCCGACTTCTGGGTCAGCCGCGGAAATTGACGCGACCTGCGCCACTTCCTCCGTGCTCTTCACGGGCTTGGAAATTTTATGGAGTTCGTCAACAACCGCTTTCACACCCTTCTCAATGCCGTGGCGCATGACCATGGGGTTGGCACCGGCGGCGAGTACGCGGAAGCCGTCGGTAATCATCTGCTGCGCGAGTAACGTCGCGGTGGTTGTGCCGTCACCGGCCACATCGTTCGTCTTCGAGGCAACCTCCTGCACCAGCTGGGCGCCGACGTTCTCGAACTTGTCTTCTAAATCAATTTCCTTGGCAATGGTCACGCCGTCGTTGGTTATGGTCGGTGAACCGTAACCCTTATCCAGTACGACGTTGCGGCCCTTCGGCCCCAAGGTAATTTTCACGGCGTTCGCGAGCTTATCCACGCCTCGCTTGATTGCGGCGCGAGCCTGTTCATCGAAGAGAATTTGCTTTGGCATAAGTGTATGGTTAAAAAATTACTTGATGAGAATTGCTAACACATCCTCATCCTTGAGGATTTTGTACTCTGTGTCGTCCACTTCCACTTCGTCACCCGAGTACTTACCAAACAGCACAATGTCGCCCAGCTTCAGGCCGAGCTTCAAAATTTTCTCACCCGTGCCAATGGCAATCACTTCACCTTGCTCCTTCTTCTCCTTATCCACCGTGTCTGGTAGCACGATGCCGGACTTCGTCACTTCTTCCTGCGTGGCGGGCTTCACCACAATCCTATCGCCCAGGGGTTTAAGCTGCATATTGATTACGAATTACGAATGAATTGTTACGAAATACGAATTAGAACCTACGAAACTACGAATTACGAATCTCTCTTAAGACCACCCAACCTTCTAAAAAGCTATTCGTATTTCGTATATTTCCCGCCACTTATTGCAGTCAGAAGAAAAGTGGGCGGGATCCCCGCCTGCCTTCGCCAAGCGCCAGGCATTGGCGGGCAGGCCGCTCCATGGCGGGACGTATCTTTTTTCGTAATTCGTAACTGCTATTAGCACTGAACATAAACGAGTGCTAAACGCCGTGTGAGAGGGATTTTAGCAAGAAAACCGGGGATGTCAAGGATCTATTACAAAATTATGACGTTGCAAGCTTCGAACTAGAGATAGGCAATCGTAAAGCAGACTCGTATACCCAACGGGTCTGTTTTTCGTTACTCCCCTTCTCTAACTCCCCACCACCAACCACAAATTATGCTAATTAGAGCGCAAAAATAAAGTTATCCACAGCATGACCTATTGTATATATGCGTAGGCTTGTTATAAATAGATTGGAATTGCATCCGGCTCAAACTGTGGCGTTTATCGCCGCGTTCCCGCAAGGGATAGAGTCGGATGTTTTATTTTGGCCAAATCTGTACAAACATTTCACGATGTGAAATTTTTTTCCTAAATCTGTCAAATTCAACCTTGTGGGTCTGGGTTGACCTATAGATTGCTCCAGATACATAATCAGCAAGTTGTAATAGATTATTCGATCTGGAGTTCTGCTGTTTTATTTTTTTAATTAGACGGCGTGACGATCCACCGATCTTTCCTCGAAGATACTGGGCGAGTTGATTTTTAAATTCAGTAGTTCCACTTTCATCAATAACAACAATGGCATCAGCTAGCTTATCTTTTGCATTTTCAAATACAAGTCTACAAGCGTACTTATAGAAAGAACTTTTATTTTGAAAGCCGGGACCCCAAAGTCTCTTGGGGTCTTTATTGATTACTATTCCATAGTAGAAAAAGTTATACAATCTAACGGCATCAAAAAACATATCACGAGTCCGATTAGAATTCCGTGTAAAGTGGAACTCTGAATCGGTAGTCCAACCACGTTCTCGCTTGAGTAACTCAATTCTTTGATCGCATGCATCAGCTTCATCTTGATCCTCAAACACTACAAGAGCAATCACAAAACATGACGTTGATCCTTCCTTGAGTTTCATGCCTGAATCTCCTGCTTCATCAATA